>CAYMEB010000036.1:0-28874 GCA_964389095.1 uncultured Hyphomicrobiaceae bacterium
CCTTCCGCGCAACGCCGCCGCCCCGCCTCCTACACCACGCCCCGGGACGCCGCCCATTGCGGCGACAACGGCATCCTGATCTGGCGGTCCAAGCACGGCGAGGATGGAACGATCCTGCGCGGCAATCGGATCTCTCATGTCCGCGCCAAGTCCGGCGGCAGCGGCCAGTGCGGCAACGGCATCAACGTATTCCGTGCGGGAAGCGTCCTCGTTCAGGGAAATCGGATCACGGATTGCGCATTCAAGGCGATCCGCGCGAACGAGGCCGGAAACGTCCACATCGCGAACAACAGCTGCGAAAGGCTCGGCGAAGTCGCGTTGTACGTCGAGGCCGCGGGGGAGCAAGCCGGTGCGCCCGGCTTCGAGGGAGCCGTCGTCGCCAATAATCTCGTCGATGCGGCGGCGGCGGGCATTTCGGTCACGAACTTCAACAACGGCGGCCGGCTTGCCGTCGTCCAGGGGAATCTCGTCCGCAATCTCTTCCGTCGCGAAAACGATCCGAGGGACAAACGGGGTGAAGGGATCGCGGTGGAGGCGGACGCAGTGGTCAGCGGCAACGTCGTAGAGGGAGCACCGACGGCGGGAATATTCGTCGGCTGGGGGCGCTACATGCGCGACGTCGTCGTCACATCCAATCTCGTCCGGCGTTCACGGATCGGCATCGGCGTATCGGGGGTTCCAGGGGCCGGTCGCTGCCTGGTCTCGGGGAACATCATCTCCGGTGCGGCGGAGGGAGCGGTTCGCTCGATGGACCATCATCGTGTAGTCGGCGCCGATCTCGTCGCAGGCGTCCCACACCCCGGAATCGTTTGCACGGCGAACATTGCGACTTGAGCCGCAGGCGAAATCCCATGCGGCTTCTCAGTAAGCCCTGCTGACGCAGAACTGGACCACTTCGGTCAGCGCGGCCTTCTCCTTGGAATCCGGGAAAATCGCCAGCGCATCCGTGGCGATCGCCCCGTAGTGACGCGCGCGCTCGAACGTGGCTTCGATCGCCTTGTGCCGTCTCATCAGGGAAAGCGCGTGCTCCAGATCGCCATCGCCAATCTCTCCAGCGGTCAATGTGCGCCTCCAGAAGTCGCGCTCGGTTTCGTTACCGCGCCGGAAGCAGAGAATGACCGGAAGGGTGATCTTGCCTTCGCGAAAATCGTCTCCGACCGACTTGCCCAAGCGGGTGCTGTCGCCGGCGTAGTCGAGGGCATCGTCGACCAACTGGAAGGCAATTCCCAAGTTCCTACCGTAGGACCTCAACGCGGCCTGCTCGGCCGCGGGGCGCGACGCAATCGCAGCGCCGACTTCGGCCGCAGCCGAGAACAGCGCCGCCGTCTTTGCGTCGATGATCGCGAGGTACTCGTCTTCGGTGGTAGCCGTATTCTTGGCGGCGGCGAGCTGCATCACCTCACCCTCAGCGATCACCGCTGCAGCATTAGATAGGATCTTCAGGGCGGTGAGCGATCCGACGTCGACCATCATCCGAAAGGCCTGGCCGAGCAGAAAATCACCGACCAACACGCTCGCCTGGTTGCTCCAGACGAGCCGGGCCGTCGGTTTGCCGCGACGCGCGTCGCTTTCGTCGACCACGTCGTCATGGAGAAGGGTTGCCGTGTGCATGAACTCCACGGCTGCCGCCAAGCGAACGTGGCCCTCGCCGCCGTAACCAGACAGCTTGGCTGAGGCGATCGTCAACATCGGACGGAGGCGTTTGCCACCCGAGTCGATCAGGTGGTGAGCGATTTTCGGGATCAGCTCGACGTCTGAGACCGCCTTGTCGAGGATGATCCTGTTCACGGCGGCCATGTCGGCATCGACGAGGTCCAGGATCGGCTTGAGGCTGGCAGTCGGTTCGCGCGCCCCGTCGATCTGTACAACGACACCCATATTCGACCTTCCAGCACTGTATCGGCGCGGCCGCCCGTCGGGCCGCCTTCGAAGTTTGTTTACAGTAGGGAACCACGTGTGGCCAATGGGCAGTCAGATTGCCGCATCAACCTTCGTCCCACGATGCCGGCGGCGTCGGCTTGCGCTGGCCAGGGCGCGGCCTTGAGTGTGCAACGCGGAGCCATTCTTGATCGCCGAGAGCCCAATGACAATGGAGACGACCACGGACGAGTTCCTGGGCGGTCGATTGAGCCTAAGGCAACCTGCCAAAGGCTTCCGGACGGGCCTCGACGGGGTTCTTCTGGCGGCTTCCTGCCGCGCGGTGGCAGGAGAGACCGTCGTCGATTGTGGTGCTGCCACCGGCGCGGTCGGTTTGTGCGTAGCCCGCCGGATCGACGGCGTCCGTGTGACGCTGCTCGAACGCGAGCCAACTCTGGCGGGATTGGCGCGGCAGAATGCTGCAGCTAACGCGCTGGAAGACAGGGTCGAGGTGATCGCAGCAGACCTGCTCCTGCCGCTGTCCCAGTCCGGCATCGCCGATCGCGCGGGCAAGTTCGACCACGCCCTTGCCAACCCTCCGTATCATCCCGCCGGCCGCGGGACGCCATCCGGGCGGCACCTGAGGGACCAGGCAAACGTCATGCCGCCGGGATCGCTCGACAAGTGGCTGCGCTTCATGGCGGCGATGACCGTTCCCGGCGGAACCGCGACCGTGATTCATCTCGCCTCGGAGCTGCGCCCATTGCTGGACGCATTCGGCGACCGTTTCGGTGCTCTACGCGTATTGCCCATCCTGCCTCGCGCCCAAAGCGCGGCTTCGCGCATTCTCGTGAGCGGCGTGAAGGGCAGCCGAGCCGACCTGAAGCTTCTGGCACCTCTGGTACTGCACGGGAGTTCCGGGAGTGCTTTCAGGCCTGAGATCGAGGCGATACTCCGGAGCGGTGCACCGCTGCCTGATTGCTGGTTCGGATCGTGAGGAGCTGTAGCTTTGCGAAGCAGCTCCGACTAGAGTGCCCTGCCGCGAAAGCCTGGAGAGACTGAATGAAAGCAGCCTTGTGCAAGTCACTCGATGGCCCCGATGCGATCGTCATCGAGGACATCCCCGAGCCGCTCCCCGGGAAGGGAGAAGTCGTCGTCAGAGTCCGCGCGGCTGCACTGAATTTCCTCGATACGCTCGTGGTCCGTGGAAAGTACCAGACGAAGCCGGCGCTGCCGTTTTCTCCCGCGAGCGAGTTTGCTGGCGAGATCACGGCGATCGGCGACGGCGTCAACACAGTCAAAGCAGGACAGCGCGTCTTCGGCTTCGGGCAGATCGGGGCCGCGCGGGAGAAGATTTGTGTTCCTGCGGCAGCCGTGATCGCGACCCCCGACGGCGTGCGTGACGAAATTGCGGCCGGCATCGCCGTGACGTATGGCACCGGCTATCATGGCCTGGTCGACCGTGCGCAGCTGAAAGAGGGCGAAACCGTCGCCGTTCTGGGAGCATCCGGAGGCGCGGGCCTGTCCGCCGTCGAGCTTTCGAAGCTCCTTGGTGCCAAGGTCATCGCCTGCGCATCATCGCCCGCCAAACTCGAGGTGTGCAAGAGCAGGGGCGCAGACGTCCTGATCGATTACTCCACCGCGGACCTGAAAGAAGCACTGCGGGCTGCCACGGGCGGAAAAGGCGTCGACGTTGTTTACGATTGCGTCGGCGGCCCCTACGCGGAACCCGCCATCAGGTCCATGAACTGGGCAGGGCGCTATCTGGTGATCGGCTTCGCCGCCGGAGATATACCGAAGATTCCTCTCAACCTACTGCTCCTGAAATCCTGTTCGCTTGTCGGCGTGTTCTGGGGTGCATCGGTGCAAAGAGACCCGGCGGGCAACGCTCGCAACATGAAGACCCTGGCGAACTGGGTGGCAGAGGGGAAACTCAAGCCGCACGTACACAAGACCTTCCCACTCGAGCGCACGGCGGACGCGATCCGCGAACTCGACAACCGCGCGGTATCTGGAAAGGTGATCATCCAGGTCGCATAGGGCTCGATCAGCGGAGCCGACAACACGCCGCACAGCATAACCAGCTATCGAAAAAGCGATTCAATGCCGGGGGCGACAAACGCCTACCGCAAGCACGGGAGGAAACGAATGAATGCAAGGATGAAAGCTGCAATAGCCGCAGTCGCGCTGCTCTCCTGCGGTGCGGCGGCCGCGCAACAGGCCAAGCAACTCTCGATCGCCACGGGCGGCACGGGTGGCGTCTACTACCCCTTGGCCGGCGGCTTCGGAGCTATTCTTTCCAAAGAGTCGCCCGGGTTGACGGCAACCGCCGAAGTCACGGGCGGTTCCGTCGACAACATGAAGCTGATCGGAGCGGGCAAAGCGGATGTCGCCTTCACGCAGGTCGACACGGCGGTCGATGCGCTCAACGGCCGCGACAAGTTCACCGCCGGGAAAGTTCCAGTTCGCGCCCTCACGGTGATGTATCCCAACATCATGCAAATCGTGACACTGGAAGGGTCCGGCATCACGAAATTCGAGGACCTCAAGGGCAAGCGCGTCTCGACCGGCTCACCGGGTTCGGGAACCGAAATATTCGCCTTCCGGCTGATCGAAGCCGCCGGATTGGACAAAGACAAGGACATGAAGCGCGAGCGTCTCGGCGCAGCGGAGTCGGCCAACGCACTGAAGGACGGCAAGGTCGACGCGTTCTTCTTCGTCGCAGGCCTGCCGACGGCAGCGATCACCGATGTCGCGGCGACGCCGAACGTCAAAATGAGGCTGATCGACCATGCCCATCTGGTCGGGAAGGTGAAAGAGAAGCACGGTCCGGTGTACTCCGAGGGCACCATCCCCGCCGGAACTTACCCGAACCAGACGGCACCATCGGCGACCGCTGCGGTCTGGAACATCATGGCTGTGCACGAGAACATGCCTGTGGACCTCGCTTACACTCTGACGAAGACCATGCTCGAGAAACGCGAGGACCTCGGCAAGGTTCACAAGGAAGCCCTGAACATCAAGTCCGACATTCAGAAATCCGCCAATGCGGGTATTCCCTGGCATCCGGGTGCCCTGAAATACATGTCCGAAAAGGGCATCAAGATCGACTGAATTGGAATACCGAATCCAGAAAAGCAGAGCGGCCGGGCAATGACCCGGCCGCTTCGCATTTCAAGCGAGTGATCCGGCGACGCGCCGCCTGATCAGATCGCCTGCTTCAACTCCTTTGCCGCGCGGAACGCGACCTTCTTGGAAGCCTTGATCTTGATCGCCTCGCCCGTCGCCGGGTTGCGGCCCATGCGTGCCGGGCGCTTGCGAACCTGCAGGATGCCGAGACCGCCGATGCGGATCCGCGCGCCCTTCTTGAGATGGGTGGTGATCATGCCGATCATGTCCATCAGCATCTCGTTCGACTGCTTCTTGGGAAGCTCGTGACGCTCGGCAAGGGCATTCGCCAGATGCTTGAGAGTCACGGTGTCCGGCTTTGCATTCTTCGCAGCAACTTTTTTCGCCATTGTAGTGCCTGTCCTGTTCGGGTTGGTCGGGTGATTGTTTTCGAGTAGTCCGACAGACCAGCTCGGGCGGTATGGCCAAATCGGCTAACGATTTCGACTTACTAGGAAATATTTGAAATCAAGCAGCACCAATAGAGAAACTTTGCGAACTTGCGGGCAATGACGCTCAATTGAGCGCGGCCGTTGTGCATTTGCCACTGTTTTACGGGCGAAATCGCACGAAAAGGCCATGTTCGCGGTCCCTCGATGCCTTTATGGTGCGGTTTTCCTGCGGATTCAAGCGTCGACGCACGCTCGTTGCACAGGCGGCTCGTCGCGATTCGCGGCCTGATTCGGGCCTTTCCGCGTTCTCAGGGGTAGCCCGGTCGCGTGCCGTTGTGGCCCTCGCACTTCGAACCTTGAGGTTGCGCCGCCCCCGTGGCGGTAGGAAGCGCGATGTCCTAGGCTGCGCCGGCCAGTATGGCCGCATGTGGGGAAAACAAGAATGCACTCGGACCAGAAGGTCGCGGTTGGCGCAGCTCAAAGCGGCTCGCCAGAACCTGCTCAGCTCGACGAAGCCACGCGCGCGAAGATCGACGAGCTGATCGCCGAGGACGAAGGGGCAACACACAGACTGAGCGGCGTGCTCGGGCAGCTACTCGCCCTGGCAGCGGTGGCGTCCTCTCTGTTCCACCTTTATGCGGCGGCGGCCGGGAGCTGGCCATTCAAGTGGGCCCCAATCATAGACACCCAGCTGCTCCGACCAATCCACGTCGGCATCATTCTAGCCCTCGTCTTCGTCAATTTCCCGATGTTCCGCAAAGCGCGCAATCGGATCACGCTGCTCGACTGGGCCATGGCAGCCGCCAGCCTCGGCGTCGTCGCCTACATCGTCTCTCAAGGCGAGGAGTTCGGTGAACGTGCGATCCTGCCTTCTCGCACGGATTTCATCGTCGGGCTCGTATTCCTGGGCCTTCTGCTCGAAGCGACGCGCCGGTCGACCGGCTGGATCATGCCGGTCGTGTCGCTCGTCTTCGTCGCCTACGCTCTCGCGGGAAGGCACCTTCCTGCGCCATGGACGCACAAGGGATACGATCTGGATCGCCTCGTCGGCCATCTCTATCAGACGCTGGAAGGCGTCTACGGTACGACGGTCGACGTTTCATCGAGCCTCATCATTCTGTTCACGATCTACGGTGCAGTTCTGCAATACTCCGGCGCGGGCAAGTTCTTCATCGACTTTTCTTTCGCAGCCATGGGTGGACGCCGGAATTCGGCGGGCCGTGCCGTGGTCCTGTCGTCGTTCCTGATGGGCGGACCATCCGGGTCGGGCGTCGCAACGACCGTCACGATCGGCACCGTCGCTTATCCGTTGCTGGCCAAGGCCGGGTACGAGAAGAATGCGGCAGGCGGCTTGCTCGCCGCCGGGGGACTTGGCGCAATCATTTCCCCTCCAGTGCTCGGCGCTGCGGCATTCCTGATCGCCGAGTTCCTGAAGATCTCTTATCTCGACGTGATCTGGATGGCCCTGATTCCGACCATCCTGTACTACTTCGCGATCCTGGTGATGGTGGAGCTGGACGCCAGGAAGTACTCGGGCATTGCCGGCAGCAGCGAACTGCTGGTGGCGAAGGGCGAGCTTTGGCGCATCACCAAAGCCTATTGGTATCACTTCAGCTCGCTGATCTCGATCATCGCGTTCATGATGCTGGGGTTCTCGCCGGTTCTCAGTGTTTTCTGGGCGACCGTGCTGGCGTTCATCGCCAGCTTCATGCGCTCCGATACCGCGCTCACACCACCAAAACTGCACCGGGCGCTGGCAGAGGGAACAACCGGCGTGCTGAACGTAGCGGCCACCTGCGCCTGCGCCGGCATCATCGTCGGCGTGGTCACGTTGACCGGTCTGGCGCAGCGCTTCGCGGACATCATCATCGGTTATGCCGCCGGCAATCTCGTCCTTACAGCGCTCTTCACAGGGGCGATCGTATGGGTTGTCGGCCTGGCCGTGCCGGTGACCGCAAGCTACATCATGTGTGCGGTCATCGCGGCTCCGGCGCTGATCAAACTGGGCGTGCCGGACTACGCGGCTCACATGTTCATCTTCTACTATGCAGTGCTATCGGAGGTCTCTCCGCCGACGGCGCTCTCCCCGTTTGCAGCCGCAGCAATCACCGGCGGCTCGCCTTACAAGACCACGTTGCAGTCCTGGAAGTACACGATGCCGGCATTCCTGGTGCCGTTCGTTTTCGTTTGCGACCCCCAAGGCATCGGACTGCTGCTCAAGTTGCCGAAGGGCGGCAATTGGTTCGACGTCGTACAGGTGACGTTGGAAGCAGGTATCGGCATCATCTTCCTCGCCATCGCATTCCAGGGGCTCGCGTTCGCGAGGAACACCAAACTCGAATCCGTGCTGTTCACGACGGCAGGGCTGCTGCTGATATTTCCAAGCATGCTCAATGCGGTTGTGCGACCGCTCACCGGCTTCGATATGGAGGGTTACATCGCGCCGCTTCAGACACTCGACCTGCGGGTAGCGGTGACGGTGCCGATCGGCCTGGTCCTGGGCGGTGGCCTTCTGCTTGTGCAGCGCGCACGAAAAGGAACGCCATGACCGCAGCTCACGCCGCCGCCGCCTTCCTCGCCAGCGTCGCGCTGCAGAGCGCCGCTTGGGCGCACCAGACCTCCGCGCCGCCGCCTATAGAACGATCCAAGCCGGCGATAGAAGTCCTGGCGCGCGGCCTGGAGAACCCTTGGGCGATCCAGGAACTGCCAGACGGGCGGCTGCTCGTGACGGAACGACCAGGCCGACTGCGCATCATCTCCAAAGACGGCGTACTCTCGCCGCCAGTTTCCGGCGTGCCGAACGTCGCGGCGGTCAACCAGGGCGGATTGCTGGATGTCGCGCTCGATCCGAAATTCGCCGAGAGCGGCATCATCTTTTTTACGTACGCAGAACCGCGAGGCGGCGGGACCAATGGCACGAGCGTCGCTCGGGCGCGCCTGCGATTGTCGGAGGGCGGTGGCCGCCTGGAAGAGTTGCGTGTCATCTTCAGGCAGCAGCCCGCGACTTCGGGAGGTCTGCATTTCGGCAGCCGGATCGCGATCTCGAGAGATGGGCACCTCTTCATCACTCTGGGAGAGCGCTATCAGCGGGAGCGCGCCCAGGAGGCCACGAACCATTTCGGCAAGGTGGTTCGTATCCGGCCGGACGGAACCGTGCCGCCTGACAATCCGTTCGTGCAGAGCGCCAATGCCCAGCCGGAACTGTGGAGCATCGGCCATCGCAACCCGCAATCCGCGGCAGTTCACCCGGAAACCGGGATCCTTTGGACGGTGGAACACGGCGCGCGCGGCGGCGACGAAGTGAACATTCCGCGCGCCGGCAAGAACTACGGCTGGCCTGTGATCACATATGGTCGAGACTACACGGGGCAGAAGATCGGAATCGGAACCGCGCGCGAGGGCTTGGAACAGCCGATCTACTACTGGGACCCCTCGATCGCGCCATCCGGCATGGCGTTCTACGTCTCCGCGCGCTCGCCACAGTGGAAAGGCAGCCTGTTCGTGGGTGCCCTCGCCGGCAAACACCTGGCGCGGCTCAAACTCGATGGGGAGCGCGTCGTCGAGGAGGAGCGTTTGTTGGAGGATCTCGGCGAGCGGATCCGAGACGTCAGGGCTTCGCCCGATGGATCGCTCCTGGTGCTCACCGACAACGTCAATGGCCGGGTGCTACGAGTCACGCCCAGTCGGTGAAGCGCCGGCGGAGGATTTTTGCTGTTTTTCTGCCCGGCAACCGTATTTCGCGCAGACTTGCCGACGTGATAGAGAGCCAATGACTCAACGCAGGGGTTGACCGTGACGACGACACGCCGTTCCACACTCGTGATGCTCGCTGCCGCTGCTTGCAGCCCCACGTCGGCTAGGGCCCAAGCTTTCCCGACCAAGCAGGTACGCATCGTGGTGCCGTATCCGCCCGGCGGGCCGACCGACGCACTCGCGCGCTTCGTCGCTGCGGAGATGCAGGCCGACCTCGGCCAGACCGTCATCGTGGAGAACAAGCCCGGCGCCTCGGGCGCAGTGGGAACGCGCGAGGTCGCCAAAAGCGAAGCCGACGGCCATACTCTGGTGCTCGGAAACAATCAGACACATGCGACGAACGCATTCCTGCTGAAGGATCCCGGCTACGACCCTGTGAAGGACTTCATTGCCATCGCGGGGCTCGCGGATCTCCAGCATGCACTCGTCGTTCGAAAGGATCTGGGCGCAGAGACCGTGCAAGATCTCGTTGCGATCTTGAAAAAGAACCCGGGCAAGCTGAACTACGGGTCGACAGGCGTCGGGTCAGGCTCACATCTGACGATGGAGCTTTTCAAGACCAGGACCGGAACGGACGCTCAGCACGTGCCGTTCCGAGGCGCCGCGCCGCTCGCGCTGGAAATCGTCGCGGGCCGGATCGATCTGGCGTTTGCGACGCTTCCGTCGGTTCTGGGCCAGATCCAGGCCAAGGAAATGAGCGCGCTCGCTGTGGCATCCGGCGTGCGTGCTCCTCAACTGCCCGAGGTTCCCATGCTCAAGGAGCAGGGTGTGGCCGAAAGCGAGGGCGACAGCTGGCTGGCGATCTTCGCGCCAGCGGGAACGCCGGGGCCGATTGCCGAGAAGCTTTCACGATCCGTACTTGCCGCAATGGCAAAGCCCGACGTCAGGGATCGTGCCATCAAGCAAGGCATTGCCGTGAACGTCCGGGATGCGTCGGCGTTTCGCGCATATCACACGTCCGAGATGACCAAGTGGTCAGAGGTGATCAAAGCCGCGAATGTCAAAGTCGACGGTTGAAGAACTGGAGACTGCCATGACAAAGCGCATCCTGATCGCCGGCTTCAAGCACGAAACGAATACGTTCTCGAAACTGGCGACAACGCTCGAGCACTATCGCTCGCGGGGGCTGTATCGCGGCGAGCAGATCTCAAAGGCCCTGCGCGGAACAAACACGGAGATCGCCGCATTTCTGGATGCCTGCGATGCCAATGGCTGGCAGGCGATCCCGGTCGTATCGGCGGATGCGACACCCTCCGGCAGGCTAACGCGCGAGACCTACGAGACGATTGCGACCGAGATTGTCGATCGGACGCGCGATACCAAACCAGATGCCGTGTTGCTCAGCCTGCATGGCGCAATGGTTGCCGAGCACACAGACGACGGCGAAGGTACGCTGCTGTCGCGATTGAGAGAGGTGCTGGGACGCGGGCCCGTCATCGGGGTGACGCTGGACCTGCACGCCAACGTCACCGAGACGATGTGCCGGGAAGCAGACGTCGTCGTCAGCTACAAGACCTATCCGCACGTGGACCTGTACGACACCGGCGCAAGGTGCGCGGCGATCGTCCGCCGCGCCCTCAGCGGCGACATCCGGCCGGTCACGGTCATGGCGAAGGCCCGCATGCTCACGGGAGCAGATCACGGGCGGACCACGGCGCCAGGGCCGATGACCGAATTGCTCGACAAGGGCGCGCAGCTCATGCGCAGCGACCCTGCCGTCCTGGACGTGTGCATCAATGCCGGATTTTCCTGGGCGGATATTCCCGAGGTGGGCCCGACCGCGGTCATCGTGGCGAATGGCTGGCATCCGCGGTTCGCCGCAGCGTGCGATTCGTTGATCAGCGAAATGTGGGAGTCTCGCCATCGCGAGACGGTGCATACAGTCAGCGCTGTTCAAGCCATCGCGATCGCGCGCGCCAAGGGGAAAGTCGGAGCGCCCGTCGTGATCGCGGATTTTGCCGATAATCCCGGCGGCGGCGGCTATAGCGATTCCCCGGGATTGTTGCGTGCCATGTTGGACGCCCGTCTGGAGAACGCTGCGATGTCACCGATCTTCGATCCGGCAAGCGCGGCGGCTTGTCACGCGGCAGGGGTCGGGCGCCGGATCAGCCTGCGGTTGGCGGGCAAGGTCGACCCCGCTTTCGGAGCACCGATCACGTGTGAAGGCGAGGTGCTCGCGTTGTCGGACGGCGGGTTCAACCTCGAGGGCCCGATGGCGCGCGGGGTGCGCATCGAAATGGGGCCCTCGGCGGCGGTTCGCGTCGGTGGCGTGGACATCGTCATCACTTCCAGGCGGTTCCAGAATTACGATCGCATGTACTTCAAGTCCCTCGGCATCGAGCCGACCTCGAAGGCCGTCCTGGCCGTGAAATCCGCGCAACACTTCCGGGCGGCCTATGGCCCGATCGCTTCGGAAATCGTGGTCGTCGACGATGGCGGCGGCATCTGTTCCGGTGCGCTTGCCAAGTTGCCCTTCCGCAGAGTTCCGCGGCCGATGTTTCCGCTGGACGACATGTGAACTGCACTCTCGACGCGACGAATGCATCCGAGCGCCTTAAGACCTCGGCAATGCCGAACTGCGAGACTAGCGCCAGCGCTCGGTTTCGGTTCTCGTCGTCATGCTGTTGGGCAAAAAGTCGGTCGTTACAGTCTTCCCGCTACTGACGGCTCTAAGCCTTCTGCCTGGGTGCAAACCCGACGGATTCGCCTCGCGCCAAGCGGACGCCATGACTTCGCGCGACGTTCACGGCTCTGCCAGATTGTCGGCGGACGAGCGCAAGGCGCACGTGGACAATTGCATCGGGCAAAAGCGACGCCTGGTCGCAACGTTTTCATGGATCAAGCGCATCAATCCGGGTGGGACGAGCAAGCTCCCCGATGAACTGGACAGATACGTGCCTCCGTTCTGCGAGTGCCTCGTCAACCAGGTAGAGGACCGCGGCAGCAAGATGCAGTTGCTGATGGCGATGTCTGCGCTCGAACAAGTCGGCCTCACTCCGTGGAGCACGCAGGGGCCGGATTTTTCGGCCTTCCGGGCCGCCGCCAAGCGCCACGGAATGAGCGGCGGAGCGTTCGAGCACGTCCACACCGAGACCCGCCAGATCCATGCAAGCGCGGCCAAGCTTTGCGTCCGCCACGTCCGGAATGCCTGAGATCGCCCGGCTCACGCGGCGAGCGAATGGAACATTAGGGAAACAATTCTGCTGATTTCCCACCTTGGTCCCTATAGGCCTTGCTGCGCTGCGATGGTATGCACCGCAGCAAATCGAGGCGGGGAACTGGAGTGTCCACCATGGCGATCGAAATCAAGGTGCCGGCCCTTGGAGAAAGCGTGTCCGAGGCCACAGTGGGCCGGTGGTTCAAGAAGGTCGGTGACGCGGTCAAGGCGGACGAGCCGCTGGTCGAATTGGAGACCGACAAGGTCACGGCGGAGCTTCCGTCTCCAGCCGCGGGGGTGCTCGTCGAAATCAAGGTCGAGACCGGGACGACCGTCGCAATCGGCGCGGTTCTCGGAGCGATCCGTGAAGGCGCCGCGGCGGTCGCGTCTGCGGCTGCCCCGGTAGCAGCGGCCCAACCCGCGAAGTCGGGCGCGCCGATGCCGCCCTCACCTGCCGCTCGGAAGATCCTGGAAGAGAAGGGGATCCCCGAGGCCAGCGTACAAGGCTCCGGGAAGCGCGGACAGGTCCTCAAAGAGGACGCGGTCCGGGCCGACTCCACTGGAACCGCGGTGGCAAAGGCCCCCACGGCGGCATCGGCTTCCTCCACCTATGTCGGCATGGTGTCCTCGGCACCTCCCGCGACCATGCGTGCGCCGTCCCTGCCCGACGATGCTGCGCGTGAAGAGCGCGTGCGGATGTCACGCCTGCGTCAGACGATCGCGCGGCGGCTCAAGGACGCGCAGAACACGGCCGCCATGCTGACGACGTTCAACGATGTCGACATGAGCGCGGTGATGAAGCTGCGCAACGAATACAAGGAGCTGTTCGAGAAGCGCCACGGCACCAAGCTGGGTTTCATGGGCTTCTTCGTTAAGGCCTGCATCCAGGCGCTGAATGAGATTCCTGCCGTCAACGCCGAGATCGACGGACAGGATATCGTCTACAAGAACTACTACCACGTCGGTGTCGCCGTCGGTACCGACAAAGGGCTGGTCGTTCCCGTCCTGCGCGATGCAGATCTGCTCAATCTCGCCGAAACCGAGAAGCGCATTGCGGACTTCGGCCGCCGCGCCCGCGACGGCAAGCTGTCGATCGAAGAGATGCAGGGCGGTACCTTCACGATCTCCAACGGCGGCGTCTATGGGTCGATGATGTCCACGCCGATCCTGAATGCCCCGCAATCCGGCATCCTGGGCATGCATCGCATCGAGGAGCGGCCGGTGGTCCGCGCGGGTCAGATCGTGGTCCGCCCGATGATGTACCTGGCGCTGAGCTACGACCATCGCATCGTCGACGGCAAGGAAGCGGTCACGTTCCTCGTCCGTGTCAAAGAGTGCCTGGAGGATCCGCAGCGCTTCGTTCTGGAGCTGTGATCGGCAAGCCGGGCTTACACTCCTTCACGACACTTACGACTGGCGGCAAGACAATGACTTACGACCTTATCGTCATCGGCTCTGGCCCAGGAGGCTACGTTTGCGCCATCCGGGCCGCTCAGCTCGGGCTAAAGACTGCGATCGTCGAGAAGCGCGCCACACATGGCGGCACCTGCGCGAACGTCGGCTGCATCCCGTCGAAGGCGTTGCTCCATGCCTCTGAACTGTTCCATCAGGCGGGGCACGGGCTCGCCGCGTTCGGTATCGACGGCGTCAAGCCGGCCCTGAACCTGCCCGCGATGATGAAGCACAAGCAGGATACCGTCGACAGCAATGTCCAGGGCGTGGCGTTTCTGCTTAAGAAGAACAAAGTTGACGTCCACTTCGGGAACGGAGCGATCGAAGCCGCCGGCAAGGTCCGCGTCACAACGGCGGACGGCAGCTCCAAGCGCCTGGAAGGCAAGAACATCGTGATCGCTACGGGGTCCGAGGTCGCTACCCTTCCGGGTGTGGCGATCGACGAACAGACGGTGGTTTCCTCGACGGGCGCGCTGAGCCTGACGAAGGTGCCGCCGAAACTCATCGTGATCGGGGCCGGCGTGATCGGCCTCGAACTGGGATCGGTCTGGCGCCGGCTCGGTTCGGAGGTGACGGTGGTGGAGTATCTGGATCGCATTCTGCCCGGAACGGATGCGGAGGTCGCGAAAGCCTTCCAGCGCATCCTGGAAAAGCAGGGTTTCAAGTTCCACCTCGCATCCAAAGTTACCGGGGTGAAGGCCGAGCGTGGCGCGGCGAGCGTCACATTCGAACCCGTAGCCGGCGGCACGGCGCAAACGCTGCTCACCGATATCGTGCTCGTCGCCACAGGCCGGCGGCCGTTCACGGATGGGCTCGGCCTGGAAGCGCTCGGTGTTGCCATGGACCGAGGGCGCATCGTGATCGACGCGCACTTCCAGTCAAATGTTCCGGGAATCTACGCCATCGGTGACGTCGTGCGCGGCCCCATGCTCGCGCACAAGGCCGAGGACGAAGGCGTAGCCATTGCCGAGATCCTCGCCGGGCAGGCGGGACATGTGAACTACGACGTCATCCCTGGTGTCGTTTACACGTTCCCAGAGGTCGCCACCGTCGGCCGCACCGAGGACGAGCTCAAGGCCAGTGGTGTTCCCTACAAGGTGGGGAAGTTCAATTTTGCCGCCAATGGCCGCGCGCGCGCGAACCGCGCGACGGACGGTCTCGTCAAGGTGATCGCCGACGCGGCCACGGATCGTGTCCTGGGTGTTCACATCGTCGGGGCGGGCGCAGGTGAGATGATCCACGAGGCCGCCGTACTCATGGAGTTCGGCGGATCGTCGGAAGACCTCGCGCGCACGTGTCATGCCCACCCGACGATGTCCGAGGCCGTCAAGGAAGCGGCAATGGCGATCGACAAGCGCGCCATTCACGCCTGACGCCGGCATTGCATTGCGTCATGCGCCTCGCGCCTCGAAAGCTAGCCTGGAGCGACGGTTCAGCGCCGCATCATGCCGCCGCGGCCGTGCAAGAGACGTGCGCCACCTCGGCAGACATGACGCCCCGGAGGCCGGAAGCCTGAGAATCCGGAGGGCGGGGTCAACCGGCGTTGGCCGGCGTTGGCCTCTGCTCGTCGACGCGATGGCAGGCGACCACCACTTTGCCGCGTAGCGAAGCCGCCGGCGCGCTCGATCGGCACACGTCGATGGCCAGCGAGCACCGAGGATGGAAGTGGCATCCGGACGGGGGCGAAATCGGGCTCGGCACCTCTCCCGACATGGGGCGACGCTCCCGATTCGGCTTCTCGACATCCGGAATCGTGTCGAGCAGAAGCCGCGTGTACGGATGGCGCGGCGCCGTGAAGATCTCCTCCGCGGGACCGCTTTCGACCATGCGACCCAAATACATGATCGCGAGATCGTCGGAGAGGTGCCGGACGACCGAAAGATTGTGACTGATGAACAGGTAAGTCAGGCCGAACTCCTTCTGGAGGCGCGTCATCAGATTCAGAATCTGAGCCTGTACCGACACATCCAAGGCCGACGTCGGTTCATCGCACACCAGGAAATCCGCCTGCGTCGCCAGCGCGCGCGCGATTGCGATGCGCTGTCGCTGACCGCCCGAGAACTCGTGTGGATAGCGGACCGCATCACCACGAGAGAGGCCGACCGTTTCCAGCAGATCGCCGATCCGCCGACGCATGACTTCTTCGTCGGCGATCAGGCGCAACTCGCGGATTGGCTCTCCGATGATGTCGCCACAACGCCACCTCGGATTCAGACTGGCGTAGGGATCCTGAAAGATCATCTGCACGCGCGGCGGTCCGAAAGACCCATCCGCGCGTTCGATGGGCGCGAAAGTGATCGCTCCTGCCGTCGGCCTCTGAAGGCCGGCAATCATCTTTGCGATCGTGGACTTTCCGCATCCCGATTCTCCGACGATGCTGAAAGTCGTGCCGCGCTCGATCGAAAACGAGACATCATGGACAGCACGCAAAACCCGGCGACCGCCGCCGCTCAGCGTGCGATTGAGCCACGATCGCGAGACGTCGAAATGGCAAGACACCCCAGAGACGGTAAGCGCGGTATCAGACATGCTCAGCCCTCGACAGAGGCCGATGGCAGGCAGCCGCATGGGCCTGATCGTGAGCGAGGCGCGGAACCTCGTTCCTGCAGCGCTCCACGGCGTGGCTGCAGCGCGGATTGAACGCACATCCCGGCGGGATCGCGTTCAGGCGCGGCATCGTCCCATCGATCTGGCGCAACGCTTCGCGGCGCGCATGAACACTCGGGATCGAAGCCATGAGGCCGGCGGTATAGGGGTGGCGCGGACGGCCGATCACGTCCTGGACCGGCCCGATCTCGACAATCCGCCCAGCATACATGACGGCGACCCGATCCGCCGTCTCCGCGATCACACCCATGTCGTGCGTCACCAGCATCACGGCGGTTCCCTGTTCGCGGCACAACCGCTTCAGAAGTGTCGTGATCTGCGCTTGGATCGATACGTCGAGAGCCGTCGTCGGCTCGTCGGCGATGACGAGACGCGGGCCCGCGCAAAGCGCCAATGCGATCACGACCCTCTGTCTCATGCCCCCGGAGAATTGGTGCGGAAACTGGTCGATCCGCACGTCCGGAGACGGAATCCCGACCTCGGACAACAACTGCAATGCGCGGCTCCTGGCTTCTGCCCGGCTTACGGGCAGGTGCGCCTGGATCGTCTCCATGATTTGGTCCCCGACCGTGAGAAGCGGGTGCAACGAGGTCAGTGGATCCTGAAAAATCGCTCCGATGTGCCGTCCGCGCAGGCTGCGCATCCTATCTTCGGATAGGCCGTCGATGCGCTTTCCGTCGAAGACGATCGTCCCGCCCGCTATCCGGCCGGGCGGATCGAGGAGGCCTGTGATCGCGGTGCCCGTCAGCGATTTGCCGGCGCCCGACTCACCGACGACACCGAGAATCTCGCCGGGCAGCATGTCGAACGACACCCCGTCGAGGGCCGTCAGCGCGCCGCGCCGTCCGTCGAACACGACGCGCAGATCTCGCACAGACAGCAGCGGAGCGCTCATCATTCAGTCGCGCCCCACAGCTTCGTGGAACCCGGCGACCACTGCGTCGGGTAGCTCGAGGAGAATATCTTTCCGACGGGAGGATGGCCGTGCGTCCTCCGCGGATAGAGTGACATCAAGCGTTCGAACTGCGCCTGTGCGCGCGCGTTGTCGGCCGCCTCGTCTATTCCCGGGATGACGCGATCCTCCATGACGAACCGGCCATCGATGACGACCGTCGACACGTCGCGGCCATGACCGGTCAGCATCATTGTCTGGATCGGATCGATCAGCTGCCCGCAATGCGGCCGATCGAGCGCGATGACCGTGATGTCCGCCGCCGCGCCGACCTCCAGCCGGCCGAGATCGCCGCGGCAGATCGCATCGGCGCCACCGACTGTCGCCGCATCATAATAGTTCTCGGCGCGTACAGCGGTGACCGAGCCGGCTGTTACACGCGCGAGGATCATGCCCACCTGCATGTTCATGATCATGTCGGGGGGAGACGTGTCGGTGCCGAGGCCGAGCTTCAGCCCCATCGCCTGATAGCGCCCGAAGTGATCGATCACGTTGCCGTGCCGGCCGGAGACGAGCGGACAGTGAACGATCGTGCTGCCGGCATCACGGATAATCTCGAGATCACGTCCGGGGCGGGAGATGTGCCGACTGCCCGACACGAATGTGCCGTGCGGCAGAAGCGTGCGCTCCGTGAGGAGCCCCAGGCTCGCCATCCATTCAGGAGGGCTCATGCCGTGCTGCTGGAGAACCAGGTCATACTCGATCTTGGACTGGCAGGAATGCTGACGAATCGGCACTTGCAATTCGCGACCGGCGGCAGCTGTTCTCCGGACCAGTTCCTGTGTGCATGTCTCGATGCGGTCGGGAGCCAACATCGTGCGCACAAGGCCACCGGCGCGTCCCTCGAAACGCCTGCAGAACTCGATGGCCGCATCCAACTCTGCAAGACCGCGGGGCTCGTCGTAGTAGGTACTGATGACACCGTCGGCATCCACGACCTGATTTCCCGTTCGATAGCCGGGCCCCAAATAGACGCGAAGCCCGAGGGCCGCCGCTGCGTCCGCCGCGTCGCTGAACTCCTCGACGGTCTCGCCCCACGCTCGATAAAACAGGGATGCAATCGGGAGTGCAGTCGTTATGCCATTGCGGATCAGCGTGGCGAACGCGTGCTTCTTCTGAAAGGCCAGATCGGCGCGCGAGTACATCTCGAACGGTCCAGAATCGATATAGCTACGAGGCCATACGCGCCCCGTCTTCCAGGCCGGCTGATTGTCGAAAGCCAGGATCGTCGTGTCGAGATCGGACAGGGCGTCGAGATCCACGAAGCCGGGACCGATCAATGACTGCCCATAGGACTCGCGGCGCGCTACCTCACCGGGGAAGTTTCGGCCTACGAAGGCGATCTTGCCTTCCTCGAAGACGACCTCGCCGTTCTCGATGAGCGTGTGCCGACCGGCAGCATGCCCGACGAGCCATTTTGCCGTGAGAAGGATACGTCCTCGAGGACGTGGCGACACTGATGTCATCACGGCGCCTTCTTGATCGAGATTCCGTCGCGCGCGACGATCTTTCCTGCCTTGACGACACGGCGCTTCGGCGATCGCGTGACGATCGCATCAGCGAGGCTCTCTCCGGGGACGATGATGAAGTCGGCCCTGCAGCCTTCGTTAACACCGTAGCCTTCCAGCCCCATCACACGCGCGCCCTGAACCGTGCACACGTCCAGCGCGATGGCCAGCTCATCGTCGCGGCGGAAATTGTTGCGCAGACCAACGAACATCGCGCGTTCGAGCATGTCGGCATTGCCGTAGGGGCCCCAGGTGTCGCGGATACCGTCCGAGCCGGAACAGACGCGGATGCCTGCGTCGATGAGTTTCTTGACCGGCGGCGCGGGGCGGCTCGCGGGGCCGGTGGTCATGATGGCGATGTCCAATTCCGCCAGTTGCGCGATGAGCGGGTCGACCAGATCGCGATCTGGGGAGCCGAGGCAGAAGGCGTGGCTGATCGTGACCTGCCCGCGCATGCCGAGTGCTCGCGTGCGCTCGCAAATGAGATCCATCGAGAAGCCGCCGACCTCGCCCGGCTCGTGCAGGTGGATGTCGAGAGGCTTCCCGTTCTTCTGGCAAAGAGCGAACACGGCATCGAGGTGGCCCTTCGGGTCGCGGTCGATCAGGCAAGGATCGAGGCCGCCGACGACTTCAGCACCGAGCTTCATCGCCTGGTCCATCAGCTCCAATGTGCCCGGCCGACGCAGAAGCCCGGATTGCGGGAAGGCGACGATCTCGACATCCATGATGTCGCGGAACTCGGAGCGCATCTTCATGATGCCCTCGATGCCCCACATCCCGTGATCGGTATCGACATCGACGTGGCTACGGATGTGGGTGGACCCCATGATCGAGGATTGCACCGTCTGGCGCGCGGACTGACGGTAAGGGTCCATGCCGAGCCGGCGCTTGCTCATGCGCTCGTTGTCGATCTTGTCGAGGAGCCTCGGCCCAACCTCGTTCTTGTACCAGGGCAGCCCCCACAGGCTCTTGTCGAGATGGGTGTGCGCCTCGACGAGGCCCGGCAGCAGGATATCGCCGCGGCCGTCCTCGACGGCGCACCCGGCGGGCGCATCAATATCCTTGCCGATTCGGGCAATCCGGCCGCTCTTGACCAGGACGTCCATAGCCGGGTCTGCGGAGATCCGGACGTTGCGGATGAGAAGGTCAGAGGACACGCAAGATCTCCTGCAATTGGACTACCGAAGTTTGGGGTTCAACGCGTCCCGTAGCCAATCACCGAGCAAATTGACCGCAAGCACGATCAGCCCGAGCTGGACCGCGGGAAAGACTACGAGCCACCAGGACCCTGAAAAGAGATACTGGTTGCCTATGCGGATGAGCGTACCGAGCGATGGTTGCGTCACCGGCATGCCGACGCCGAGGAAGGACAGTGTCGCCTCCGAGAGGATGGCCAGGCCGAGATTCAGTGTGGCCGCGACGAGGACGGGCGTCAGCGTGTTAGGAAGGATGTGCCGCCTCATGATCCGGGAGGCGGGCACCTTGATGATCATCGCCGCCAGCACGTATTCCTTGCGCCTCTCGACCATCGTCGAGGCCCGAACCGTGCGCGCATACTGAACCCAACCGGTCAGCGAGATCGATGCCACCAACACAACAGCGGCGAAGGCCTCGCGATAAACCGGCGGTAACAGTCCACGGAACAGAGCGCTGACCAGGATGGCCATCAGCAAGGTCGGGATCGAGAGGACCGTGTCGCCGATGCGCATGAGGATGTTGTCGACCCGCCCGCCGAAGTAGCCGGCGGTCAGCCCGACGCTGATGCCGATCAGCATCGACAGCAGCACGCTGGCAAGGCCGATGAGCAGCGACACGCGCGAGCCATAGAGAATGGCGGAGAGCACATCGCGCCCCTGCGGATCGGTACCGAGCAGGAATGGCCACTCGCCATCCTTGCTCCAGATAGGGGGCAGCTCCGCCTTGTCGATGAAGATCTGCCGCAGATCATGAGGGTTCTGCGGCGCGATCAGCGGTGCGAGCAGAGCCGTGGCGACGAGCACGACGAGAACGATAGCGGAGATCCACGCAGCCGGCGTCGATCGGAAGCTCCAGCCGATGTCGCTATCGAGCCACCGTCTCAGGCGTCCGAACCGTGCGGTCTCACCGGGCATTGGAACTCGCTGACAAGGCATCATCGCGCAGCCGAGGATCGACGAACGCGTACAGCAGATCGACGAGCGTATTGAGCGCGACGAAGATGAAAGAAACGAGCAGGAGGTACGCCGCCATGACCGGGATGTCGACGAACGTCACCGCCTGCACGAACAGGAGACCCATACCGGGCCATTGGAACACAGTCTCGGTCACGAGCGCAAAGGCGATCAGATTGCCGATCTGAAGCCCAGTGACTGTGATGACCGGCATCAAGCAGTTCCGCAGCGCGTGACGATAGTGCACCGCACGCTGGGGCAAGCCCCTCGCCCGAGCGAAGCGGATGAAGTCCGTGCGCATGGTCTCGAGCATCTCGGCCCGGACCAGCCGCATGACCAGAGTGATCTGGAAGAGGGAAAGCGTAATGCCGGGCAGGATCAGAGACCGTCGCCCGCTCGGCGTCAGCAAGCCGGTACTCCAAGCACCGAGCTGGACCACCTCACCGCGACCGAATGCCGGCAACCACTGCAGAGTGACGGAAAACACCAGGATGAGCAGAATGCCTACCGCGAAACTCGGCAACGACACCCCGAGCACAGAACCGTACTGCAGTACTTTTGCGAAACCGCTGTGGCGATGGATGGCCGTGTAGACGCCGAGCGGGATGCCGACGGCGAGCGAGAGAAACGTCGCGACGATCACCAACTCCAAGGTCGCAGGAAACCGTTCCACAATCAGCGTGAAGACCTCTTGCTGATTGCGATACGAGATACCGAAGTCCCCGCGCACCGCATTGCCGACGAAGGTCAGGACCTGCAGGGCGAAGTTCCGATCCAGCCCGAGCCTTGCCCGCAGCTCGTCCCGCTGAGCCTGGGAGGCCTGCTCGTTGAGCATCAACTCGACCGGATCGCCCACGAAGCGGAAGATCATGAAGGCGACAAATGCGACCGACAGCATCACGCCGGCCGCATTCAGGAGGCGCTTCAAAAGGAATTCGACCATCGCAACCGCCAGGGCGTGCGCTACCGACTGCGGCAGCGCACGCGCTTCAGAGCATTACTTCATCTGTGACAGCCACAGGCGAGGTTTATTGTCCGCGCCCTGAACCGTGTTGGCCACCGTCGACCGCTGCGCCCAAGCCATCGGCTGGTTGTGAAGCGGGATGAACAGGTGCTCGTTCTTGATGATCGTCAGCGCTTCCGACATCAATGGAATGCGCTTGGTGGCGTCCAGCTCGACGCCGGCCTTGTCGATCAGCGCATCCATGTCCGGGCGGCCCCAACCTCCCCAGTTGAATACGCCGCCCGAGCCGCTCTTGGAACGCACCACCTGGATGAGGATCGAATAGGCATCGATCATGGGCTCATTGGCCCATCCGAACGAGATCACATCGAACTCGCCCTTGACGCGCTTAGGAGTCTGCTGGCTGCGCGGTCCGAGGCTGAGGTTCGGTTTCAGTCCGGCGCGAGACCACATGGCGGCCACTGCTTGACAGAACTCCTCCTCGTTGACGAGGCCGTCGCTCTGACAGTTCATGTTGAAGCTGAAGCCATTGGGGTATCCCGCCTCCGTCAGAAGGCGCTTGGCACCATCCACATCGAAGGGAAGACGTGCCTCCATCTCGGGCAAGTATCCCGGGATCGCCGGGGCGACGATGGCGCCGGTGTTGCGCGACAGGCCGCGCATCGCGCGCTTCTGAACGGCATCAATGTCGATCGCCCGATAAAGAGCCTCGCGCACACGCTTGTCCTTGAAAGGATTCTTGTCCGCGACATCTCCCTCGAACAGCTTGTCGCTGCCCAGGTTCATTGCGAAGTAAACCGTCCGCAGCTCGTTGGTCTGGAGAACCTTGATGTCGGGCGACGACGTGAGCCTCGGCAGATCCTGCAGCGGGGCGACGTTGGTAAAATCGATCTCGCCCGACAGCAGCGCGGCGACCCGGGTCGCCGCGGAAGCAATCGGCGAGAACTCGATGCGAGCTATGTTGTGCTTCGGCTTGTCCCACCAGTTCGGATTGACGACAAACACCGTTTTCGCATCGGGCCGCCGCGACTCGACGACGAACGGACCGGTACCGTTGGCGTTGTCGGTCGCGAAGCCCTTTATGCCCTTGCCGGAGTCGGTGGGCAGTGTCGAGTTGTTCGCTTCGAGCCATTCCTTGTCGAAGATGAAGATGTTCGTGAGGTCGTTGAGCAGTAGCGGATAGGGCCCATTGACCTCGATCTCGACTGTGTGATCATCGACCTTCTTCGAACTCTTGTAGGCGGGCAGATTGCCTTTGAGGGGCGACGTCTCGTGTGTGACGCGCGCGAGCGAGGCGATGACGTCGTCCGCGTTGAACGTGCTGCCGTTGTGGAACTTCACGTCCTTGCGGAGCTTGAAGCGCCATGTGGTCGGCGACGTCGTCTCCCAAGACTCGGCCAGCGCGGGCTCGATCTTCAGGTCGCCCGTGTATCGCACAAGGCCCTCGTACACGTGATTGAGGACCGCGAGCGTGAACGTATCGCCGAATGAGTAGGGGTCGAGGGAGGCGATCTCGCGGGCCGCACCCCACTTCAGGGTTTTGCCCTGAGCGAGCACGCCCGTTGCCCCGAACACCACAGTTGCCGCGGCGAGGACGCCGGTCCTTAGCCACCTGTGCTTCATCAAATCTGCAGTGCTCCGCATCCTCGCTCTCCCAAGTGCGATTGCGCCGACATTCACCGCGGTCGCGGCGATCGTTGCAGCATCGGATTGCATACGATTTTTGAACGCTATAGTATGCAGTCGTGCCCTGCAAGGTCGGTCATCTGCTCAAAATGACGGCACTCGGTCCGATTTTTGGCAGCGGCAACTTCGCTGCGGCACCTTGAAGTGCATACAAACCGAGACGCAACCAGACCCGCCGTTCGACGCATGCGCGCGACAAAAGCGAAATCTCGCAAGCCTGGTAGAGCGCCGAAACCCGGCTCTCGCGGTTCCGGCGTCTGCCGCGCGCTGCGGCGGGCAATCATCGAACAGGCGCTGCAGCCCGGCCAGAAGCTACCCGAAGACACGATCGGCAAGCAGTTCGGGGTCAGCCGAACCATCGTCCGCGAAGCGATCGCGCGGCTCGCGATCGAGGGCCTCGTCGAAGTCCAGCACAATCGGGGCGCGTCAGTCGCTCATCCGTCATTGGAGGAAGCCCGATCCGTCTTCGAAGTCCGCCGCGGCCTGGAGCGCATGGTGGTGGAGCACTTGGCCGGCCGCCTCACGGCGGAGATGACCAATACGCTCGTGTCGCATGTGGACGAGGAGGAGGCGGCGACCCGGGACGGTCCTCGCTCGATCCGCCTAGCCGGAGAATTCCACATCATGCTCGCGGAGATGACCGGCAACGAGCTGCTGCTGAGATACGTGCAGGAAGTCAGCTCGCGTTGTTCCTTGATCCTCGCGCTCTACGGTCGGCCGCACTCGTCGGAGTGCGCTGTCAACGAGCACCGCAGACTCATACAGAGCCTTCGCTCGGGCGACGCGAAGACCGCCGTGAAGCTGATGGACCAACACCTCGACGCCGTCGCCACACGCGCCCTGATCGCCCCGCAACGCACGCGGGATATTCAAGACGCGCTCGGCCCCTACGTCCTGCAAGAAAAGCGCGAGCTCGCATGAACGAAAGCGCAAGAGCTGAAGTTGCTGCCAGCGATTTCTCGACCTTCGATTTCGCCGCGCTGGCGCCGCGCGAGCGTTACAAGCTTTTGATCGGGACCATCGTTCCGCGTCCGATCGCCTGGGTGACGACGGTGGATGGCAATGGCGTCATCAACGCCGCACCCTTCAGCTTCTTCAATTGCTTGTCCGCCGATCCGCCGATCGTCGCGCTCGGCGTCGAGTTCCGACCGACGGGAGCACAGAAGGACACGGGACGAAACATCCGCGAGACCCAGGCGTTCACGGTGAACATCGTGTCCGATGCCCTGGTCGACGCGATGAACATCACCGCCGTTCCGTTTCCACCAGGCACGGACGAGCTGGCCGAGGCCCAGCTCACGCCGTCCGCCGGCGTCAAGGTTCTGTGTCCGCGCATCAGGGCGGCGCCCGTCGCGCTCGAATGCCGTCACCACACGACGCTCACCATCGGCCGCTCGCGCGAGATCATTCTGGGAGAGGTTGTCTTCGCCCATATCCGCAGCGACATCGTCGATCCGGCGACGCACTATGTCGACGCGTCCGGGCTCGACGCAGTCGGGCGCATGGGCGGGCACGGCTACGCGACGACGCGCGGCTACTTCGACCTGCCGACAATGTCAGTCGAGACCTGGCGCGCGCTCGGCCAGGCTGCCAACAAGCGCGCTGCACGCTCCAGCAAATGACGACGACCGCGGTCGCAGTGGAGATAGCTGTTCGACCCGGGCTCAACTGCGGTGGCGGAGATAGACGAACCAGTAGACCGCGCCGACCATCAAGCTGCCGCCGATCAAGTTGCCGACCGACGACACGACAATATTGTGCAGGATCGCCGCGAGCGTGAGGGAAGGATAGGAAGCTGCGGTCTGGCCGATCGCGATCCAGAATTCCGGCCCCGCCCAGGACTTTATCGCGAACGCAAAGGGAAGAAGATAGAGGTTCGCGATCGAATGCTCGAAGCCCGCGGCGACGAAGGCGGCGACCGGCGGCACGATGACGATCGCTTTGTCGGTCGAGGAGCGGCCTCCAAACGACATCCAGACCGCGAGGCAGACCAGCACATTGCAGAGCACCGCGAGGAAAAAGAGCCGGACGGTGGGCAATGACGCCTTGGCCGCAGCAATATCCAGCGCGGCCTTGCCCACCGCACCCCCACCGAACTCGAACTGTCCCGAAAAGAAGACCAGAAGTGCGGTTCCGAGCGCACCGGCGATGTTGCCAGCGTAGACCAGCGCCCAGGCGCGCAGCAGAGCGGTAACTCCGATCCTCCTGCTGGCACAGGCCACAACCATCAGCGAGTCGCCCGTGAACAGCTCGGCGCCGCCGATTATGACCAGGATCAGCCCCAGCGAGAAAACGAGACCTGCCAGAAGGCGAGCGACTCCCCAGGGCAGCGCTCCAGAGCCGGCGAGCACGACGGTCATGAAGATGGCACCCAGCGCGATGAAGGCCCCGGCCAGCATCCCCAGAACCACAAGGGCGATCGCGTCGCGACCGGCTTTGGTGGCGCCAGCAGCCTCGCATGCCAGCGCCATTTCCGGCGGCATGAGCGCATCGAGGCTCGCTGGTCCGCCGTTTTCCCGGAGTTGCTGTGCCATTCGATGGGCCCGTTGGCTTGGCGATGCCGGCGGCTCGCTCCTCGATCCATTTTCCATCACAGCCGATCCGATGGAAGACGCCGCGGGCGCGGCACATTCGGCCGTGACACACGAGCGCGTCAGGACAGCGGTCGCCGGCAAGGGCCCCCGCGTCGACGAGAAGAACAAAGCAAAATCAGATCAGGTGATCGAAGTTAGCAGCCATCGCCTTACAACTCGGACCCGGCGGCTCCGAACGCGGGCCGCCGCCTGCACAAATCCCCGCCAATCCCAGATTCGGCAGTCATCAAATTCTCGAGTGCTCTCCGAGTGTTCACGATGCTGTGACGTGTCGATGTTGCGGAAATCTCACATCGCGATTGCGAAATCGCCCGAGCCTTTGGATTTCGTGGCCGCGGTGCCGGGGCGGCATTGCGATCCGGGCGGGTCCGATGCAAGCGTGGGCCAACCTTCGCTGAACCGACGATTCCGCCAGAGCTGGGTCGCCTCGGCACGGCGATATACCAACTGTTCACCATACCCCGTCACAAGTGGGGATAGTGTCGTTGCCGTGGTGCGGCAGGCTCGAACAGATCAATCTTGAGGAGTGACGTGGCTATGAAAAGCTATCGTTCCGGGCGTTGGGCAGCTGCGCTGGCTGCGGCCGCAGTTTCGGTCGCCGTCTCAACAGGCATGGCGTCTGCTCAGTCGGTAACCTGGGATTGGGGCGGCGGCTCGGTGACCGGCGGCGCCGGCAAGGAAGTCGTCTCGTTTCCGGCCAGCGCGGGCAAGCCCGGCGACGTGATCGTCAGCTTCGGTGATCGCAGGCTGTACTTCGTGACGAGCCCCGGGCAAGCGCTGGCTTACCCGATCGCGATCCCGCGGGAGCAGAGCCGCTGGTCCGGCGTGACGTCGGTCTCCTCCAAGCGCGAAAATCCCTCGTGGACGCCGACACCGACGATGCGGAAGGAGAATCCGCGCCTGCCCAACTGGGTCCCCGGCGGCCATCCAATGAACCCGCTCGGCGTGCGCGCGCTCTATCTCGGCTCCAGCGCCTATCGCATTCACGGCACCGACGCCCCCTGGACGATCGGCTCGGCCGTGTCCAAGGGCTGCGTGCGCATGTACAATCAAGATGTGCTGGACCTCTACCCGCGTGTACGGGTCGGCGCGAAGGTCACCGTAACCTGGAACAAGTATTCATCTTCCGCGGTCGCATCGGCGGCGCCGTCCTCATTGTGGGGTAGCGGGGACGAGGCCACGGAAGAGCGGACGGCGCGTCAGCGCCGAACCGTGAAACAGGTTCGCAAGCAGCAGCCGCGGCCTGCGATGGCGAACGCGGGCGCGAGCGAGTGATCGCTCTCCGGCGGATCGAAGCGTTCTCATGACAAAGGGCCGGCTCATCGCCGGCCCTTTCGTTTTCCAGCAGGGGATGCTTCGTCCGGCGATCAAGACGTGCCGGACAGGCAGCGCTTGAGCTCCTTGGACATGGTCCGCATCAGCCGCAGATAGAGATCAGGCCCAGCTTCGAGGGACGCCCCCTCCGGGTCGAGGGTTCCCCGACGGGCCGGCGTGCCTTCGATCACTGCATCCACGACCTTCGCCTCGAAGTTCGGCTCGGCGAAAACGCAGGTCGCCCCCAGCGTCTGGACGCGCTTGCGCAACTCGGAGAGGCGCTTACCGGAGGCCGGCACGTCCGGATTGACAACGAACGCGCCGACCGGGGTCAGGCCATAACGGGCTTCGAGGTACTGGTAGGCATCGTGGAAGACGACGTAGCCACGGCCCGCAAGAGGAGCCAGCTCGCTCCCGATCTCGGCGGCCATGGTGTCGATGGCGGCTTTCAACTTCCCCGCATTCCCGGCGATCTTATCCGCGGCAGCCGGCAACCTCGGCGTCAGCACCTTGGCAATGTGATCGACCATCGCCTTCGCGTTGTCAGGGTTCAACCAGACGTGCGGGTCCTGATCTGCACTCTTTCCGTGCCCGTGGGCATGCGAATGGCCATGGGAATGACCGTGCTTCTCGAAGTTGGGGTCCTTGCGCATCGGCAGCGACATCACGCCGGGAGCCTGAGCCAACGTGACGACCTCGACCGACTTCGGAATCGACTTAACGACTTTCGCGGTGAACGGCTCCATGGCCTCCGACGTGCGAAAAACGACCGTCGCCGTATTGAACGCCCGAGCATCGGACGGTTTCAGGGCGTACGTATGGGCAGAGGCATTGCCGTCGACGATGAGCGTCACCTTGCCCAGATCGCCCATCACAGCCGCCACCAGGGAGTGGATCGGCTTGCTGGTCACGACGACCTGGATCTGGGCGTGCGCGCTGCCCGCGCTCGCCAAGAAGACCGCGCCGAGGGACGCGGCCAAGGCCCAGCCTGCCGCCTTCGGGTGCTTCGGCTTCCTGTTCGTTGGGGACATGGCGGGCGATCTCCAGGGTGACTGCGCACTTCGCGTATATGTTATAGTATATCGAAAAATGAGCAAGGCCGTGGCACGCGGCGCGTTTCCTGGGCCATACGAATTGCCGCGTCCCGCAGGAACGGCGGAACGCGGCCAAGCATCTGATCAGAAACACTTTATTCCGTGACAGCGCCGTCTGGCCAGCCCACGGGGGCTGGCCAACGACCGCTCAGAGTCTTCCGTCAGGGCACCATGACGATGCTGCCGGTGGTCTTGCGGCCTTCGAGGTCGCGATGGACCTGGGCGG
>CAYMEB010000037.1:0-28205 GCA_964389095.1 uncultured Hyphomicrobiaceae bacterium
GTACTCGGCGCCACGGTACAGCTCGGTATGGCCCTTCTGGCGCCCGAACCCCTTGGCCTCGATCACGGTGATGCCCTGGAGGCCGATCTCCTGCAGCGCCTCTTTCACCTCGTCCAACTTGAACGGCTTGATGATGGCTTCGATCTTCTTCATGCGCTCCTCGTTGCCGGGTTCCTAGGCATCCAGCCAGCCGCAGCGTTAACCGAACCGCGCAAAGCACAAGACGTGCCAATCTCAGGGAGTGAATTTTTCTTATTTTATTTCAGACGGTTGCAGACGAGCCGCGCAAAAAACAAGCATCTGCGACCCGATGATCTGCACACTTTTTCCTCGTTTTGAGTAATAATTAGGCGTTTGCCTCGTGCACATCCTCAGAATGTCGGCGGCGTGCAGGCACTGATCAACTCGCAGGGCTCCGGGCCGACCGCACGAAAGCTGTGAGGCCGGCGGCTTTCGAAATAATAGGCGTCGCCGGGCCCGAGGACGCGACGCTCCCCATCGACCGTCACCTCGAGCCGACCGGAGATGACGACGCCCCCCTCCTCCCCGTCGTGAGCCAAGGGTACACGGCCGGTGCCGGCTCCCGGCTCGTAGCGCTCCCTCAGTATCTGAAGCGCGCGGCCGATCAGGCTTTCGCCGACCTGGCGATACGAAATCGGCCCCTTCCCGATCTCGGTCAGCTCATCGGACCGGTAGAACGCCTTTCCCGGACGTTCTGGCTCCAGAGCAAAGAACTCCGCCAAACCGATCGGGACGCCATCCAGGATGCGTTTCAGGGCGCCGATCGACGGGTTCGACCGGCCCGCCTCGATCAACGAGATCGTGGAATTGGTCACGCCGGCGCGCTTTGCCAGCTCCCTCTGCGAGAGCTTGTTGCGCTCGCGGACGAAACGAAGACGGGGGCCGACGTCGATGCTCACCGGTCGTGGTCCTGGGTGCAGTGTTTAGACTGTTGCGGATATCGCAATTCCTGCCCGCGAGGCGACGCGAAATCAATAGGTTGCAAAAAATCAGAAAAAGCCTTGCCACGCTCCTCCAAACGGTCTCACTAAGATGGGATCCCAATTTAAAGGTTCGGCTCCATGTCAACCTCGCGGCCTTCGGCAACGGCTTCCGTACAGGTCGATGACGACCGAGTGAAGGTAACCGAGTGGCGCTTCGCTCCCGGCGCGGAAACCGGCTGGCACACTCACACAATGGACTATGTGGTGGTGCCGATCGCGACCGGCATCCTCGAAATCGAGCTGCCCGACGGAACGACGATGAAAGCGCCGCTGAGCCATGGCGTCAGCTATGCCCGCAAGAGCGGTATCAAGCACAATGTCATCAATGCGAGCGCGCATGAGATCGCGTTCGTGGAGATGGAGCTGAAATAACCGGGCGGGCCAGACACGGCGCGTGGCGTCATGTTGAGCCCTCAGGGGCCTGCCAGCCCCCACCGACTTGCAAAGCCTCATACGAACAGGAGGAAATCCACATGGCCCCACTCGACATGAAGCCGAATGAACTCGAGCCGTATTGGCTGCCGTTCACGCCGAACCGCTCGTTCAAGAAGAAGCCGCGCCTGTTCTGCCGCGCAGAGGGGATGCACTATTTCACCCCCGACGGCCGCAAGCTGATCGACGCAACGGCCGGCCTTTTCTGCGTGAACGCCGGCCATGCCCGCAAACCGATCGTAGAGGCGATCCAGCGCACCGCCGCCAACCTCGATTTCGCGCCGCCCTTCCAGTACGGACATCCCGAGCAATTCAAACTGTCCTCGCTGCTGACCCTGATGGCGCCGGGCGACCTCGACTACGTGCTGTATGCCAACTCAGGCTCTGAAGCCGTCGACACCGCACTCAAGGTCGCGCTCGCCTATCACAAGGCGCGGGGAGAAGGCGCACGGACGCGGTTCATCGGTCGCGAGCGCGGCTACCATGGCGTCAACTTCGGCGGCATCTCCGTCGGCGGGATGGTCAACAACCGCAAGGCGTTCGGCAACATGCTGGTCGGCGTCGACCATCTGCCCGCCACGTACAATCGTGACAAGCAGGCGTTCACAAAGGGCGAACCGGAGTGGGGCGTCGAGACCCTCGACGAACTCAACCGGATCATCAACCTGCACGACGCCTCGACCATCGCGGCCGTGATCGTCGAGCCGGTCGCGGGTTCCACCGGCATCCTGCCGCCGCCGAAGGGCTACCTCAAGAAGCTGCGCGAGATCACCGAGAAGCACGGCATCCTGCTGATCCTCGACGAAGTGATCACCGGCTTCGGCCGCCTCGGCCACGCCTTCGCCGCCGAGCGCTACGGCATCGTGCCCGACATGATCACGTTCGCGAAGGGTGTGACCAACGCAGCCGTCCCCCTCTCCGGCGTATTGTGCCGCAAGGGCATCTACGAGGCCCACATGCAGGGACCCGAGTATCTGGTGGAGCTGTTCCACGGCTACACCTATTCGGGCCATCCGCTCGCGGTCGCGGCCGGTGTCGCCACCCTGAACCTCTACAAAGAGGAAGGCCTGTTCGAGCGCGCGAAAAAGATGGAGGGAATGTTTGCCGACGCGATGATGAGCCTGAAGGGCCTTCCGAACGTCGCCGACATCCGCACGGTCGGGTTGCTCGCCGGCATCGACCTCAATCCCACGCCAGGCAAGCCGGGCGACCGCGGCTATCGCGCCATCGAGACCATGTACCACGAGCACGATATCTACGTGCGCGTAACGATGGACACGCTGATCGTCTCGCCGCCGCTGATCGCGACCGAAGCCGACATCGGCGAAATCACGGACAAGATCGGCAAGGTCATCAAGGCCGTCGCCTGATCGCGAAAAGAAGACTGCCGGCGGGTGCGGATCGTTTCTGATCCGCACCCGTTTGCTTATCGGCGCGCAGGTGTCGGCCCTGGCGGCGGGCCGCATTGACAAGGCCTTAAAGCCGGGCGGAACCTGCGGCCCATGCAGCCCCCCAACCGTAGCCAGGGACCGCACATGGCCACCGTCCGCTACATCGTCGACGACGTGGACGCCTGTGTGCGCTTCTACGTCGACCTGCTCGGATTCTCGCTGTCGCAACAGTTCGGCCCGGCCATGGTGATCGTCCGTCGCGGCGACCTCGAATTGTGGCTCGCCGGACCGGCCGCATCGGCTTCGCGTCCAATGCCCGATGGCCGGAAGCCGACGCCCGGCGGCTGGGCGCGCATCGTGGTCCCGGTGAATGATCTCGACGACGCCGTGCGCCGGCTGCGGGATGCGGGCGCAGCTTTCCGCAACGACATCGTGCGCGGTCCCGGTGGCAGCCAGATTCTGCTTGACGACCCCGCCGGAAACGCCGTCGAGCTGTTTCAAGCCAACACCACACCCTGAGAAACCTGACCTCTCATGACGTCACCGTTCGACCTCGACGCAGCCAAGACGAAGGCACGAGGCTGGTTCGAGGATCTGCGCGACCAGATCTGCGCCGAGTTCGAGCGCCTCGAAGCCGAGCTTCCGTCGCGTGCGCCGATGCACCACGCCACAGCCGGGCGCTTCGTGCGAAAGCCGTGGCAGCGCACCGACCATTCCGGCGCCGCGGGGGGCGGCGGAATCATGAGCCTCATGAACGGCCGCGTTTTCGAGAAGGTCGGTGTGCATGTCTCGACGGTGCACGGCGAGTTCGCGCCGGAGTTCCGCGGACAGATTCCCGGAGCTGCGGAAGATCCGCGCTTCTGGGCGTCGGGGATCAGCCTCATCGCCCACCTGCACAACCCCAATGTCCCCGCCGTTCACATGAACACTCGCATGGTGGTGACGTCGAAATGGTGGTTCGGCGGCGGAGCCGATCTCACCCCCGTGCTCGATGCCCGCCGAACGCAGGACGATCCCGACACCAAGGCATTCCACGCCGCCATGGAGGCCGCTTGCAAGCCGCACGCGATCGCCGATTACGCCCGCTACAAGGTTTGGTGCGACGAGTACTTCTATCTGCCACACCGCAAAGAGCCGAGAGGGATCGGCGGAATTTTCTACGATTACGTCACTCCCGCGCCAGAAGCTGGAGGCTGGCCCGCCGGCTTCGCTTTCACGCAATCGGTCGGGCGTGCATTCCTCGACGTGTACCCCAGGATCGTGCGCGCCAATTGGGAGAAGCCGTATGGCGACGCCGAGCGCGAGGAGCAACTCGTGCGGCGCGGACGTTATGTCGAGTTCAATCTGCTCTACGACCGTGGGACGACATTCGGCCTGAAGACGGGCGGGAATGTCGAGAGCATCCTGTCGTCGATGCCGCCGCTGGTGAAGTGGCCTTGAGCCATCATGGGCCGCATGATTTCGCGGCGGCCCTCCCCTCGTGCCGAGACTAAGAGGCCAGCTTCTCGTAGACCATCGCCAGCCTCGCCAGATCGGCAACCGACAGCCTTTCAGCGCGCAAGGTTCCGTCGATGCCCGCCGCTGCGAGTAGAGGTTCGGGATCGGCGCCCAGCGCTTTGAGGCTCTGGCGCAGCATCTTGCGCCTCTGGCCGAATGCCGCCGCGGTGACCCGTCCCAGCACAGCACACGTACAGGATGGCGACGGCTGCGGCCGCGGCACGAAGGATACGACGGCCGACTCCACTTTGGGCGCAGGCGTAAAGGCCGCGGCCGGCAGCGTGAAAAGCAGCTTCGGCACAGTGCGCCACTGGGAAATGACCGCAAGCCTGCCGTAGGCCTTCGAGCCCGGCGCCGCCACGATCCGCTCCGCCACCTCTTTCTGGAACATCAGGACCATCGACGAATACCACGGCGGCCACGGCTCGCTTGCGAGCCATCCGACCAGGAGCAGCGAGGCTACGTTGTACGGGAGGTTCGCCGCGATGATCGGCTTGTCGCGGACATCGGCCAGGACACGCGCCCAATCGACCTCGAGCGCATCCGCGATCTCGATCTTCAGGCGGCCCTCATAGCGCTGCGAGATCTGCTCCAGCACGGGGAGGCATCGCGGATCGCGCTCGACGACGATCACCCGCTCCGCGCCCTCCAGGAAGAGTGCGCGCGTGAGCCCACCTGGCCCCGGACCGATCTCTACGACGGTGCGACCGGTGAGCGGCCCGGCCGAGCGGGCGATTTTGCGAGTCAGATTGAGATCGAGCAGGAAATTCTGCCCCAGGCGCTTGTCGGCGGCGAGGCCATGCTCGCGGATCACGTCACGCAAGGGCGGCAAGCCATCGGGTCCGGCGCCATTTGCTGCTGTCTCAGACATCGTTTCGCGAACCCCTCGTTCCGGCACTCGCGCCGATCCTCACGGCGCCGTTCCCGCGCGCGCAGCCTCTGCACCACAACAGGGACATAGCGGTTTGCGCAACGGATCTTCCAGACCCGCATGAGCCGGATCGAATTTCACTAGCGCTACTAGACCCGCCATCTATAATGCGACCGAGGCGCCGCAGAGCGCCGTCGAGGGACGCCATGAGGGGCCACTGCGATGACCGCCGATGCGCGCGGGCGCGATACCAGCTGCGGCGAGGCGGAAGTCGTGACGGCGCCGCTGCGACGCGCTCCATTCCACGCTTGAGAGCGGCTCAGTGATGGACCCGCAGCTCGTACAGGTCATCCAGCTCGCCGTGAACGGAGTGTCGATCGGGTCGATCTATGCCCTCGTCGCGCTCGGGCTGGTCATGACCTACAAGGCGACGGAAGTTCTCAATTTTGCGCACGGCGATATCCTGATGGCCTCGGCATTCGTGTGCTGGGGCCTGATCGTAGGATTGGGAATGCCGTTCTGGGGCGCTGTCGTCGCGACCGCCGCGCTGGCCGCCATTTTCGCCTACGTCACCGAGGCCCGGGTGCTCCGCCTGATCGTCGGCCAGCCACAGTTTGCGGGCGTGATGCTGACCATCGCGCTGGCCTTCATGATTCGCGGTCTCGTCAGCATGACGTTCGGCCCGACATCGCGCACTTATCCGACGCCATGGACAGGCCAGTCGACCAAGATCGGCCCCATCGTGATCGCGGACCTCAATCTCATAATCATCGCCGCGGCACTCCTGATCACGGTCCTGCTGTTCGCTTTCCTGCGCAGAACGGCGTTGGGCGTCGCAGTTCAATCGGCGTCCCAGAACCAGCTCGCCGCCTACCTGTGCGGCATCCGCGTGAAACAGCTCAACTCCCTTGTGTGGGCCATCGCCGGCGCCATCGCGGCGGTATGCGGCGTGCTGCTGGCGCCGATCGCGCTGGTGGATATCGGGCTTTGGTTCGTGGTGCTGAAGGCACTCGCCGCGCTGGTGCTCGGCGGCTTCGGAAGTATGCCGGGGGCGATCGTCGGCGGGCTCCTCATCGGCGTCATCGAGCAGTTCTCTGGCGTTTATCTGCCGGACGGCTTCAAGGACGTGGTCGCCTACCTCGTCCTGATCGCAGTGTTGATCGTGTGGCCGCGCGGGCTGCTCGGCGAAGCCCACGGCAGGCGTGTCTAGGAGGGTTCGTGCGCTTTCACTACGACACCTCCTATTTCGACGCGCAGCGCCTGCTGCGCTATCGCAACGACATACTCGCCTACGGCGCCCTGGCGCTCGGCCTGCTCGCGGCGCCGTGGATCCTGCCCGCGTTCTACGTCGGCGAGCTATCGTATCTCTTCGTCATCACGATCGCGAGCATCGGCCTGATGATCCTCACCGGCTACACCGGGCAGGTTTCGCTCGGTCACGCCGCCTTCCTCGCAATCGGCGCCTATGCCCACGCGTGGCTTCTGACCAACGCCATACCCTGGCTGGCATCGCTCCTCTCCGCGATGGCCATATCGGGCGCGTTCGGGCTGGTGATCGGTCTGCCGGCGATCCGAGTCTCCGGCCTCTACCTGGCGATGGTCACGCTCGCGTTCTCGATCGTGGTGGAGCACGTCGTCGGTCGCTGGAAATCGGTGACCGGCGGACACAATGGCCTTCCGGTCCCGGACATCTCGATTTTCGGCTACACGGCGAGTGGCCTGCGCCCATTCTACTATGTCACCCTCTGCTCGCTGGCCATCATCTTGCTGGCGGCTATCAATCTCGTCCGCAGCCGGACAGGGCGTGCGTTCATCGGCATCAGGGATTCCGAAGCGGCCGCCTATGGGCTGGGCATCTGGGTCGGCGGCTACAAGGTACTCGCTTTCGCGATCTCCGCCGCAATCACGGGATTGTCGGGCGCGCTCCTCGCGCATCACGTCCGCTACCTGACGCCGGACGGGTTCAGCCTCATTCTTTCGATGGAGCTGGTTCTGATGGTGGTGATCGGAGGGCTCGGGTCCCTGCGCGGCGCCGTTCTGGGGGCCATTCTGATCGGACTTCTGCCGACGGCGATCGCCAAACTCAAGCCTGTGCTTCCCACGGCGATCTCAGCCCAGTTCGGTCTCGAGATCTTCCTGTTCGGACTGATCCTTGCCCTGTTCGTCCTGTTCGAGCCGATGGGGCTCAACGGCCGCTGGCTCAAGCTCAAGGCGCTCGTCACGACATTCCCGCTCTACCGCAAGAACACGTTCAAAAGGGCACGCTCCTACATGCGATCGGAGCGTTATCGATGAGCTACCTGTCGGTCGAAAACCTCTCCCTCAGATTCGGCGGCGTTCGAGCCGTCAACAACCTCACCTTCTCAGTGAGCAAGGGCGAGGTCTTCGCCATCATCGGTCCCAACGGAGCCGGCAAGACCTCCGTGTTCAACGTCGTTACACGGGTCTTCGAGCCGAGCACGGGACGAATCTCGTTCAATGGCACGGAGATCACGACTCTCGCCCGCCACAAGGTCGTCAGCGCGGGCATTGCCAGGACCTTCCAGAACATCGAGCTGTTCGAGGGAGCGACCGTGATCGACAACCTGCTGCTCGGGCGCCACCGCTTTCCTCACGGCAACCTTCTGACCCAGGTTTTGCGCCTGCCGTCGGTGTCGCGCGTAGAGGCAAACTCGCGAGCGCGGGTCGAGGACATCATCGACTTCCTCGACCTCGCTCCCTACCGGAACAGTCTCGTCGCCGGACTGCCTTACGGCGTGCGCAAGGTCGTCGAACTCGCGCGTGCGCTCGCCACCGAGCCGCAGCTGCTGCTGCTCGACGAACCGGCTTCCGGCCTCAACCCGGAGGAGACCCAGGATCTCGCGTTCTGGATCGACGATATCCGCAGCGACCTCGGCATCACGATCGTGATGGTGGAGCACGATATGTCGCTGGTTTCGGCGGTGGCCGATCGCGTCCTGTGCATGAACATGGGGGAAATGCTGGCCCTCGGCACCGCGGCGCAGGTCCAGGCGAACCCGGCGGTGATCGCCGCCTACCTCGGCAAGTAGGGGAGGCGCCGATGACCCGTCCCATTCTGTCGGTACGCAACATCGAGACCTGGTACGGCCCCGTCAACGCGATCAAGGGCGTCAGTCTCGATGTCATGGAAGGCCGGATCGTCACGGTCCTTGGCGCGAACGGCGCCGGCAAGACGACGCTCCTCAACACGATCGCCGGCGTGCGTGAACCGGCCAAGGGCACCATCGAGTTCGATGGCAAGGCGATTCAACGTGCTGAACCCGATGCGGTCGCGCGCGCAGGACTCGTGCTCGTACCGGAGGGCAGGCAAGTCTTTCCGTTCCTGTCGGTGAGCGACAATCTGGCCATGGGTGCCTTCGCCAGGCGGGACAAGGCCGGCGCAGCAGCCGATCTCGAGCGTATCCTCACATGGTTCCCGCGCTTGCGCGAACGGTCCGGACAGATGGCCGGGTTGTTGTCGGGCGGCGAGCAGCAGATGCTGGCGATCGGACGCGCGCTGATGGCGGCACCGCGGTTGCTGCTGCTCGACGAACCCTCCCTCGGGCTCTCGCCGTTGCTGACTGCGGAGATCTTCCGGATCGTCGTGCGGATCAACGCCGAACTGGGAACTTCGATCCTCGTAGTCGAGCAGAACGCGGCGATCGCCCTGGCGAACGCGCACGACGGCTACATCATGGAGCTCGGCCGTATCGTCGCCGACGGCACATGCGAGGAGCTGTCCCAGAAGCAGGACGTGAAGGATTTCTACCTCGGCACTGCAGGCGGCGACAGCGAGCCGCGGCGGCGATGGAAGCGGCGCAAGACATGGCGATGACCTCGGAGCCGTCGGGAAGGATTCTGGTTGCCGGCGCAGACACGCCGGCGAAGGTTCTGCGGTCGCGCTGCGCGGAGTGGGCCGACAAGCCGGCGCTCCGCCGCAAGGAGAAGGGGATCTGGCACACCACGACGTGGGGCCAGTATTACGCCAACGTGCGCGCCGTGGCGCTGGCGCTTTCCGATCTCGGGCTTGTCCGGGGCGACGTCGTCGGCGTGCTCGCCGAGAACCGTCCCGAGTGGCTGTACGCTGATGTTGCAGCCCAGTGCATGGGCATGATCGGCAACGGACTCTACCCCACGTCGTCTCCCGAGCAGGTCGAGTACATTCTCACGCATTCGGGCACTCGCGTGGTGTTCGTGGAAGACGGCGAACAGCTCGACAAGGTCCTCGCCGTGCGGGCGCGCTGTCCCAGGCTGATCAAGATCGTCGTCATGGACCTGACGGGGCTTCGAACGCTCTCCGATCCCATGGCGATCCCATTCGCCGACCTGATGGCCCAGGGCGTCGCCGCGACCTCCACGCGGGCCGGTGATTTCGAGGCGGCGATCGACGCCACGAAAGACGAGGATGTCGCGCTTCTTGTCTACACTTCGGGAACCACCGGCCCCCCCAAGGGCGCGATGGTGACGAACCGGAACCTGATGTTCCAGATTGCGTCGGCGCCCCAGTATCTCAACATCTCGGCTGGCGACCGCACGCTGTCGTTCCTGCCCCTGTGCCATATCGCCGAACGCATCGGCACCGCGTTCAATCCACTGGCCATGGGCCAGATCGTGCACTTTCCGGAGAATTCCGGAACGGTCTTCAACGACATGCGCGAGGTGGCGCCGCACATGCTTTTCGGCCCTCCGCGCTTCTGGGAAAAGCTTTTCTCGCAGGTCGAGATCGCGATGCAGGACGCGATCGCGCCGGCCCGATGGATCTACCGAAAAGCGGTCGAGCGCGGGCGCAAGGTCTCCGAGCACAGGCTCGCCGGCCGCGCGCCGGGCGCCGCCGAACAACTCCGCTTCGCCATGCTGCGCCACCTCGCTCTGGCCAACGTACGCGAAGCGCTCGGCCTGCAGAACATCCGGTGCGCGTTGACCGGCGCAGCGCCGGTGCCGCCGGACCTTCTCAAGTGGTACATGTCGATCGGCATCGACCTGTTGGAAGCCTTCGGCATGACCGAGACGACGGGCTTCTGCACCGCGACGCCTCCCGACCGCATCAAGATCGGTTTCGCGGGGGTCCGTGCCACCGATACGGAACTCAAGATCGGCGCGGACGGCGAAATCCTGGTTCGCGGCCCCAACGTCTTCAAAGGCTATCTCGGCGCGCCCGACAAGACCGCCGAGACAATCGACATGGACGGCTGGCTGCATACCGGCGACTGCGGAGAGATCGATCCGGACGGCTATCTGAAAATCACGGACCGCCTCAAGGACATCATCATAACGTCCGGCGGCAAGAACATCAGCCCGACGGGCATAGAGAGCCTGCTCAAGTTCAGCCCGTACATCTCGGATGCCGTGGTGATCGGCGAGAGCCGGAATTTCCTCACCTGCCTGATCATGCTGGACCAGGAAACCGTTTCGAAGTTCGCGCAGGACCGGCAGGTCCCCTTCACAGATTTCGCTTCACTCACGCGGGCACCCGAGGTGGTGGCACTGATCCGCGAGACGGTGGAGGGCGTGAACGGGAAGCTCGCTCGCGTGGAGCAGGTCAAGGATTTCCGGATCATCGCGGAACTTCTCACCGCCGAGGACGAGGAGCTCACACCGACGATGAAGCTCAAGCGCAAGGTCGTGGCGCGGCGCTACAAGTCTCTGATCGACGAGATGTACCCGACTTGATCTTCACACCGGAGGATCATCGTCAGTGCGACGCCCCGCCACGACCGGCAACGTCGAAAAGATCGGGAGTGTCCGCCTCCGCTGCAGGCGTGAGATCGGTCGCACCGACCCCGACCAGACGATAGGCCCGGCCGTCCAGCTCTTTCTCTAGAAGCGCGCGCGCGACTTCGGCGATAAGGTCTGCGCGTGCAGTCGAGCGCGCCAGCTGCCGGCTCCGGGTCAATGTCTGGAAACCTGCGGTCTTGAGTTTCAGGGTGATGCCGCGCGTCGCCAAGTCCGACTTCACGAGCCGTTGCGCGACCCGCTCGGACAGCCGGTCGACCGTGGCGTTCAGCGTCGGCGCGTCGGACTTGTCGCGCTCGAACGTGGTCTCCGCCGAGACGCTCTTTGAGTCCCGCTCGGGGGTAACGCTGCGATCGTCGCTGCCGTTCACGAACTGAAAAAGCCTGTGGCCGAACTTTCCGAACCGCGCGACCATCTCTCGTTCGTCGAACGCCTGGAGATCGGAAACCAGCTCCAGGCCGTCCGCAGCCATCCTGGCGCGGGTTGCCGCTCCCACGCCGTGGATCCTGCCGACATCGAGCCCTGCGAGAAAATCCTTGGCCTCGGCCCGGCCGATCGCGGAGAAGCCGCGCGGTTTTTCGAGATCCGAAGCCAGCTTGGCCAGGAACTTGTTGTAGGACAACCCGATGGAGATCGTGATGCCGATCTCGCTCTCGACACGGGCCTGTGCCCGGGACAATGCAATCGCCGGCGTGCATTCCGGCACGATGTGGGCGGGCGTCAGATCCAGATACGCCTCGTCGAGCGATACGGGTTCGATGCAATCCGACACATCGAGGAGGATCTGGCGGATCTCTCCCGAGACCCGCTTGTACTTCGCCATGTCCGGCGGGATCACGACCGCGTCGGGACAAAGCCTCAATGCCTTGAACATCGGCATGGCGGAGCGTGGCCCGTAACGGCGGGCGACGTAGCAGGCGGTCGTCACGACGCCGCGGCCGCCTGGATGCCCCACGATGACAGGCTTGTCGCGCAAGGACGGGTCGTCGCGCTTCTCAACCATGGCGTAGAAGGCGTCGCAGTCGACATGGGCGATGTCGAGGGCATCGAGTTCCTCGTGCACGACACGACGACGCCCGCCGCAAGTCGGGCAGCTCGCGAAAAAGCCGTCCGCCAACGCGTGGCAATCCCTGCAGAGGTCGATCGGCATTGCGGCATACCTGCAAGCGAGGGTGGTGCGCCGGCTGCAAAGCACATATCTATTGGCTGAATGTCCCCATATCAGGCGCCGCTGGCAAGGTGAGGCCATGACCGAATCCGTGAAGAACCCGCTCCTCGAGACCTGGGCCACTCCTTTCGGCCTGCCGCCATACCCCCGGATCGAGACCGCCCACTACGGTCCGGCCTTCGACGCCGCCCTCGCGCAGGCCCGCACCGAGGTCGAGGCGATTGCGGCTCAATCCGGCACCGCCACCTTCGTCGACACGGTCGAGGCTTTGGAGCGGTCCGGCACGCTCCTGGATCGCGTCGCCTCCGCGTTCTACACGGTCGCGGGCGCCGACACCTCACCCGCCATCCAGGCACTGGAGCGCGATCTGGCGCCGAAACTCGCGGCGCACCGCATGGCGCTCTTCCAGAACCAAGCCCTCTTCGCCCGCATCGAGTCGCTGATGGAACGGCGAGCGAGCCTCGGCCTCGACGAGGAGCAAGGCCAGGTGCTGGAGCGCTATCATCGCGGCTTCGTGAAGTCCGGCGCACGGCTGGATGCCGCCGGCAAGGCGAGGTTGAGCGAGATCGCCCAGCGCCTTTCGACGCTCGCCACGGCGTTCGGGCAGAATGTGCTCAAGGACGAGCAGGATTGGTCGCTGGAGTTGGATCACCCCGCCGATACCGGCGGACTGCCCGCGAGCCTCATCTCGGCCGCAGCCGCTGCAGCTTCGGAACGCGGCCGGCCCGGGAAGCATCTCATCACGCTGTCGCGCTCGCTCGTCGAGCCGTTCCTGCAGTACAGCGACCGCAGGGACCTGCGGGAGATCGCCTATGCCGCCTGGGTCCGTCGCGGCGCCAACGGCGGAGAAACCGACAATCGCGCGATCCTGGCCGAGATCGTGAAACTCAGGAACGAGCAGGCGCGACTCCTGGGCTTTGGAACGTTCGCCGATTCGAGCCTCGAGTTCACGATGGCGAAAACGCCCGCCGCGGTGCGCAAGCTGCTCGACGATGTATGGGGGCCTGCCGTCACACGTGCGCGACAGGAACTCGTCGCGCTTCAGAAGGAGGCGGATCTGTCCGGCGCCAACGCAGCCGTTTCCGCCTGTGACTGGCGCTACTACGCCGAGAAGGTTCGCAAGCGCGCTTTCGACATCGACGAGACCGCGGTCAAGCCGTATCTGCCGCTCGATCGCGTCATCGAGGCTGCGTTCGACTGTGCGGGGCGCCTGTTCGGGCTGCGCTTCGAGCCCGTTGCCGGTCTTCCGCTCTATCATCCCGACGTCCGGAGCTGGCGGGTCCTGGGCCGGAAGGGCGAGGCGGCCGGCCTTTTCCTCGGCGATTACTTCGCACGGCCCTCGAAGCGCTCGGGCGCGTGGATGTCGAGCCTCAGGCGGCAGAGCCGCCTCGCCGAAGGCGGCGAGCGCCTCCCGATCATCTACAACGTCTGCAATTTCGCCAAACCCGCACCGGGCGAACCGGCCCTGCTCAGCATGGACGACGCGCGCACGCTCTTCCACGAATTCGGCCATGCCCTGCACGGCTTGCTCTCTGACGTGACGTATCCGTCCGTCTCCGGCACGAGCGTCAGCCGCGATTTCGTCGAGCTTCCCTCGCAACTCTACGAACATTGGCTAACGACGGAAGCCGTCCTGCAGACGTATGCGCGCCACCATAAGACAGGCGAGCCGATGCCGAAGGCCTTGATCGACCGGCTGCGCGCCTCGCGGACGTTCAACCAGGGCTTCCAGACGGTCGAGTTCCTCGCTTCGGCCATCGTGGACATGGAGTTGCACGAGCTGCGCGACGCTGGAGCCGTCGATGTCGACGCGATCGAAGCCGCGGCATTGAAACGGATCGGCATGCCGCCGGAAATCGGGATGCGACACAGATCGTCGCATTTCCAGCACATCGTCGGCGGATACGCCGCTGGTTACTACAGCTACCTGTGGTCCGAGGTGCTGGACGCCGACGCCTTCGCCGCGTTCGAGGAAACCGGCGACATCTTCGATCCTGCCGTCGCCGATCGCCTGTACCGCCACATCTACTCGGCCGGCGGAAAGCGAGAGGCTCAGGACGCCTACCTCGCGTTCCGCGGCCGACTGCCGGACGTGGGCCCGTTGCTCAAGAAGCGCGGCTTGGCCGCGTGAAGGTGCGGTGGCACCTCAAACTACCAGATCGATCTCGATCGATCCGATGCCGGGGAAATCGCCGCGGACTTTCGCCGGCGCGTCCAGCCAGTGGATGCCGGTCCATGATCCCGTGGTGATGACCGTACCGGCCGGCATACCGCCGCGGCGTGTTACGCAATGGGCGACCTGTCGGGTGAGCAGAACGGCGAGCCCCTTGTGGGAATGGCCGCCGACAGTGTCACCGACGACCTTGCCGGCGACGGTCGTGATCGCGCGCTGCTTAACGGCATCGACGGCGCGCCAATCGCGCACCTGTGGCCCGAGCACGAGGGCGTAGTTCGCCTGGTTGTCGGCCAGGTTGAGCAGCGGCGGCGCCTTCGACCAGTCCGAGAGCCTCGTCGCGCACAACTCGATCGCGACATGCGCCGACCCGACGGCCGCGACGACCTCCTCCTCGGTCGGCGCTGTCGACGAGGCGGGAAACGCCTTGGCCATGACCATGGCGATCTCGGTCTCCACCGCATAACGCGCAGGGACCCGGATTGGAGCAGGACCGGCCCGATAGACCCGACCCGCAAGGATTGGAGCAAAGAGCGGCGGCGTCGTCGGCGTCGCAGCGCCGACCTTCCAGCCGGCGATTCCACCCATTGCCGCGGCCACCTTGTCCTGGATTGCGAACGCCGCATCGGTATCCGGCGGGATCCAACCCGAGATCCCCACATCGGACCGGCCTGTAGCGTGCGCGGCGGACAATCCGCGAATGAGCGTTTCGGCGTCGCTTGGCATTTCCGTCATAGCAGTCGATCCCCTCTTGGGCCGGCCCCGTGCCGGTGTAGACCATCTACGTTCGGGCGGCTGGATTGTCGTGCACACGGGAACGAGGTCGTCCCGGAGCGAGTTGTCACACCCTCGCGCCGGATTTTCTCCATTCAATTCAGAAGCATAAGCGATTTTCTTTCCGGCGACCCAACCGTGGTGGGAGGCACTGTCACATACCTTTCATGGAGGCACCATAGGTACCCTCAAGGCACTGAGGGTGCCGTGGCTGGCTGCGCCGCCTGCGCAGCGGCCGATGAGAGGCTGATTGGGAGGTCCATGTGATCAGCAAGTTTCTGGCTCTGACTGCCGCAGCGACGGCAGGAGCACTCGTCGCCGCCGCGCCCGCAGTGGCGCAGCGCGACCAGATCCGCATCGTCGGGTCCTCGACCGTCTATCCGTTCACCACGGCCGTCGCCGAGCAGTTCGGCAAGTCTGGCCAGGGCAAGACCCCGGTCGTCGAATCCACCGGCACCGGCGGCGGGTTCAAGCTGTTCTGCGCGGGCGTGGGCACGTCCCATCCCGACCTGACGAACGCTTCGCGCGCAATCAAGAAGGGTGAGTTCGACGATTGCGTCAAAAACGGCGTCACCGAAATCGTCGAGATGAAGGTCGGCATCGACGGGCTGACGATCGCCCATGCCAAGGCGGGCCCAGCCATCAAGCTCACCATGACCCAGGTGTTCCTGGCCCTTGCCGAGCAGGTCCCCGACAAGGACGGCAAGCTCGTCGCCAACCCCAACAAGACCTGGTCGGACATCGACGCGTCGCTGCCCGCGATCAAGATCGAGGTGCTGGGTCCGCCCCCGACCTCGGGAACGCGCGACAGCCTCCACGAACTGTTCCTCGAGGTCGGAGCCAAGGCGCATCCGGCGCTGAAGGATCTGCAGAAATCGGACCCCAAGGCTTTCGAGAAGCTCTGGAAGTCGATCCGCAAGGACGGCGCCTACGTCGAGGCGGGCGAGAACGACAACGTGATCGTGCAGAAGCTCGAGGCGAACAAGAACGCCTTCGGCATCTTCGGATTCTCCTTCCTCGAAGAGAACATGGCCAAGCTGACGGGCGTCGCCATCGACGGCGTCGAACCCGACTTCGACACCATCGCGTCGGGCAAGTACACGGGCTCGCGTCCGCTTTTCGTCTACCTCAAGAAGCAGCATGTCGGCGTCGTTCCCGGCATCGACAAGTTCGCCGCCGAGTACGTCTCCTCGAAAGCGATGTCGAAGGACGGATATCTCGCGCGGAGGGGGCTCGTCGCTCTGCCGAAGGCGGAAGCCGACAGCGTAGCCGCCAACGTGAAAGCTTTGAAGGTCCTCACGGCTGCGGATGTGAAGTGATCTTCCGACGGAACGTGGCCGCCGGCGTGCATGGTTCGTGATTGCGTATGATCGACATGCTGGCGTCCGCTCTCAGATCCAGGCATGGCACGGCTCGACGCCGGCCATGCCTGACTGCTTGAATGCAGAGGGGGCGAGCAGCCGCCGCTCGGCCTTCTGGAACTTCGGGTGTCGCAGATGACGGGTTACTACTTCCTCACGCTCGCGGCGCTGATGCTCGCCGCGTTCGCTCTCGCCCGCCGTCGCGCAGCGGCGGTCGCCGCAGCCGGCGCCATCGGGGGGCCGCGCAGCGCCGCCCAAGTCGTTCTCCATTCGCTCCCCGTCTATCACGGGCTTCTCGCGTCGACGCTGGTCATCATTCCGATGGTGTCTTGGTTCGCGATCGGCCAGCCGATCGTCTCCAGATTGGCCGTCGAGCAGGCACTTTCCGCCTATCCGGCCGCCGTGGCGACAGACGCCCTCAAGCGCGCGGTCGCACTGCGCGACATCGCAAACCTCGCAAGCGGCCAGCACTCCGGTGCAGTGTCGGCGGAATTGAGGGCAGCCACAGATGCCTTTCTTTCCTCCACAGCCACGGGTCGCATCGTCCTCTTCGGCGGCGGCGCCATGCTCGGCATCGCCGGTCTCCTGCTCGGCCTCAGCCGTGTCTCCTCGGAGTTCCGCGCGCGTAACGTCTTCGAGCGCATCGTGCTGGTGGCTCTGGCCGCCTGCGCCGTGGTCGCGATCCTCACCACGATCGGCATCGTCTTCTCGGTCGTCTACGAAACGGCGCGCTTCTTCTTCGATCCGACCCTGAAGGGGCGTCCTACCGTCACGCAGTTCCTCTTCGGCACGGAATGGAACCCGCAAGTGGCGCTGCGCGCGGACCAGGGGGACATCAAGACGGCCTTCGGCTTCCTGCCGCTGCTCACGGGAACACTGCTCATCACAGCGATTGCGATCGCGGTCGCCGGTCCTCTGGGCCTCATGTCGGCCATCTACCTGTCCGAGTATGCGAGCCAGCGGACCCGGGCCGTGGCCAAGCCGGTCCTCGAAATTCTGGCGGGCATCCCCACCGTCGTACTCGGCTTCTTTGCCGCGCTGACGGTCGCTCCGCTGATCCGCGGTTGGGGCGCTCAGTTCGGGCTCGATGTCGCGTCGGAGTCGGCGCTGGCCGCCGGCCTGGTGATGGGCATGATGATCATCCCATTCGTCTCGTCGTTGTCGGACGACGTGATCAACGCGGTGCCGCAATCGCTTCGCGACGGTGCCTACGCGCTCGGAGCCACCCAGGCGGAGACGATCAAGCAGGTGATCCTGCCCGCTGCATTGCCGGGCATCGTATCGGCATTCATGCTGGCCATCAGCCGCGCGATCGGCGAGACGATGATCGTCGTCATGGCCGCGGGCCTCGCCGCCAACCTGACCGCCAATCCGCTCGCCGCCGTGACGACCATTACCGTGCAGATCAAGACCATCCTGGTCGGGGATCAGGAATTCGACAGCGCCAAGACACTCGCAGCCTTCGCACTCGGCTTCGTGCTGTTCTTCGTGACGCTCGTGCTCAACGTCATCGCCCTGCGGGTGGTCCAGAAATATCGAGAGCAATATGACTGACCAGACCACGACCTCCGCGGCTCCGACGTCCGTCTCAAAACGCCCGGTCGACGACAAAGAGGCGCGCCGCCGCCTGCGCGCGCGCTACCGCAGCGATCTGCGGCTGAGGATCTACGGCATCGCCGCGCTCGTCGTGACGACGCTCTTCCTGATCTTCCTGCTCGCCGACATCGTGCGAAACGCCTTGCCCGTGTTCATGCACCATCATGCGATTCTCGACGTCAAAGTCCCGGCTGACCTGGTCGAGGCCGACGCGCGAAAGGATCCGGCTGCCATTCGCAATGCCGACTATTTCCCACTGATCCGTGATGCGCTGTCGGACGCCGTCCCAGGCGTCGAAGGCAGGCGCGCGCAGCGGCAGCTCGCGGGTCTCCTCAGCACCGGAGCCGACATCCCGATACGCGATCGCCTCGTGGAAGATCCCTCCGTGATCGGGACCACATTGCGGGTTCCTTTGATGTTTTCCGCAACGGCTGATCTCTATCTGAAAGGGATGGCGACCCCCGTGTCGACGCGCTCCGGGGCGGGTACGGCGAAACCGGACGGCACGACCGGCGAAATCAGCATCACGTCGACATCACCTGATTTCGCAGCTGATCTGGCGACGCTGAAGGCCGCCTTGTCGGACAAGGTCGCTGCCATTCGGCGCGAAGCCGACCGCCTGGAACGGGCAGGGACGAGCGCTACGATCGCCCGCGCGCGGGAGTTGCGAGAGGACGCCCAGACCCTGGAGGCGCGCGCAGACCGCCGCGACGCAGCCGAAAAGCTCGACGATACGATGCCGAGCGTGCTCGTCGCCATCAACGGCGGCTTGGTCAAGATCAGCGAGATCGGCGGCTCGGAAATCTCGGGGACCACACTGCTGCCGCTCAAGAGCGACGCGGCGGCCAACCCGCAATCCTGGCAGGTGTTGACCTACGCTACTCCGGCGAGCAGCAGGAAGATCACCGACCAGGAGATCGCCTACCTGGAGCGGCTGAAGGCAGACGGCCGCATCGAAGAGAGGTTCAACTGGCAGTTCCTGACCGCCGGAGACAGCCGCGAGCCCGAACTGGCCGGCATCCGGGGCGCGCTCATCGGCACTGCGCTCACCCTGCTCGTGACACTGGTGATCTGCCTCCCGGTCGGCGTCGCCGCAGCCGTGTATCTCGAGGAGTTCGCTCCCAAGAACAGGCTCACCGAGATCGTCGAGGTCAACATCAACAACCTCGCAGCCGTTCCGTCGATCGTCTTCGGCCTGCTCGGGCTGGCGATGTTCCTGAACTTCTTCGGATTGCCGCGCTCCGCTCCGCTCGTCGGCGGACTGGTTCTCGCACTGCTGGTCCTGCCTACGATCATCATCGCCTCCAGAGCGGCGATCAAGGCCGTGCCCCCGTCGATCAAGGAGGCCGCCCTAGGGGTCGGCGCGTCCCATCAGCAGGCCGTGTTCCATCACGTCCTGCCGCTGGCCATGCCGGGGATCATGACCGGCACGATCATCGGCATGGCGCATGCCCTTGGAGAAACGGCGCCGCTGCTGATGATCGGCATGGTCGCGTTCATCGTCGACGTTCCGAAAGGAATCACCGATGCCGCCACGGTCCTGCCGGTCCAGATCTTCCTTTGGTCGGATCTCCCTGAGCCGGCCTTCCAGTATCGCACGGCCGGCGCCATCGTCGTCCTGCTGGGCTTCCTGTTCGCGATGAACGGGGCAGCGATCTGGCTGCGCAAGAAATTCGAGAAACGCTGGTGAGCGGAAATTGAGGTTGCACCAATGGATGCGATGACAGAACGGACGGCCGGATCGACCGCCATGGCGCCCAAGGTCGTCGCGCACGACGTCGACGTCTTCTATGGCGAGAAGCACGCGATCAAGAAGCTCAGCATCGACATCGCCGACCGGGCGGTCACGTCGTTCATCGGCCCCTCCGGTTGCGGGAAATCCACGTTCCTGCGCTCCATCAACCGAATGAACGATACGATTCCGAGCTGTCGTGTGACCGGCAGGATCGCGATCGACGGACAAGACATCTACGATCCCAAGCTGGACGTGGTGCAACTGCGCGCACGCGTCGGGATGGTCTTCCAGAAGCCGAACCCGTTCCCGAAGTCGATCTACGAGAACGTCGCCTACGGACCGCGCATTCACGGCCTGGCGAGCAACAAGACGGAACTCGACGAGATCGTCACGACGAGCCTCGAGAAGGCCGGCCTGTTCAAGGAAGTCAAAGACCGTCTGGGAGACTCTGGAACCAGCCTATCCGGCGGCCAGCAGCAACGCCTGTGCATCGCGCGCGCCATCGCGGTGAGCCCGGAAGTCATTCTGATGGACGAGCCTTGCTCCGCCCTGGATCCGATCGCCACGGCCAGGATCGAGGAACTGATCGACGAGCTTCGCGTGAATTTCTGCATCATCATCGTCACGCATTCCATGCAGCAAGCCGCCCGCGTGTCACAGCGCACCGCCTTCTTCCATCTGGGCACTCTCGTCGAGGTCGGAGACACGCGCGAGATCTTCACGAACCCCGTCGACAAGCGGACTCAGGACTACATCACCGGCCGCTTCGGCTGATCCGGTCACGGAAAGCTCCACGAGGACATCATGTCTCCACACATCGTCGCGTCGTTCGATGCCGAACTGCAGAAGCTGAGCGCGCTCGTGATCGACATGGGCACGATCGTCGGCAGTCAGGTGGAGTCCGTCGCTGAAGCCCTACGCAACCGCGATTCCGCGCAGGCCGCCAAGATCGTTTCGACCGACACGGCGATCGACGCGCTTCAGGTGAAGATCGAGGAATTGGTGATCCAGATGATCGCCAAGCGGCAGCCCGTAGCGATCGATCTGCGCGAGACCATCGCTACGCTCAAGATCGCCACGGATCTGGAGCGTATGGGTGATCTGGCGAAAAACAACGCCAAACGCATCGTCGCGACCGCCCATCAGACGCACCCCGCAGGGATCGGCGCGGGCTTCGACGCTCTGACGTCGAAAGTGCACGGTCAACTTTCTCTGGTGCTTCAGGCTTACGCGAGGCGCGACGCCACGCTCGCCAAGCACGTTTGGGAGAGAGACGGCGATATCGATACGCTTCATACCGCGCTGTTCCGGGAGCTGCTGACCTACATGATGGAGGATCCGCGCAGCATCGGCTTCTGCGCCCATCTGCTGTTCTGCGGCAAGAACCTGGAGCGCATCGGCGACCACGCCACGAACATCGCCGAGCACGTCCACTACATCGCGACTGGCCGTTTCCTCTCCGGCGACCGGCCGCGCGGTGAAGACCCCGCCGGCGACGAGTGAAGCCATGGCACCGGTGGAGGCCACCCGATTTCAGGGCGGGACGGCGCAGCTGTCCCCTCGGCGTTCCATCAGTTCCGCAACGGGTGGGATGGCTGCCGGCTGTGCGATCGCCGGTTTGGCGCTGGCGATCACCGTGACGTTCGCCTATCGCGCCGGACGATCGGACGGCCTGCGCGACGGCAACCGGCAGGGCGCATGTATCACCATGGATATGGCCATGGCGCTCGGCTTTCTCGACGACCCTGGCCGGCGACTGGTGACGCGCTCACTCTCGAGCGGACTCAATCCCTACTACGATCGGTTCGAGGGCGGACATGGCGCTCTGCTCGAGACGTGCGCCGACATCGCTCATCGACGATGGTCGCCCCAGAGGATCGCAGCGCCGCGTTGAGTGTCACACGCCGGTAATGCGACTCTGGTCTCTATCGGCTGCATGAAAGACACGATCGATCGCCCCGCAGACGGACATCATCGACGAGCACGCTACCGCGCCGTATTCATATCCGACGTGCACCTGGGTACGCGGACTTCTCAGGCGCGCGCCCTGCTCGACTTTCTGAAGCACGCGGAAGCCGACGTCATCTACCTCGTCGGCGACATCATCGACTTCTGGAAGGTACGGCGCGGACCACACTGGCCACAGGCGCAGAACGACGTCATCCAGAAACTGTTGCGCAAGGTGCGACACGGCACGCGCATCGTGTTCATTCCCGGGAACCACGACGAGGGCCTGCGCGACTTCGTCGGCATGCGCTTCGGCGGCATCGAGATCTTCCAGAGCGTGATCCATCGGACGGCGGCCGGCAAGCGATACACGGTCATGCACGGCGACGAGTTCGATGTCGTCGTCCGCACGGCCAAGTGGCTCGCGTTCCTCGGCGACAGGGGCTACGAACTCTCTCTTTGGATGAACAATCCCCTCAATTGGGTCAGGCGGCATCTCGGCCTGGGGTACTGGTCGCTCTCCGCCTACCTCAAGGGCAGCGTCAAATCGGCGGTGAACTTTATCGGCGCCTTCGAGGACGCCGTCGCCGCAGAGGCGCGCCGCAACATGACGGACGGCATCATCTGCGGGCACATCCATTTCGCCTCGGATCGCATGATCGACGGCATCCACTATCTCAACTGCGGCGACTGGGTAGAGAGCTGCACGGCGGTGGTCGAGCACGAGGACGGCCGCCTTGAGTTGGTCAGGTGGCCCCAGGGCGACGACCGGCCGACCCAGTTCGGAATGCTGGCGCGTGTCCCAGATCGCACGGGCACAGGCGAACCTCTCAACGCCGGAGCTACGACATGAGCAACGCCGCCTATTCTGCTTCGGCCTCCACTGCCGAGTTGTTGGAAAGCGCTGTGCACCGGCATTCGCGGATGTCCATGGCGGGTCTATCGGAACGCTTGTTCACGCTCGCATTCCAGGGGCTGGTCTACGCCCAGATCTGGGAAGATCCGATCGTCGATCTGCAGGCGCTCGAACTGACTGGGGAGAGCAGGGTCGTCGCCATCACCTCCGGCGGCTGCAACCTCATGAGCTATCTGACTGCGAGCCCCGCGGAGGTGGTCGGCGTGGACCTCAATGCCGCTCACGTGGCGCTGGCGCGCCTGAAGCAGGTCGCCGCCAGAACTCTGCCGGATCACGAGACCTTCTTCTCGATGTTCGGGGCCACCGGACCGCGCGACGTCGCGGCGATCTACGACCGCTACCTCTCAAACCAGCTCGACCCGGCGACGGGCGCGTACTGGAGCGGTCGGGACAAGCTCGGCCGGCGGCGCATTCGCGTATTCGAAAGGAACATCTATCGAACCGGTCTGCTCGGCCGATTCATCGGCGCAGCTCACCTCCTGGCCCGCCTCAATGGCGTGGATCCGCGCGGGATCACGGCTGCGCGAGGTCGCTCGGAGCAGATCGAGTTCTATGAGAAGCGGCTTCGGCCGCTGTTCGACCGGCGCCTCGTTCGCTGGATGTTGGCCAGCCCCGTCTCGTTGTTCGGCCTGGGCATTCCACCCGCGCAGTACAACGAGCTGGGAACGGGCGCGGTGCACATGGCGGACGTGGTTCGCGAACGGTTGCGCAAGCTCGCGACGGACTTCGACCTGACGGACAATTACTTCGCGTGGCAGGCTTTCGCTCGGTCCTACTCCGATCGTCCGGATGCCTCGCTGCCGCCGTATCTGCAGGCCTCGAACTTCGCAAAACTGCGCGAGGCGGCCCACGGGTTGAGCGTTCACCAGGCGTCTCTGACAGACTATCTCGATGCCATGCCGGAGCGGCGCTTCGACAGGTTCGTTCTGCTCGATGCGCAGGACTGGATGAACGATGCGTTGCTCGAGCGGCTGTGGCGCGGCATCACCCGCACTGCGGCGCCGGGAGCTCGCGTGATTTTCCGCACGGCATCCGAACCCTCGATCATCGAAGGTCGTCTGCCTCCGGCAATCGCCCGCCAATGGACCTACCTGCCGGAGGATTCCCGGCGCCTGCACGCGCTCGACCGCTCGGCAATCTATGGCGGCTTCCACATCTACCATCGCGTGGATTGAGCGATGTCAGGAGCAGCCGCGCAGCACATGGATCGCATGTACCGCTTCCAGCGGCACATCTACGATATCACCCGCAGGTACTATCTCCTCGGACGGACGACGCTGATCGACGGCCTGTGTCCGCCAGAGGGCGGCAGTGTCCTGGAGATCGGTTGCGGCACCGGCTGGAACCTCATCAGGACGGCATACCAATATCCGACCTGCCGTCTGGCCGGCTTCGATATCTCGCGACAGATGCTGAACACGGCCAGCGCCAACATCGCCAAGGCCGGATTGTCCCAAAGGATCGCCGTCGAGATGGGCGATGCCACGTCATTCTCCACGTCCGCACTTTTCAGTCATGCTGCGTTCGACAGGGTCTTCACGTCCTACACGCTATCGATGATCCCCGCCTGGCCGTTGGTGATCGAGAGTGCTCTGAACCACGTGAGCCCCGCGGGCTCCTTCCACGTCGTGGATTTCGGCGGTGGGGAAGAAATGTCCGGACCGCTCCGTGCAGGTCTGCACGCGTGGCTTCGCAAATTCGACGTCACGCCGCGAACGGACATGCACAACGTCCTGAAGGCGACGGCCGCTCGTCGGGGCTTTTCGCTGTTCTACGAGCCCCTCCATCGGGGTTACGCACAGTACGCCGTTCTTCAACGACGATGAGCGCCCCGATCATCGCTGGCCGAAGGCATAGCCACCGCCGCGGACAGTCCTGATGTGATCAGGATCGTCGATACCATTGATCGCCTTGCGAAGCCGGCCGACATGGACGTCCACCGTCCTCTCGTCGACGTCTCCGTCGCGGCCCCAGACACCGTCGATCAACTGCTGCCGAGAGAGCACTCGGCCGCGGTTCTCCATGAAGACCTGCAGCAGACGGTACTCGGTGGGGCCGATGCGAAGCTCCCGTCCCGCGCGGCTGACGCGATGAGCGCCCTTGTCGAGGACGATGTCCTCGTACGACAGGACCTCCGCGATCGTGTCCGGGCTCGCTCGGCGCAGGAGCGCGCGCACGCGCGCCACGACCTCGCCCACAGAGAAAGGCTTGACGACATAGTCGTCAGCACCGGTGGACAAGCCGCGAACGCGGTCGCCTTCCTCGCCACGGGCCGTCAGCATGATGATCGGCAGGGTGCGCGTCTCGGGCTTCTGGCGCAGGCGGCGGCACAACTCGATGCCGGTGACGCCCGGCAGCATCCAATCCAACAGCACCAAATCGATTTTTTCCTCGGCGAGGACGAGTTCTCCCTCGGTTCCGGTCGTGACGGCCCGCACCTCGAACCCGGCAGCTTCGAGATTGTACCTCAAGAGCTCCACCAGGGAGATCTCGTCCTCCACGATCAGTACGGTCGGCATGGTCTGCTGCTCTGCGCTTTCAAGTCGTGTTGGTCTTCTGTGACTGACTGGTCACGACGAGCGTGCTGGTCTCGTCCACCTTCGGCCGCGCGCCTTCCGGCAGCACACCGCGAACCAGGAAGTGCACGTTCTCCGCGATGTTGGTGGTGTGGTCCCCGATCCGCTCGATGTTCTTCGCGCCGAAGAGGAGATGCGTGCACATCGTGATGCTGCGCGGATCTTCCATCATGTAGGTCAGCATCTCGCGGAAGATGGAATTGTAGAGCTGGTCGATGCGCGCGTCGTCGCGCCAGACCGCGAGCGCCTTGTCGGCATCGCGGGCCGCGTAAGCGTCGAGAACGTCCTTGAGCTGGCCGAGCGCGTACTCCGTCATGTGCGCGAGCCCCGCGATGAGGGACTTGGGCACCGGATCCTGGGCCACAGCGACGGCCCGCTTGGCGATGTTCTTGGCAAGATCGCCGATGCGCTCCAGATCACTCGCGATCTTGATGACGGTCAGGACGTGCCGCAGGTCGTTGGCCATCGGCTGACGCTTGGCGATCATCAGGATCGCCTGCTCCTGCAGCGAACGGTCGAGATCGTCGATGTCCTTGTCGGCGGCGGTCGCCGCTTTGGCACGGACCGGGTCACGGCGCTCGAGTGCCGAGAATGCGTCGGACAGGAGCCGCTCGCAGTGGCCGCCCATCTGAGCGATCTTGTGATCGAGACCTGCGAGGTCGCGGTCGAACGCGTGGACGATGTGCCCCGTCATGGGATGCCTCCTTGTCTCCCGCGCGTTCGTCATGACGTCGCGGTACATCCGTCACATTGCAGTATTGTGACAATCGTCGCCAGCACCGGCGGACGCGGCCCGCTGCGCTCATCTGGATTTGGCGTAGGTCAGGCCGCCGCGGGAATCGCGATTGTGAACGTCGAGCCCTTGCCGACTTCGGACTGGATATCGATGCTGCCGGCATGGCGGGTGACAATATGCTTTACGATCGCGAGCCCGAGGCCGGTGCCGCCCTTCTCGCGGCTTTCGTTGGTGCTCACCCGATAAAACCGCTCGGTCAGACGCGGAACATGCTCCGGGGCGATCCCCGGTCCCTCGTCCCGCACTGCGATGCGCACCTCGCGGCCGCGCCGCCCGCGCCCCTCGCCGACCAGGACATCCACGCGTCCGCCGGGCTTGCCGTATTTCACCGCGTTCTGGATCAGGTTCTGCACTGCCTGCACCAGCTCGTCGTGGTCACCGCGGACCTTGGCCGCGCCTTCCGACACGGAGGAGGTGACCACGATTTCGGCGTCTGCCGCGGCTTGACGGACCTGGCGGGCGGCATCGTTCGCGACCAGGTTCAGATCGGCCATCGAGGTCGGCTGCAGATGCGATCGCATCTCCACGCGGCTGAGCAGAAGGAGGTCGTCCACGAGGCGGGTCATCCGCGCCGCCTGCTCCCCCATGATGCGCAGGAACCGCTCACGCGCGCCAACGTCGTCCTTGGCGGCACCCGACAAGGTCTCGATGAAGCCGGACAACACGGCGAGGGGCGTTCGCAGCTCGTGGCTGGCATTGGCGACGAATTCCATGCGCATACGGGCCAGGGCGTCTCGCTCGCTGTGATCCTGGAAGACGACGATCGCGACAGAGCGACTCGTATCGCGCCGCTCCTGCCCGAGACGGCTCACAGTCCCCTCGAGGCGCCGTTCGGATGGCAGCGGCAGCAGCAGATCGAAACGGCTACGGCCGGTCCCGGAGAAAGCGTCTCGCAGCGCGGTCGTGACTTCCGGGCTGCGGACCGAGAAGCCCAGCAGGGACCCGGTCCTCAAACTGCCGAACAGGTCATGTGCGAGCGCGTTGCCCGCGCGCAGGTATAGATCCTCGTCGACGATCAGAGCCGGCAACGGCAAGGACTCGATCACCAGGGCGGCTGCGTCGCCCAGTGACGACCCCGTCGGTTCGACCCGCGCCGAAGCGGCTAGTGGCGCTCTCAGATCGGGGCCTGCAGCGGACCTCTCGTCCCGATACCGGAAACGCTCGATCAACGACGTCAACCACGTCGGCACGGACCACCTCGTCGGTTTCCCTCGCCCGCCGGCTCGCCGGAAGCCGAGGCACAAAGCAAGAGTGCGCCGCAGAGGCTGCGGCGCACTCGGTAGCTCAATCGATGGCGTGAGCCGAGATCACTTGTCGTCGGTTTCCTTCTTCTTGATCGCGGCCTTGAAGATGTCGCCCAGAGAGGCGCCGGAGTCGGACGAGCCATACTGCGCGACGGCCTGCTTCTCCTCGGCGATCTCCAGAGCCTTGATCGAGACGGTCACGCGGCGCGAAGCACGATCGAAGTTGATGACGGCCGCGTCCACCTTCTGGCCGACGGTGAACCGCTCGGGACGCTGCTCGCCACGCTCGCGCGAGAGATCCGCGCGCTTGATGAAGGTGGTGAAGTCGGTGCCGGCGATCTTCACTTCGATACCGCCTTCCTGCACTGCGACCACCTGGCAAGTCACCTGGTCACCCTTCTTGAGGGTGCCGACAGCCGCGAGCGGATCGCCGCTGACCTGCTTGATGCCGAGCGAGATGCGCTCCTTCGTGCTGTCGACGTCGAGCACGACGGCTTTGACGTTGTCGCCCTTCTTGTAGTCCTTGATGGCCTCGTCGCCGGAACGGTTCCAGTCGAGGTCGGAGAGATGGACCATGCCATCCACGCCGCCGTCGAGCCCGATGAACAGGCCGAACTCGGTGATGTTGCGGATCGGACCCTCGACGATCGAGCCCTTGGGGTGCGCGGACAGGAACGCATCCCACGGGTTGTCCTGGGTCTGCTTGAGGCCCAACGAGATACGGCGCTTCTGCGGGTCGACCTCGAGGATCTGCACATCGACCTTCTGGCTGGTCGACACGATCTTGCCCGGATGGACGTTCTTCTTGGTCCAGCTCATCTCGGAGACGTGGATGAGACCCTCGACGCCCGGCTCCAGCTCGACGAACGCGCCGTAGTCGGCGATGTTGGTCACCGTTCCGGTGAAGCGACCCTGGACAGGGTACTTCTGCTCGATGCTCAGCCACGGATCGGACTGCAGCTGCTTCATGCCGAGGCTGATGCGCTGCGTT
>CAYMEB010000038.1:0-28039 GCA_964389095.1 uncultured Hyphomicrobiaceae bacterium
CGAGCCGAGGAAGCCGAGAACGAGCAACAGAACGAAGACCGGCGAAACGGGCTTCAGATAATACCAATAGAATGCCGCCAGCGTGTCAGGCGGGCGCGCGGGGTGGCCTTCGGGAAACGCGGCAAGGCGCGTCTCGAACCAATTGAAGATCCTGGAGAGCATCCCTTTGGGTATACCCAACGGCGGGCGGCTACAAGTACGTGACGGCCGCTTCCTGGCAGGGCCCGTGGGCTATGCCTGCTCGCCGCCGACGACGAAGCGGCAGCGCTCGCTGGAGGCTTGGTCGCCGGCGGCCGATTGGAACGCTGGCCGGATGCCGCCGCCCCGTGGCTGCGAGATTGATGTTGCACGCCGGTTGCCGGAATGGCCGGTCGAACGATAGACGAAACTCGCGACCATCGCGGACGCTTCGGCTGCGTTCGAAAGGCGCACGCGACGAAATGATGGGCCGCGGGGCGTACCAGACGAGGCATGACATCAACCTGCGGTGCTTGTCGCCGGGACGGCACGGAACACCCCGCAGAGCGAGGCGCGAAGGCGGGAAGAGTGCGCCCTGAGCGCGCTCTGGAAGCACACCGGCGCCACCGGCCAGCCGCTCGGGGTCGAGGCATGACGGGTCAGCGGGGCTCGATCGGCCTTTTCGGAGCATCCCAGAAGACGCCTTGCGGCCTGAGTCGGATCGTATGGCTCTGGACATGGCGCTTATGGTATGCGTCGATACGGTAGGTCCGTGCGCTGTGCATCGAGCCGGCGACAGTTCGGTCGAACGGTGACCTGCAATGGCTGCGAGGTTCCCGCGGCGCGCGCCGGTCCTCGGGCTGTTCTCGGGGTTCGACGACCGCGGACGAATAGGGTCGGGAAATCGGTCGCAGCCGGCGGCTGGGCCGAGGGGAGGGAGCAGGCATGCGTTACAATTCCAAGGCCGTCTCCAGGCGACGGTTCGGCATCCTGGCAGGCTCGGCGGTCGCAGCGGCATCTCTGGCCCGGCCGGCGATAGCCCAGACGCCCCCTCGCGTGGTGGTGATCGGCGGAGGCGCTGGCGGTGCTACGGTGGCACATCACCTCAAACTCGGTGATCCCAAGCTCGACGTTACGCTCGTGGAAGCGAACGAAGTCTACAATTCGTCGTTCTTCTCGAACCTCGTTCTGGGCGGCTTCCGTTCCATGGCGAGCATCAATCACACCTACGATGGCCTCGACAACCTGGACGTCGAGGTCGTGCACGAACTGGCCTCGATGGTGGATGTCGCCAAGCGAACCGTGATGCTCCGCGGTGGATCGACGATTTCCTACGATCGCCTCGTGCTGTCCCCGGGCATCGATATCAAATACGACTCGATCCCCGGCTATTCCCGCGCGATCTCCAATCAGTTCCCGCATGCCTATCTGACGTCGCAGATCGGAAAGCGACAGCTTCTGGCGGCAATGAATGCGCTCCCGTCGGGTGGCGTCTTCGCAATGGTGATGCCGAACAACCCCTATAGGTGCCCACCGGGGCCCTACGAGCGGGCGTGCATGATCGCGCATTTCCTCAAGACCAAGAAACCCGGATCGAAGCTGGTGATCCTGGATCCAAAGAAGACGTTCTCGAAGCAGCCGGCGTTCACCGAGGCGTTCGAAAAGTACTACAAGGGCATCATCGAACTGAATCTCACGACCGACATCGATGATCACTCGATTGCGGCCTTCGATCCCAAGGCACGAGAACTGACGACGAAGGCCGGCAAGAAGGTCAAGTTTTCGCAGGCGAACATCATACCTCAGCAGCGGGCAGGCGTGATCGCGCAACAGGCCGGTGTCACCCAGGGAGACTGGGTGCCGGTCGATCCGGACACATTCAAAGCCAAGGCCGACCCGAACATCTTCGTTGTCGGAGATGCCACGATCGCGGCGGAAATGCCCAAGTCCGCATTCTCCGCCAACAGCCAGGCAAAGGTGGTCGTGGGCGCGCTGTTGAACGAGTTGTCCAACAAGGATCGCTTTCCGGCGCGCTTCCGCAATACATGCTGGTCCCTCGTGGCGCCGGACGACTGCATCAAGGTCGGCGCCAACTACACGCCCAAGGATGGCAAACTCGATCCGTCGGGGTCTTTCGTCTCCCAGCGCGGCGAAGACGCAGGACTGCGCAAGCAGAATTACGCCGAAGCGATCGGCTGGTATGACGGTATCGTCGCGGACATGTTTGCGAAGGGTGCCAAGAAGGGCTGAGGCGGTCCTGTATCTTCCGATGCGCCGCCTGCGCGAAGAACGGCGGGCATTCGCTCTTTTGATGGCGCCCTCGTGCGCGCTTGCGCGCCGACAGGGCCGACGCACTCGCTCTGCGCAAGACCCCTGTCGCTGCCCCCGAGGGACTCTTTCAACGCGTGCGTTCGTCTAGCCTCAGATCGAGAACAATGGGCCGTGATCGAAGCTCGTGACCATGCATCCCGAACGGGCGTCTTCCGGGCCGGCGCTGTTCGTGGAGACCTTCAAGAAGTCCCGTTGCGGCATCGTCGGGCTCCATCTCTTCGTCGCGGTTGACGTTCACAGCATTCGACGCGCCGACATGCAGCAGATTGGTATGCCGTTTTTGCTCGGCCCGTGGCCCGCAGGCTGTTGCGCAACTCGGCGTGGTCTGCCAGCAACTGGCTCCATCGAGTTGGTACTGGTGCCGTTGCATGCAAGCCGTTCGCGAGCGACTAGCGAGGATCGTCCTGCTGGCCATGATCGGTCTGGCACTCGGGGTGCCCCGGCCCGCTGGAGCAAGCGACGAGGCGTACGGGGCAGCATGTGAGTGGCTATTCCAACGCTATTCGGAACGTGGCGTGGCGGCCAGTTTGCGCCAGGCGGCCACGCTCCGGCCGGAAGCGCGCGATGCGCTCTCCTCAGCCAGCGACCGGATCGTCGCGGCGATCGAGAGGCATCGGGACGCTTTTTGCGTGGTGATGGTTCCCGCGCTGAGGGCGTCCTTCGACTCGGCGCAGATTACCAATCTGGTGGCCCGGTTTCGGCAGGTGCCCCTCGCCCTGGATCCCGATTCCGGTAGCCGCCTGCTGGCCGCGGATTCTGATTTCCGGCGCAACGGCCAACAGATCATCAGTGCGATCGGAGCCGATATCGACCTACTCGTCGGCGAGGTCGTGGCGCCGCTCGGGCGCTAGGTTTTGGCGTCGATCACGGCGGATCGCTGGGTACCGGTGGCGGGACTGAGTTCGCAGCCCCTTGGAAAACCAAGGGCAAGCGCTATCTCTGTGGCATGCATCTCGAGGTCCAAGACCTGACAGCGTTCTACCGCCGCCCGCTTGGGCAGTTGGTCCGGCGCCTGTTGACGCAGCGACTGCGTTCGCGGTGGCGGCGCGCGCATGGTCTGACGGTCATCGGGCTGGGCTTCGCCTCCCCCTTCCTTGGCAGCTATCGGGGGGAAGCCGCACGCTTGGGGGCTTTCATGCCCGCCGGGCAGGGCGGGATCGCCTGGCCGGCTCATGGACCGGTACAAGTGGTGCTGGTCGACGAGGGACGCATGCCACTGCCGGACAACGCGGTTGATCGGCTGCTGGTCGTCCACTGCCTGGAGACGTCAGAGAACGCTCGAGAGACGCTGCGCGAGGTGTGGCGCGTCCTTGCACCAGAAGGTCGGCTGCTGTTGATGGTGCCGAACCGGCGCTCGATCTGGTCGAGGCGGGAGGCTACGCCGTTCGGGCACGGCCGGCCATATTCGCGCGCGCAATTGGAACGGTTGCTGGCCGATGCGCTGTTCCATCCGATCGATTGGTCGACGGCCGTCCATGTCCCACCTTTCGAATGGCGGCCGTTCATTCGCTGGGCTGCTGCGTTCGAGCGGCTCGGCGCGCGCTTCTTCTCCCGCTTCGGCGGCATCCTGATCGTGGAGGCCCGCAAAGAGGTGGCGGAAACGCTGATGACACCCTCCGCCGCTCGAAGACAGGGGCGCCTGGCACCCGCGGGCATGCCGCGCAACGAGATCGACGAACGCCACTAGGTGCGTCCGATCTGCAACCTGCGTTGCGCAGGATGATTTAACATGTTAAATAAATGTGACTGGGCATCACCCGTCGGCGGGCCGCAGCAGGAGATCGCGATGCGATACGCAAGCTGGCGCACTGGAACTGGCAGGACCTTCGGGATCGTCCGAGCCGACGGCTCGCTGGTCGACCTGGGGCGTCGCTGGGAGGGCCGCTGCGCCGATCTCGATATGCTCATAGCGGGGGATCACGACGCCGCTGCGCGGGCGCTGGCCGATTCAGCTCCGGCCGATACGCACGTGCGGGATGTTCAGCTGCTGCCTCCTCTATCGCGTCCGGGCAAGATCCTCTGCGTCGGGGTCAACTATCCGGAGCGGAACTCGGAATACCGGGACGGCAGCGAGCAGCCGAAGTTTCCCAGCTTGTTCGTGCGGTTTCCCTCCACCCTGGTCGGGCATCGCGAACCCGTGCTGCGGCCGCCGGAGTCGAAGCAGTTCGACTACGAGGGCGAGATCGTGCTGGTCATCGGCAAGAAAGGACGGCGCATTGCGGAAACCGCGGCGCTCGATCACGTCTTCGGCATCACGCTGATGAACGAGGGCTCGGTCCGCGACTGGCTGCGGCATGGCAAGTTCAATGTCACGCAAGGGAAGAACTTCGACCGATCGGGCAGCGTAGGGCCGTGGATCGTCACGCGCGAGGAAGCCGGAAACCTTGCCGATCTCGATCTCGTCACGCGCGTCAACGGCGAGGAGCGGCAGCGTGGGAACACCGACACTTTGATGTTCCCATTCGAGCGGATCATCGCCTACGTCTCCACGTTCACGACGCTCGAGCCGGGCGACATGATCGCGACGGGGACGCCGCCGGGAGCCGGCGCCCGGTTCGATCCGCCGCGTTGGCTGGTACCTGGCGACGTCGTCGAGGTCAGCTGCTCGCGGGTGGGGGCGTTGGAGAATGCCGTCGCCGACGAGGCCAGATGATGCGCTCGCTGGATCGATCACTGCCCCTGAAGCTGCTGAAGGCGAGAGAGGCGATCATGGATCGCTTCCGACCCCATCTTCTTGCTCATGATGTCACTGAACAACAGTGGCGCGTGCTTCGGGCGCTGGCCGAGACCGACGAGATGGATCTGGGTAGCTTGTCCCGGCGCATCGCGCTGCTCATGCCCTCGCTGTCTCGCATGGTGCCGGATCTCGAAGCGCGCGGTTTGATCAAGCGGCGGCGGGCCGATCAGGACAGCCGGATCGTGCTGGTGTGTCTGACGGCCCGTGGCCGCGCCCTGTTCGATCGCATGAAAGGCGAGAGCGAGGCGATCTACAGGAACATCGAACGCGTGGCGGGGGGCGAATTGCTGCGCCGGCTCGCCAGCGATCTCGACACACTCACTGTATTCCTCGATGCGGCTCAGGACGCATCGGCCGGCCATGGCGCGCGACACTGAGGGGCGATCCGGATGCCGCATATCATCGTCGAGTACTCGGCAAATCTCGACAAGCGTATCGACTTGGCCGAGGTCGTCGGACGCCTTCATGCCGCTGCGCTGAAGACAGGCGTGTTTCCCATCGGTGGATTGCGGACACGGGCGGAGCGCAGGGATGTCTATCTCGTCGCCGACGGCCATCCCGACAACGCTTTCATCCACGTGCAGGCCCGCATCGGCAGCGGACGCACCGCCGAGGTGCGGGAACAGGCCGCCGGGGCGATCTTCGCCGCGCTCAAGGACGCGACCGCGGGTGATTTTGCGGCCAATCCGCTCGGGTTGACATTCGAGCTGGTCGAGATCGACCCGGTCGGCGCGCTTCGCCACAATAACCTGCACGAGATCGTGGCGCGTCGCGCCGGGAAGGATCGATGATGAGCAAGAAGGGTCCTACGCTCGCGGAGAATCTGTCGCGTCTGCAGCCGCTCTTGGGGAAGCTCCAGTCTCAGGGCATCGGCCATCTCATCGATGGCGCCCGGGTCGATGGAACCTCGCGTTTCACGACGTTCTCCCCGGTGGACCGGTCCGCGATCGCCGAGGTGGCGCGGGGGACGCGCGAGGATGTCGATCGCGCCGCGCGCGCTGCGAAAGCGGCGTTCAAGGCGTGGGCTGCATGGTCGCCCGCCAAGCGGCGGGCGCTCCTACATCGGATCGCCGACGCCATCGAAGCGCGGGCTGACGAGATCGCGGTTCTGGAGTGTTGGGATACGGGGCAAGCGTGGCGCTTCATGTCCAAGGCGGCGGTCCGTGCGGCTGAGAATTTCCGCTTTTTCGCCGACCGGGTCCCGGGTGCCCGCGATGGTCTCAACCTTCCGGCGGAGGAGCACTGGAATGTCACGACGCGCGTTCCGATCGGCCCCGTAGGCGTGATCACTCCATGGAACACCCCTTTCATGCTGTCGACCTGGAAGATAGCGCCGGCTCTGGCTGCAGGCTGCACGGTCGTTCACAAGCCGGCCGAATGGTCGCCGGTGACGGCCGACCTGCTCGTACGCATCTGTCAGGAGGCGGGTTTGCCCGCCGGCGTGCTCAACACCGTCCACGGCATCGGTGAGGAGGCCGGCAAGGCACTCACCGAGCATCCCGACATCAAAGCGATCGGATTCGTCGGCGAGAGCGCGACGGGGTCCGCAATCATGGCCCAGGGTTCTGCAACTCTAAAGCGGGTGCATTTCGAACTCGGGGGCAAGAACCCGGTCATCGTGTTCGAGGACGCCGATCTCGATCGCGCCGTCGACGCCGTCGTATTCATGATCTACTCGCTCAACGGCGAGCGGTGCACGTCGTCGTCGCGTCTGCTGGTCCAGTCTTCGATCGCGGACGCCTTCATTGCCCGCGTGCGCGAGCGCGTCGCGAAGCTCAAGGTCGGCCATCCGCTCGATCCGGCGACAGAGATCGGCCCTCTGATCCACGAGCGCCATCTCGCCAAAGTGTGCAGCTATTTCGGCATCGCTGCAGTCGAAGGCGCGTCGATCCTGGCCGGCGGCAAACCCTACGATGGTCCCGGCGGCGGCCACTACGTGGCGCCGACGTTGATCCGGGCCCGCGACAGCGGCCAGCGCATCGCGCAGGAGGAGGTCTTCGGGCCCGTCCTGACTGCCCTGGAGTTCAGAGACGAAGGCGACGCGATCGAGATCGCCAATTCCGTCCGCTACGGACTGACGGGTTACGTTTGGAGCCGCGACATGGGGCGCGCGTTGCGGGTCGCCGATGGACTCGATGCCGGTATGATCTGGTGCAACTCCGAGAACGTCCGTCACCTGCCGACGCCCTTCGGCGGAACGAAGGCTTCCGGCATCGGGCGCGACGGCGGCGATTACTCGTTCGATTTCTACATGGAAACCAAGAATATCTGTCTGGCCAAAGGCACGCACGCGGTGCCGAAGCTCGGCGCCTAGAGGGAAACCCCGATGCCCGTTCCCAAGCACATCTTCAATCCGCCATTCGCCATCGTGCGCGCGAGCCATGTGATGCTGGATGTCACGGATCTCGGGCGAAGCCGCGCGTTTTATGCCGACACGCTCGGCCTCCATGTCGAGGACGAAACGCCGGACATGATTTTTCTCCGCGGGGTCGAGGAGCGCCAGCATCACTCGATCATTCTGCGGCGCGCATCAGTGGCGGCCTGCACGGCTGTCGGTTTCAAGGCCGCGGGTGAGGAGGATCTCGATTGCGCTGCAGCTTTCTGCAGGTCGGAAGGACTCCCGAGCCAGATCGTGGAACTGCCTCACCGGGGGCGAACGCTGCGCTTCGTCGATCCCTTCGGGCTGCCGGTCGAGCTGGTCCACAATTACGAGAAGTGCGAGATCCTGCTGCAGAAATACGCCCACTACAAAGGCGTTCATCCCCAGCGCCTCGACCATTTCAACGTCTTTGCGCCGGATGTTCAGGGCCAGATGAATTTCTACGCGCGGCTGGGGTTCAGACTGACGGAGTACGCCGAGGAGGACGGGCCTGACGGGCGCATCGCGGCGGCGTGGATGCACCGCAAAGGCAACGTCCATGATCTCGCCTTCACAAATGGGCGCGGCCCGAGATTGCACCATGTCGCCTATTGGGTGCCGACTGCGATGCACATCATTCACCTGTGCGATCTGATGTCGACGACGGGCTATCTCGCCAACATGGAGCGTGGGCCGGCGCGGCACGGGATCTCGAATGCCTTCTTCCTGTATGTCCGCGACCCCGATGGGCATCGCATCGAGATCTATACGAGCGACTATCAGACGATGGATCCGGACCATGAGCCGATCCGCTGGTCGTTGCGCGATCCTCGCCGTCAAACACTGTGGGGAACACCCGCTCCACGGTCATGGTTCGAGGAGGGCAGCACGTTCACCGGCACGGTGGAGCGCGAGGCCCTGTTCAAGGCGCAGGTGATCGTGGCGAGCTGAGGTCGCCGGCGTCTCAGGTGAAATGCTTCGACAGTTTGAGGTGCTGGCCCTGGTAATTCGAGCCGAGCCCCTGGCCGTAGAGCTGCTCGGGCACCTCCGACATGCGCTCGTAGATCAGGCGACCGATGATCTGGCCGTCCTCGAGGATGAACGGCACCTTGTGCGAGCGCACTTCGAGCACCACGCGGGCGCCGCTGCCGCCGGCCGCCGCATGGCCGAAGCCGGGGTCCATGAAGCCCGCGTAGTGCACGCGGAACTCGCCGACGAGGGGATTGAACGGCACCATCTCGGCGGCGTGCGTCGGCGGCACGTGCACCGCCTCCTTCGAGGCGAGGATGTAGAACTGGTCGGGATCGAGGATCAGGCGTCGCGCCCCGCGCACGTCGATCGGCTCCCAATAATCCAGGATCGCGCACGACTTGGGCTTGTCGACGTCGACGATGCCGGTGTGGCGGCGCGCCTTGTAGCCGACCAGCCCGCCTTCGCCGACGAGATCGACCGAAAGCGCGATGCCGCCGCGGATGTCCTGGACGCCGCCGCTCACGAGGGTTTCGCGCGCGTGGAGTGTGGTGAGGGCGGCGTCGCTCTCGGTCGCGTCGCCGTTGCGGAAGCGGATCTGCGAGAGCGTCGAGCCGGGGCGGACGACGATCGGAAAGGTCTGGGGACAGATCTCGGCATAGAGAGGCCCCTTGTAGCCGTCCGGGATCTGGTCGAAGGCGTCGGCACCGTCGGCGATCACGCGGGTGAAGACGTCGAGCCGGCCGGTCGAGCTCTTCGGATTGGCGGCCGCGGCGAGGCCCGCCGGCAGGTCGAGCGTCTCCATCAAGGGAACGATGTACACGCAGCCGGTTTCCAGGACGGCCGAGGGCGTCAGGTCGAATTGATGGAGCTTCAGGCCCTCGATCTTCGAGACGACCGTTGCGCCGGGTCCTGGCAGGAACGACGCCCGGACTCGGTAGGCGAGGCTGCCCAGGCGCAGATCGAGGCTCGCCGGCTGCAACTGACGCGGCGCGATCGGCTGCGCCAGGGTGATCGCCCCTGCGCCGATCAGCCCGCGGATCGCCTGGGCCGGCAGGATGCCGGTGGCCGCTGCCGGCCGCAATTTCGTGGTTTTTGCCATCGATCCCGCTATCGTGTGCGCGCCTTTGAACCGGGAGGCCAGTGGTGGCCAAGTCCCGACCCGTGTCGAATTGCCATAGACCGCGCAACTCCTTGACGGCAATCGCGGGGCGGATTATCCCCAACCTTACTCCACCGTGGTGATTTGGCCGGCCGGCTTGCAGCCACGTAAAACAACTCGCTAAAGGGCCGCGCGCGCATCCCCTGGATTGCCCGCTCCGGTTCCATGCGGGGCAACCAGGATGCGAAAGATGACCCTCCCCGTGTCCCGGAAAACCGGGTTCGAAACCAACCTCGTCCATGGCGGCACGCTGCGCTCGCAGTTCGCCGAGACGTCCGAAGCCCTCTTCCTGACGCAGGGCTACGTCTACGACAGCCCCGAGCAGGCCGAGGAGCGCTTCAAGAGCGAGAGCGGCGGTTTCATTTATTCACGCTACGCCAATCCCACAGTCGCGATGTTCGAGGAGCGGATGAAACTGCTCGAAGGCGCCGAAGCGGCACGTGCGACGGCGTCGGGAATGGCGGCGGTATCGGCCGCGCTGCTGTGCTATCTGAAAGCGGGCGACCACGTGGTTGCGGCCAAGGCGCTGTTCGGGTCGTGCCTCTACGTCATCCAGGACCTCTTGCCGCGCTACGGCGTGCAGTCGACCTTGGTGGATGGCCGTGACCTCTCGGCCTGGAAGGCTGCCATGCGGCCGAATACCCGCGCCGTCTTTTTCGAGACGCCGTCGAACCCATGCCTCGATCTCGTGGACATCGCCGCGGTCTCGAAAATCGCGCACGAGGCCGGCGCGATCGTCGTCGTAGACAACGTGTTTGCGACGCCGCTGCTCCAAAAGCCGTTGCAACTCGGGGCCGACGTCGTCGTGTACTCGGCGACGAAGCACATCGACGGGCAGGGGCGATGCCTCGGAGGGATCGTGCTGGGCTCCGAGAAGTACGTCGCCGACCATCTTCACCCCTTCTACAAGCACACTGGAGGCGCCATCAGCCCCTTCAATGCCTGGGTCATGCTGAAGGGGCTCGAGACGCTGCACCTGCGGGTTCGCGCGCAGACCGAGGCTGCCGGACGCGTCGCCGATCATCTGGCGGGACAGATCGGTCGCGGCATTGCCCGTGCGCTCTATCCCGGCCGATCGGATCATCCCCAGGCCGAACTCGCCAAGCGCCAGATGGGCGGCGGCAGCACGCTGGTCGCCTTCGAGCTGGAAGGCGGAAAGGCTGCCGCATTCCGCTTCCTGAATGCGCTGCGGATCATCAAGATCTCCAACAATCTCGGTGACGCGAAGAGCCTGATCACGCATCCAGCAACCACGACGCATCAGCGCTTGAAGCCGGAGGCGCGTGCCGAGCTGGGGATCAGTGATGGCCTGCTGAGGCTGTCCGTGGGGCTCGAGTCGATCGATGATCTGCTCGCCGACATCGATGCGGGATTGGCCGCTGCGCGATAGCGGCGTTCTCGATGCACGGCTGTCGCCCGGAGTATCTTTTCAGGCTCGCACCACGTCACGAGCGTGGGTAGCCTGGAACGGCTGGGAGGCAGGGAATGAGCATGTACCGAACGATCGCACTTCATGCCGGCGATCGAGCGTGCCGTGACCGCTTCGCCGGCATCGCGAAGGCTGCGAGGGCCGGTCTGGGAAGGGGCGTGCGCGCGGGTGACATCGACCAGCTCGGAATGGCGACCCGCTATCTCGACGCTGCGATCGCGGACGAGAGCGTTCCGGAAGTCACGGCGCCGAAGCTGGGGCACTCGGCCTGCGAGTGGAGGTGCCGGGGCACAGAGACCGTCGCCTATACCGGGACGCATCTGTTCAGGTTTCAACAGGAGTACGACGGCATTCCGGTGTACGGCTCGCTCGTTTGCGTCGAACTCGGGCAAGACAACGCATTGGTTGCGATCAACGCCCGCATCGCGGAGCCCGTCCTGCGTTCGATCGTGCCGCGCGTGTCCCCTCAGAAGGCCCTCGAAGTCGCGGGCAAGGCAGCGGGGTATGGGGCGCGCACACCGCATGCACGGGTCAACCCGTACATCTACCCCGATCGTGGAGGGCGTTGGCGCCTCGTGTACATCGTCGACGACGTGAAGGTTCGCCGGCGCGGCAGGGCGGGTCGGGCCAGCAGCGAGGAATTGGAGCGCTTCGATCAGGGGTCGGCCCGAGTGCTCGACTATGTGATCGACGCTATGACGGGTCGCTTCGTCGAGGCCCTTCCGCGCCATTCGACACTCTCCGAGGAGGCGAGCGCGCCGGATGATCATGGCAAGATGCGCCGGTTTCGGGTCGAAGTCGTCTCGGGCGGGCGCCGGCGCCTGAGCGACGTGGCACTCGGGATCGCCACGCATGACCTCGAATATCTCGACTACAGCGATGCATCGGGTAATCGGCCCGGCCCCCACGTCGAACGGCCCCCGGCGTTCTCGCGAGCAGCGGTGAGCGCCCATCACAACGCCGGACAGTTTGCGCGCTTCCTCCGCAGCGAACTCGGCCGGCTGAACTGGGATGGCCGCGGGGGCTTGATGCGCAGCAGTATCAATGCCGTTCGCAACGGAGACGGCACGCTGCGATCCTGGCGGGGTGCGAGTTGGACCGACGACCAGGTGGTTTTCGGCCAATTGAGGCTCTCCGATGGAACCTGGCGCAGCTACGCTGCCGGCGCCGACGTCGTCGGGCACGAGATGTTCCACGGCGTCATCGACGCGACGGCGCGCCTCGACAATACCCAAGCGGAGCCGGGCGCCCTGAACGAGTCCCTGGCCGATATCTTTGGGACGTTCCTCAAGAACTGGGAGACGTCGGACATAGGACGGTGGGACTGGATCATCGGGAGCGGGGTCGCCGGCAGAGCGACCTCGATCAGATCACTGTCCAAGCCGTCAGACTACCGCGATCCCATGCACATGCGGGATTACCGGCCGAGCTATGCCCAGCACCGCAATGCGGGCATCCACAATCACGCGGCATACCGGCTTATTACGGCCAAGGCCGGCGCGACATTCCTCTTCAATCCGCGGGAATGTGCCCGCATCTACTATAATTCGTTGCTTCAACTGACGGCGAACTCCGGGTTCTCCGATAGCCGCCGGGCCGTGATCGCTGCAGCGCGCACTCTTTTCTCCGGCATGCCGCAAACGGAGATCGACAAGCGCGTGCAGGCGATCGTCGCGGCCTACGATGCGGTCGGGATCGCCTGAAATCACAGTCCGTCGTTCGAAGCAGAAAAGGCGGACCGTGGGGCCCGCCTTTTCCAGTTTCACGCGATGTCGCGGATCAGAGGCAGATGCCGTTGGCGGGCACGCAAGCGCCCTTCTGGATGAGCGGCTGCCAGCAGCACTTCTCACTCGCGGCGCACTTGAAGGACACCTTCTTGCCGGCGGCGTTGGTCGCCATGCACTGCTTGTTCTTGCCTTTCTTGGCGGCTTCGGCCGGCGAGGCTACGGTGGTGATCGTGATGCCGACGGCGACTGCCATGACAGCGGCGATGATCGTGCGCATGTTCTTGCTCCCCAGTGTGGTTGGTCCTGCGCCTATGACGCGATTGCATTTATGAGCGGAGGGGACTGTAAGCATCAACGAGTGGATCGGGTCGGGCCGAACTTTGTCGGCGCTTGAGTATTTCATGCAACATCTGCGATTGTTGCTGCGGCGCAGCATCGGGAGCAGGGAAGCCGCCGGTCGTCCAGGGCAGGGTGTCATGACGTTCAATGGACAAAAGCGATGGCGGTGCCGTGGTGCGCTGCGTGTCGCTACCTTCGCACTGCTTTTCGCCCTGTTTGTCGCGCCGTGGTCCGGCGGTTCAGCCGCCGAGGATGCCCGGGTGGTCTACACGCCGCCGAAGAACGCCGTTCATCAGCCGCTGCACGACAGATTGAAAGCCGAACGCTGGCTTGAACGCATGGAAGGCGTGGTGCGGATGTTCCGCCTGCCGCAGCCGTTGACGCTCAAGCTCGAGAACTGCAACGGCAATGTCGATGCCTGGTTCATCCACCGCACGGTCGCGGTCTGCTACGAGTACCTGCATGTGCCCGTTCGACGGATCGAAGCGCGTGCGCTCCCGTCCTGGCTCACGGCGGAGGAGGCGCTCGCCGGCGCATTCGTCGACGCTTTCCTCCATGAGTTCGGCCATGCCCTCGTGGAACACCTCAGACTGCCGGTCCTGGGCAGAGAGGAAGAAGCCGCCGATCACATCGCAGCATTCCTGATGCTTCATCTGGCCGGAGAAGAGGCCGCCGGGCTCATTCGCGGAACGGCGCACGTCTACATGTCCTGGATGGCCTTTTTCGCTGGACGCCCGTCCGGCTTGCTGGCGAACGGCGCTTCGAGGGCGGAGACCAGGGCGCACCCCACTGCGGCGCAACGCCTCTACAACCTGGTCTGCATCGCGCTGGGTTCGGATCCGGAGCGCTACCGCGCGCTCGCGGATGCCGTCGAAATGCCGGCGGACAGGGGCGAGGACTGCGCGGGAGAGTACCGGCAGCTGAGGCTCGCCTACGACTCGCTCCTGAGACGTCATGTGAACCCGGCCGGCGAGCAGCGCGCGAGACAGGAAATCCGCTATTTCGCGCGTTTGCGCTGAAGCAGGTCAGGCCGCGCGCCAGACCCGATAGCCGCCATTTTCCGCCGCGACGGAAACTGTCTTGAAAACTCGCGCCAGCGAATCCTGCAGCGGGATGCGGCGTTGCACCACGATGAGGAGAGTGCCGCCGGGCATCAGATGGCGGGGCGCGTCGGCGATCAGCGCTTCCAGCGTCGTGTGATCCTCGCGGATGCCTTCATGAATGGGTGGGTTGGAGACGATGAGCTGGTAGCGCGCCACGGGCACAGCGGCGAGGGAATAGCCGGCGAAGACGGTGGCGCCAGGAACATTCCGTCGGGCCGCTTCCAGTGCGACGAGGTCGGCGTCGAGCATGTCGAGTTGCGCCGATGGCGCGCGCATTGATAAAGCAGCCGAGATCGCACCTGGGCCACAACCGAAGTCGAGGTACCGGCCAGAGCCTGTGAGCGGAGGCAGGCAGTGGAGGAGCAGGCTCGTGCCGGGATCGAGGTCGCCGTGCGCGAAGAGACCGGGATAGGTCGTCCACGGCAGAGCGACGCCGTCGATCGTGAGCGAGGTGTCGATGCGCCAGTCATCCAGGCGCGGCCGGAGGTTGAGATCGGCAGTGCGCCGTGTGCAAACGACGCGGCCATGCCCCATCGTGGCGAGTGTGTCCACCGGTGAGGCGATATGGCCAAGGAGCGTCGCGGCCGTGCGGATTCCTTCCTCGTTTCCCCCATACAGGACGATCCGTCCGCCGGGTGCCGTGACCCCGAGACACTGGTGGAGGGTCATTTCCTGTTCAGCGCGCCCTTTGGGCAGGCGAAGCAGAACCGTGTCGAAGGGACCGCGTGGCGGCTCGGCGACGGCGTTGGGAAAAGCACGGCTCATCCGCCGGTGCCAGTGCGCAATCGCGCCGACCTCGTCCGAGGCGATCTGCGCTGCCGCGGCAGGTCCGGCCCCGGCCAGCAGCACCCGCCCTGCCGGTGCAATCGCGGACCGCGATCTCGCCAGCAGGTCATCACCGGCCCGTACCGGATCCTCGCCCCAGCGCGACATCGCTCAGCCGCCGGCTTTGCCCAGCGCCTTGCGGATCTTGTCGGCGTTGACTGCCAGAACCTCGGGCTTTTCCATCTGGCCGGTGTGAGGGCGCAGCGACACGCCGGCATGACGCGGCAGGACGTGATAGTGCAGATGGAAGACGACCTGTCCGCCCGCGGGCTCGTTGAATTGCTGGATCGTTACGCCTTCCGCCGCGAACGCTGCCATGACGGCTTTCGACATGCGCTGGACAGTCGTGATGCAGGCCGCGAGCTGTTGCGGCGTCGCGTCCAGGACGTTGCGGGCCGGCGTCTTGGGAATGACGAGGCAGTGACCGTCGGCACGGGGCATGATGTCCATGATCGCGAGCGTTTCGGCGTCTTCGTAGAGTTTCTGCGCCGGTAGCTCTCCGCGCAGGATCTTTGCGAAGACATTGCTCGGATCGTAGGCGCTGGCCGTCATGTGTCGCTCCCGGTGGTCTCGCGAAGGGTTCGCTGCTGAGATCGGAACTCAGTCCATCACAGTTTCCAGGCCGCGCTTCAAGCCCACCCACTCGCGCACCCGGCGGGCCGCCATCAGCGTCCCGGCGACGTAGATGTGGGGGCTCGGCATGGAGTCGTGCCGAATGACGAGGCGCTCGTCCGGCAACCCGAACAGGGCCTCGCACGACAGCAGGTAGCCCGGCATGCGCACCGAGTGGACCCGGGTGCCGCCGATGTCGGCGCCGCGCGTCTCGCGAGCCCCGCTCAGCGTTTCGACGGGGAGGCTGGTGCCGGGTCCGCGGACGGCTTTGAGCTGTTCGGCCAGTTCCCGGCCGGTTCCGCTCGGGACGTCGGGTTTGGCCGCGCCCGCATAGTCGATGATCTCGACGTCGGGAACGAACCTGGCGGCTTCCAGCGCGAAGCGCCGCATCAGCGTTGCCGTGATCGAGTAGTTTCCGGCGGCGTGCACGCCGACACGGCGCGCGCGCGCCGCGGCGTCGATCTGTTCATAGTCGCTCGCAGTCAGCCCGCTGGTGCCGATCACGACCGAGAGGCCATGCGCAATGGCCGCCAGCGCGTGAGCCTTCACTGAACCCGGCTTGGTGTAATCAATGAGGACATCCGCGGGGCCTGCGGCCATGGCGGCAGTGACGTCTGGGTAGACCGCGACGCCGAGCGTAGGAATGCCGGCAACCTCGCCCGCGTCCCGGCCTGCTGCGCTGCGCGAGACTGCGGCGGCGAGGCAGAGGTCCTTCTCCTTGGCAATTCGCTGGACGATCGCCATGCCGACTTTGCCGGATGCCCCCGCCAAGACGATCCTCAGAGTCATGTGCGCCTCCGTTTGCTTTTCGTCATGTGGGGGACCGCGATCGCGTCTTTGCCCGGCCGGCGGGCCTGTTCTCGGCGCGATCGCGTCCCGGCAGCGCGAATGTCGCCGCGATCTTTGCTGCCGCTTCGCGCATCGAAGGGACCAGAGCCTGCGCTTCGGCCAACGTCATGCGTGCTTCAGGCGCCGACACCGCGACCCCGCCGATCGCCAGCCCGTCCTCACCCAGCACCGGAACCGAGACACACACAACGCCGTCCATGAATTCCTGGTCGTCCGTCCCGACACCTGTCCGGGCGATTTGGTCGAGCGCTTCGAGGAGACGCCGCGTGTCGACCAAGGTCCGGCTCGTGTAACGGCGCAGCGGCAGGACCGAGATCAATGCGGTGCGTTCCGGCTCGGGCATCTGTGACAGCAGCAGCTTGCCGATCGCGGTGCAGTGGGCTGGGACGTGGCTGCCCGCCTCGAACCGGAGGCCGAGGGGCCACTTTGCTTCGACGCGATCGAGGTAGACGACCTCCGAGCCGACGAGAACGCCGAAGTTACAGGTTTCGCCCACTTGCTCGGAAACCGAGCGCAGAATGGCATGCCGCACCGTTCGCGGCGCGGCGGCGCGCAGTGTGCCGAGCGCGAGCGCCAGCAGCCTCGGGCCTTCGACGTAGCCTTTGCGCAGCGGGTCGCGCTCGATGTAGCCCATTTCGGCGAGCGCGGTTGTGATGCGATGGGCCGTCGGCTTGGTCAGGCCGGTGGCGCGAACGATGTCCGCCATCGTGATCGGCTCGGACGAGTTGGCAACGATCTCGAGGACGACGAAGGCTTTCGCCATGGCCCCCGGCTGGGCCAAGCCGTCTTGAAGCTGGCTGACGCGGGCGCGTCCCGGCGGGCGGCTCTGGGCGGTCGGCATGGTCAAGCCCGTCACGGAGGAGTTGGCCGCGGAATATGTCGCCTGGGCGCGCCGAGCGCAACGGCGGTTGGATTAGTCCAGGACGATGAGGTGGTCTGGGAGGCGGCGGGATGGCGTGCCGTCCGGGGGAGCGTGGCGCGCCAGGATGGCTCCGACGTCCTCGATGGCTGTGATGAGGGCCAGGTCGGGCTCTCCACCCGCGATCCGTGACGTCAGCGCGTCCACGATCTTGCGCCATTCGTCCTGGGGGACGGTCCCGTGCAGCCCGGCATCCGCGATGATCTCGGCATACCTCTCCGCGACGGAGAGGTAGATGAGGACGCCCGTCCGGCCGAGGGCATTGCTGAGATTGTGACTGAGGAACTGCTCGACGGCCCGCCGATGGGCGCGCGAGGTGAGGATGCTCCTGGGGACGAGGCGGAACCGGATCGGTCGAGGAAGCAGGAGACCAACGAGAACGAGAAATGAAACCAGTTGCAGCAGGTAGATGGTTTGAACCTTCATCCAGGTGAATTGGATCAGCGGCCAGGGGGCGAGCAGAGCGACCAGCGCCGCGATCATGAAGGGCACCGACAGGTAGGTGGCACTCTCATGTGCGACGACGGCGACGATTTCGCCTCGGGTTCGCGTTTCCGCGGTGCTGATGGCGGCGGAGATCTTCGCGCGTGCCTCGTCACTGATGAATGCCATGTGGCCGTCTCCCGCCTCTGTCAGTCGTGTTCACCACGTGCCGGAGGAGCCGCCCCCGCCGAAGTCCCCGCCGCCGCCGCCGAAACCCCCATCGCTACTGCCGCCGGAACCGCCACCCCAGTGGCCTCCGCCGCTCCAGCCGCCGGGCACGAAGATCGGTCCGCTCGTGGTCGACGCGCGGCGCCTGGCGCCTGGCGCCCCCGGCGGCGCGCGCGATTGGCGCCAGTGGGCATACAGGATCAGGCCCGCCATCAGCAGCCAGATCAAGACGGGGATCCAGGTCTGCCAATCGGTCTCGCCGCCCCGCTTGGCCAGCCGCGAGAGGCGATCCTTCACCGCCTGCGCATCGCCCAGCAGCACATCAGAGATGTCACGGACCGCCGCTTCGATGCCGCCCGACCAGTCTCCGCGCCGGAATGCAGGCAGCAGCGCGTTCTGGACGATCAGGGACGAGAGCGCGTCGGTCAACTGACCTTCGAGGCCCCGCCCGACCTCGATGCGGACCTTGCGCTCGGCGGGTGCGACCAGGAGGAGCACACCGTTGTTCGTGCCCTGCTGGCCGATGCCCCAGGCCCGGCCCAGCCGATAGCCGTAGTCTTCGATGGTGAGACCCTGCAGCGAGCGCAGGGTGACGACTACCAACTGGTCCGAGGACTTGGATTCCAGGCCTCTCAACGTGGCTTCGATGCGCTGGCGCTCGTCGCTCGACAGCAAACCGGCGCCGTCGACGACGCGTCCGGTCAGGGCGGGAAAGCGGACCTCCTGCGCCAGCGCAGGCGACGGCGCAGCAAGCGCGAGGAGCAGCCCGACGAACGCGACGATCCCGACGAGAAGACTAGAAGGCGCGTTGCGGGCGGATCCCAAACTCATTTCTTCGTGCCGAAGTCGACGCGCGGCGCCCGTGTTTCCTCCGCGGGAATGTCGAACGTCGCCATTTCCTTGGCAGACTTGTAGAGGAAGCTGCGCCAGATGCGCCCGGGGAAGGTTGTGATCTCCGTATTGTAGATTCTGACGGCCTCGATGTAGTCGCGCCGTGCGATGGAGATGCGATTTTCGGTACCTTCGAGCTGGCTCTGGAGCGTCAGGAAGTTCTGGCCTGATTTGATGTCGGGATAGCGTTCGGCCACCACGAGCAACTGCCGCAACGCACCGCCGAGCGTGTTCTGCGCATCCTGGAACTTCTTCATCGCGTCGGGATTGGTCAGGATATCGGCGGGGATCTGGACGCCCGTCGCCTTGGATCTTGCCTCCGTGACCTGGGTCAGGACGCTGCGCTCCTGCTCGGCGAAACCCTTCACGCTCTCGACGAGGTTGGGGATCAGATCCGCCCGGCGCTTGTACTGGTTCATCACCTCCGACCAGGCGGCCTTTGCGCTCTGCTCGTAGGTCGGGATCGCATTGATGCCGCAGCCGGTCAGCAACAGACCGCTTACCAGCGCCAGGGCCAGTCCCAGCGCCCGCCGGAGCGGGGCCATCGAAGCACGCAGCATCTCGCAGTCTCCGCAAGAGATTATCGCGCAATGGTAGCCGCTCGCCGAACGCTCGTGTCAAGGCACGTGGTCGCACATCCCTTGTCCGGCCGGAGCGGGGAATGCCCGGCAGAGGCGCTTGCGTCGGGCGGCGCCCGGTGGCAAGCCCAACCGTCCAGACAGCATTCGATGGAGAGAGGCCCTATGGCCGCAGGTCAGAACAAGGTCGCTGACCGCATCGCCGGGACGCTCGCTGCGCACGGCGTGCGCCATGCATTCGGCATCCCCGGAAACGACGTGCTGGAGCTCGTGCGGGCCTGCGAGGATGCCGGTATCGCTTTCACGCTGGCAAAGAGTGAGCCCTCAGCGGCCTTCATGGCAGATGCCGTGGCCCATGTGAGCGGCGCGCCTGCGGCCTGCATTTTTGCTCTGGGCCCGGGTGTTGCGAACGGTGTGTCAGGGGTTGCCGGGGCGCTGATGGAACGCTCGCCCGTGGTGGTGCTCGGCGGCGAGATGGCGGGTAACCGCAGGGAGATCTACAACCATCAGGCTTTCGATCACGTCGCGATGCTGCGGCCGGTGACGAAGTATGCCGCGGAACTGAACCCGCAAAGGGCCGGGCAGCAGACGGCCAAGGCACTCGACATCGCGCTGACGCATCCTCGCGGCCCCGTCTTCCTGAACTGTCCCGCCGATGCAACTCGGGCCGCGTCGGTCGAGCCGACTGCGGGGGCTGCTGCGAGCGTTCGCCAAGCAGGTCTCGCGGACCAGGACGCCGAGCGCCTGCGCACGAGGATCGCGACGGCGAAGCGCCCGATCGCCCTGGTCGGTCTGGGCGTTCTTGCCGGGAGCGCGGCAAAGGCGTTCGCGGGTTTCGCCGATGGCTGGAGCCTGCCGTTCTTCGCTACATACAAGGCGAAGGGGGTCGTCGCGGAGGCCGATCCTCTCTGCCAGGGCGCCATCGCACTCTCCCCAATCGTGGACGAAGCAAGTCTCGCGCTGATCCGTGCTGCGGACCTGCTCGTGCTCGTCGGCTTCGATCCGATCGAGTTGCGCGATGCCTGGCTCGACGCCTGGGAGCCGCATCAGGGGGTGCTGTCACTCGATTGGTCGGTGCAGTCACACCGGATCTTCTCCAACGACGAGCAGGTGGTGGGCGCGCTCGACAGCATCCTCGCTGCTCTCACACCGAAAGCGCAGACCAAGCCGCGTTGGACTGCCGCAGATCTGGACAAGCATCGGGCCAGGATCACGCACATCGTTAGGCCGCGCAACCCGCAGGGACGGATCAGCCCGGCGGGCCTCTTCCAGGCGGTATCCCGGCACATCGGCGCGGATCGTTACATGACGGTCGACGTCGGCGCCCATCGCATTCTCGCCAACCACGTCATTCAGTGCCGGATTCCGGGACAATTGCTTCAATCGAACGGCTTGGGCTGCATGGGTTATGCGATTCCCGCAGCGATCGGGGCGACACTCGCGAGCGGGCGTCAGACCGTGGCGATGCTGGGAGACGGCTGCGCATTGATGAGCCTCGGCGAACTCGCCGTGATCGCCGAGCGGCGGCTGCCCATCGTCTCGATCATTCTCAACGATGGCGACCTCGCACTCATCGACCTCAAGCAGAGCAAGATGAACATGAAGCGCCAGGGTGTCGGGTTCCGTTCGCCCGACTTCGCCGCAGTCGCCGCCGGCTTCGGGATCGAGGCGCGTCGCGTGAGCGACATTGCTGCATTCGAGGCCTGCTTCGTGGATGCCTTGAAGCTGGGCGGACCGTATGTCATCGAGGCGATGGTGGATCCCGCAGAGTACTGGGATCAAATGTGAGGTTTGGAACGTCAGCCATGTCGAAGCTTTTTTCGCCGATCCGTCTGGGCAGCCTCGAGTTGGCCAACCGCCTGGTGGTCGCGCCGATGTGTCAGTATTCAGCCGAGAACGGGACGGTGACCGACTGGCACATGATGCATCTGGGCACGCTCGCCAATTCGGGCGCCGGCCTACTGATCGTCGAGGCGACGGGTGTGGAGGCGCGGGGGCGCATCACTCACGGCTGCGTCGGACTTTACAGCGACGAGAACGAGCGGGCACTGGGTCGCGTTCTGGAGGCGTGCCGGCGGTATGGCAATGCCAAGCTCGGCATTCAGCTGGGGCACGCCGGACGCAAGGCGTCGTCGCGGCGTCCCTGGGAAGGCAAGACCCTGCAAGATCCGATCGACGGGCGTGAGGCGTGGGAGCAGGTCGCGCCCTCGGCGATACCATTCTGGCAAGGCGTCGCTCCGCCGCGCGAGATGAGCCTCGACGACCTAGCCCAAGTGCGCAACGCTTTCGTCGATGCGGCGAAGCGCTCGGTTCGGATCGGCTTCGAGCTGATCGAGGTCCACGCCGCGCACGGTTATCTGCTGCACGAATTCCTCTCGCCGGTTTCCAACAAGCGGACCGATGCCTACGGCGGCAGCCTGCAGAACAGGATGCGCTATCCGATCGAAGTCTATCGCGCGGTCAGGCAGTTCGTCCCGGCGCATGTGCCCGTCGGCATCCGCGTCTCCGCTGTCGATTGGCTCGACGGTGGGCTGACCATCGACGACACGGTCGCGTTCGCGCAGGAGATGAAGCGAGAGGGCTGCGATTTCATCGATGTGTCGACCGGGGGGATCGATCCGACGATCAAGGTGCCGGTCGGGCCGGGGTATCAGGTCCCGTTCGCGGAGCGCATCAAGCGGGACAGCGGCCTGCCGACCATGGCCGTCGGCATGATCACGGAGGCCCGTCAGGCGGAAACGATCCTGAACGAGGACAAGGCCGACATGATCGCGATCGCGCGCGCCTTCCTCGACGATCCTCACTGGGGCTGGCACGCGGCGTATGCGCTGGGCGCTTCGCCCGCGCTACCGCCGCAGTATCGACGGGTGGGATTGCAGTTGTGGTCCCCGGCCGCCAAAGCGCGCGGTTGAAATGGCGGGTCCGGCTGCTTGGGCCAGTCGCCGGGCATTTTAACGATTTCGGGAACGGGCTGTTTCGATGCCCCGTGATTTACTGCCGGCGTGAAGAAGCGGCATCGCTTCCAGAGTGCTGGGGTAGGGAATGGGGTTCCAATCGACGTTCGCGCCGCGCATCCTCGTGATCGAGCGGGACGAAACGCTTCGCAGCCGTCTGGCGGCTTGCGCGAAGGAGGTGAGCGACTTCACGCGGGTGCGCAGTGTGGCTTCGCTCGAATGGGCAGTCGATATCCTTCAGCGGGAGGAATTCGATCTGATCCTGATCGCTTCCGATCTCGGTCGCGGCACGCAGGCCTTCACCAGCGCGGTGACGCTGATGGGGGCAGGAACGCGGGCCTTGATCGCCGTCCACACCAGGAGCCTAAATCACTCCGAAGGCTTGGCGCTCGAGAGTATCGGCATCGGCAACTATCGTGCGGCCGACGCGATCGATGCCGGGGTCATCAGGTCCCTTGTGGCCCCGACGGAACACGCAGCCGTCGCCTGAGGCGTCACTCGACGTCGAACTGGACGGCGGTCTGGACCTGCTCGAATGGCGCAGCACGCAGAGGCGGCGGATCCGGCTTTCGATTGCGGCGGCGCGGCGGCTCGGGCCGCTCGGCGGCGTCCCGAGCCTGATCTTCCAACATCCAGGCTCGCAGCAGGAAGGCGCGATACTCGCCGAGTTCGGTGAAGCGGCGCCGGTCGAAGTCGTGCCGGATACCGAAGGGCACGGCTACATCGACGAGACAGCGGGCGACGATCGTTTCACGTCCCGGCGTGTCGGCGCGCAGGACGTATTGTGCGCCACGGGCCGGCACGAGCAATGGCGTGCCTGGGGTCAATGGCGAGCCGGCGGCGAATTCGCTCGGGAAAAGGACCGTGCTGCGCCCGGCGGTGTCCAGACTGATCAGTGTCAGGTTGCAGGTTCGGCTCGCCGAAACCGAGATCTTGATGGCCTCGCCTTTGCGATAGCTCGAACGGTCGAGGGTGACGCTCAGTTCGAGAGGCGATTGCTCCTTCGCGATTGGCGTCGTCGCGGTCTCCTGGCTCGCCGCGGTGGAGCGGGGCGGCAGGGCAGCGATCCAGTCCCGGACGGCGATGTGCTCCTCCGGGGACGTTCGTCCCGTTCCGCGATCCGAGAGGAGATCGTGATGACCTGAGCGGAGCAGGAAGGCCGTGAAGAGGGGGGAGGCGTCAGGGTTCGCGGGCCGGACGAGGTCCAGCCGGGCTGCCGTGTGCTCGTCAGCGAGCAGGTCGGGCCACTTCGGCGCCGCACGCGCACGCTCGTCACCGGTGACATGGCAGCTGGCGCAACGTCGCTCCAGGACTTTGCGCGCGACGGGCCAAGCCTGTTCTGCCGTAGCAGACTTGGGCGGCGGCGCAGGGGGCTGCTGCGCCACGGCCGCCGTGGCCGACGCGACGAGGAGGGCAAAGGACGTCCAGGCTGCTGCGCGGGCGCGGTTCGAAGTTGCGCCGGCGCGCGTCGGACCGGCTGCAATGGGATTGCCGCAGGAGCGCTTGTCGCCTACTGCGTGGAGCCGCATTCGGACAGGGACCGGGCAAAGGGTAGATCCATGATCCTGATCGGCCAATACGACTCGCCGTTCGTGCGCAGGGTCGGCATTACGTTGCGGCACTATGGTCGTCCTTTCGAGCATCGGCCGTGGTCGGTCTTCGGGGATAGCGAAAAAATTCGGCCGATCAACCCGCTGGTGCGTGTTCCGACGCTGGTGCTCGACGATGGAACGGCTCTGATGGACAGCCATTCGATGATCGATTTTCTCGACGGTGGCGCCCCTGCGGCGCTGAGGCTGGCGCCGGTCGGGGAGCCGGAACGGCGACAGGTGCTCCGCGTCGCAGCCCTGGCGATGGGGGCGGCCGAGAAGGCCGTCAGCCTCTTCTACGAGACCCGCCTGCACTCCGAGCCGGCCAAGGTCTGGGTCGAGCGCTGCATGGGGCAGATGAGTGGCGCCCTGGACCGTCTCGAGGCAGAGTGCGGTTGGGGGGAAGCCGATGGGCATTGGTTCGGTGGAGCTCTGAGCCATGCCGACATCGCCGTCACGGTTTCGCTGCGCTTCATCGGGGAAGCGCACGCGGATCTGGGCCTTCGCGGCCGTTGGCCCCGGCTCGAGGCCGGTGCCGCTCGCCTGGAGACGAGGGGAATTTTCCAGGAGATCTGTCAGCCGTTCATCCCGCCCGCCTGATCCGCCATGCAACCTGGATCGCTCGAAACGGCCCATTGACGAAAGTGTGCCAGCATTCCCGGGTCGGATAGCGATCTGTGTGGGCGTACGATGTTGGATGTCATTGAGAAGCGATACCTCGGAAAACTGCCGCTGTTGCTTGGGGCGCTTGTCATTCTGGTCGTCTGCGGTGTGCTGGGCATGGCTGTCTATGCCCACCGGCCCGAGGCTCCGACCGGCCCGCGCCTGGCGGAAGGCGCGTTCGCGATCGCGTTCGAGGTCTCGCCGTGTGAAAAGTGCGATGATTTCCGTCAGAAAATCGGGAAGGCCTATCAGCGTTCGCCCGCGGGCGGGTCGACGCCGCTGCGCTACTTCGACATTTCGGATGGGCAGCCGCCGAAGCGCTTCCGATTGAAGAGTGAGGTCTACTATCATCCGACGGTGGTGTTTTTCGATCCCTACGGGCGCGAAATGGACCGGGTGACGGGCGCGCCTGCGAACGTGGAGGTCCTGGTCAAGATGGCCGGATCCGTGGCCCGCAGGGCCGAGCGCGAGGACGCGCGGCTGGCGAAGTGATGGCGGCAAGGTCCGCTTGCCGGGCCAGCCCCGAAGGACTATCTGAGGGTCATGGTTACGGTCCTCGATACGACGAGCGGCGCTCCCAAGGAACCGGAGCGGCCGCGTCACCCGGAAAAGGTCGATCGTCCCGATACGCCGGTGCTGCGCAAGCCGGACTGGATCCGGGTGCGCCTTCCCGCGTCCCCGGTTTTCAACGAGACGCGCGAGATCGTGAAACAGCACGGACTCGTCACGGTCTGCGAGGAAGCGGGCTGTCCGAACATCGGCGAGTGCTGGTCCAAGAAGCACGCCACCATGATGATCATGGGGGAGACCTGCACGCGCGCCTGTTCGTTCTGCAATGTCGCGACCGGCCTGCCGAAACCACTCGATCCCGACGAGCCGGCCAAGGTCGCGGATGCCGTGGCCAAGCTGGGGCTCGGTCACGTCGTGGTGACATCGGTGGATCGTGACGATCTGCCCGACGGTGGCGCGCGGCACTTCGCCGAGGTCATCCGCGCCATCAGAGCACGCTGCCCGTCGACGACCATCGAGGTCTTGACCCCGGATTTCCTGCGCAAGGAAGGGGCGTTGGAGCAGGTCGTCGCCGCTCGGCCCGACGTGTTCAACCACAATCTCGAAACGGTCCCGTCACTGTATCTGTCGATCCGGCCGGGTGCCCGCTATTTCCATTCCTTGCGTCTGCTGCAGCGGGTGAAGGAACTGGACCCGGGAATGTTCACGAAGTCCGGTTTGATGGTGGGTTTGGGGGAGGAACGGGAAGAGATCCTGCAGGTCATGGACGACATGCGATCCGCCGGGGTCGATTTCCTGACCGTAGGTCAGTATCTGCAACCAACGCGCAAGCATGCGGAAGTTAAGCGCTTCGTGCCGCCGGACGAATTCCGCGCACTCGAGCGGACGGCGATGGCCAAGGGCTTCCTGCTCGTATCCGCGTCGCCGCTGACCCGGTCGAGCCACCACGCCGGGGAAGATTTCGCGCGGCTTCGAGCGGCGCGGGAGAGGTCGCTCGGCGGGCGCTCTGTGGGTGTTTAATGATCCCTGACGGGGTCATTTCTGGATTTTCGGCCGTTTTCCAGTTCTGTTTTCCCGTTCGGGATCATGTCCTCTCTGCTCCTGAGCAGTATCAATTCTCTTGACGGCGGGGTCTTTTGCCATCATTGCTCCTGATCGGTATCAACGCGGTTCGAGGCTTCAGCTGGTCATCAGCGTCCGCGTAGACCGGTGAAGCCTGCAACAGGACGTCGACCGATGGCCAAGACTGCTCTGGATCTGGCGCGAGAAGCTGTCGCCGCACAGCGACCCGGCCGAGATCCCGCGCCAGCGACAACGCCTGCAGATTCCAGGGGCGACGAGTTCGTCAACGTCGAAAGCGTGGCGGATCTCGGCAAACTCGTGCGTGCCTGCCGCAAGCAGCGGCGTCTATCGCAGCAAGCGTTCGCTGATCTCGCCGGGGTCGGGCGGAGGTTCCTGTCGGAACTGGAAAATGGAAAGCCGACGCTGGAAGTGGCGAAGGTCATCACGGTTGCGGCGGCATGCGGCCTCGAGCTTTTCGTGCGAGCGAAGAAATGACGTCCGAACTCCGTCTCGACGTCCGCCTCGACGGCCACGACGCGCCGGCCGGCGTGCTCGTGCGTGATGCGAACGGGGCCCTGGCGTTCGCCTACACGCCCGCCCATCTTGCCGCGGCCGACACGCTGCCTCTGTCCCTGTCGCTGCCGCTCACCGACGAGCCTTTCGCCGATCCGGTCACTCGCGCTTTCTTCGACAACCTGCTGCAGGAGAGTTCCGGCGCGCTGATCGAGGTGATGGCTCGCGAAGGGCTGAGCCGAGACGACATCGCCGGCCTTCTGCTGCACCTGGGACGGGATTGTCCGGGGGCGTTGTCGGTCCTTCCGGCAGGGGCGCCACCGGTCAAGGTGCCCGGCGAGCTGGGCTCCGACTACCGTCAGCTTTCCCAGCAGCACTTGGTGGCGATCGTCCGCGCCCTGCACGAGCAGCGCCGCCTGCCCGCGGGCACCAACGATCCCTCGCCCCTGGCCGGCGTTCAGAGCAAAATCGCCCTGACCCGTTTGCCCGACGGCAGCTTCGCCGAGCCGCTTCCGGGGAGCGGAGCCCCCACGACCCACATCCTGAAAGTCCCCGATCGCGAGCATCGCCGCGATGCCGTCTACGAAGCGACTCTGCTCTCGCTGTCACAGGAACTGGGATTTCCGACTGCCGAAGCCGAGGTGCTGGACGTCGACGGCATCGAGATCCTGGTCGTGCGGCGCTTCGACCGCATCAAGGATCCCCATGGCCGCATCATGCGACTGCACCAGGAGGATTTCGCCCAGGCGCTGGGATTGCCGGCGCAGCTCAAGTACGAGCGTCGCGGGACCGAAAGGCGCCGGTTCGACGTGACGGCCATCCGCAAGGTTCTGGATGCCACCTCTGACCCCGCGGGCGAGCGCGATCGCTTCATCCGGGCGACCCTGTTCGATCTCTTGACAGGAAACGTCGATGGGCACGCCAAGAATTTCGCCCTGCTCCATCTGGGGCGGCGGGAGATCCGAGTCGCCCCCCGCTACGACCTCCTGCCCACGCGCCTCGACCCCAGGTTCACGGACGAGCTGGCCTATCGGATCGGAAGCGCCACGAGACTGCCCGAGATCACGAAGGCGGACATGGAGGCCTTTCTGGCCGCGCTCGGCGTCGCCAGTCCCGCAGCCCGGCGCCGCGTGCTCGCGCGCACGGCCGGGGACATCGCGACGGGCCTGGGCGCCCACCTCGAACGACTGATCGCGGAGGGCCGCAAGCCGCTCGCCGATCTCATTGCGTCCAACCTGCGCGATCTGTTGCCGGAGCTCGATGTCGAGGTGCCGCCGCCGGCCCGGGACGGCGACGCCTTCGTCGCGCG
>CAYMEB010000039.1:0-27517 GCA_964389095.1 uncultured Hyphomicrobiaceae bacterium
GGCGCCGGAGACCGCGGCCCATGCCGCAGGCACCAGTGCGCTCCTGCCCATGCTCACCCTCGGCATCCCGGGATCACCCACCGCGGCGGTTTTGCTGGGCGGCCTTATGATCTGGGGGCTGCAGCCGGGTCCGATGCTGTTCGTCGAGCAGAAGGATTTCGTTTGGGGCCTGATCGCCTCGATGTACCTGGGCAATATCGTGGGTCTGATCGTGGTCCTGACCTGCGTGCCCTTGTTCGCGGCCATCCTGCGCGTACCGTTCTCGATCATCGCGCCCGTCATCCTGGTGATCTGCGCGATCGGTGCCTACACGGTCCACAACTCGATGTTCGACGTGTGGCTGATGCTGGGCTTCGGCGTGCTCGGCTACCTGTTCAACAAGCTCGGTTATCCGCTCCCGCCGTTGGTGCTCGCGATCGTCCTCGGCGACAAGGCGGAGGAGAGCTTCCGGCAGGCCCTGCTGACGAGCCAGGGATCGCTGACGATCTTCTTCTCGAACGCCCTGGTCGGTTCGATCATGGCTCTGGGGCTCATCCTTCTGATGTGGCCCATGGTCTCTTGGCTGCGCAGCATGAGCGGACGCGACGCGGCGAAGACGGCTTGAAGTGGGGCGCGAGGATCGGAACACCGTTGCGCCAAAGTGAAATGATGTAAGTGCATTCGAGGTCGGACCGTTCAATCTCGAACTCGTTTGCGGCCGTCTCTACGGGAGGAGACAGATGAGCAAGAGCACAGGAATTCTCTCTGCTGGGATTGTAGCGGGGGCCATGGTTTCGGCGTTGCTGCCGACCACGGCGGCGGCCCAGGCCTGGGAGCCGTCGAAGCCGGTTCAATTCATCGTTCCGGCGGGGACCGGCGGCGGTGCCGATCAGATGGCGAGGTTCCTCCAGGGGGTCATCGCGAAAAACAATCTCATGAAGCAGCCCATGGTCGTCGTGAACAAGGGCGGCGGTGCAGGTGCCGAAGGCTTCCTCGACATGAAGAAGGCAGCCAACGAACCGCATCAGATCGTGATCACGTTGTCGAACCTGTTCACCACGCCGCTCGGCACCGGCGTGCCGGTGTCGTGGAAGGACCTGACCCCAGTCGCCATGCTCGCGCTCGACCAGTTCATTCTGTGGGTCCACAACGAGGCGCCCTACAAGAGCGCCAAAGAGTATCTCGACGCAGTGAAGGCCGCCGACGATCGCAAGTTGCGCATGGGCGGTACCGGATCGAAGCAGGAGGACCAGATCATCACGGCTGCTCTGGATCGCCTGACGGCTCCGAAGCGGATGACCTACGTTCCTTACGGCGGCGGTGGACAGGTCGCGGTGCAGTTGGTCGGCAAGCATGTCGACTCGACGGTGAACAATCCGATCGAAGCGGTCTCGCAGTGGAAGGCAGGTGCCTTGCGGCCGCTGTGTATCTTCGACTCGCAGCGCTCGACCTACACCTCCAAGGTGACCGCGACGATGTCCTGGGCCGATATTCCGACCTGCAAGGAGGCTGGCATCGACGTGCAGTATCAGATGCTGCGCGGCATCTTCATGGGGCCCGGCGCGAAGCCCGAGCAGGTGGCCTACTACGTTGACCTCCTAAAGAAGGTCATCGCCACCGACGACTGGAAGAAGTTCATGGAGGATGGTGCGTTCAACCAGACCTTCATGTCGGGGCCGGAGTTCACGAAGTGGGTCGAGGCGGCCGACAAGCAGCACTACGACCTCATGAAAGAGGCCGGCTTCCTTGCTCCCGGGAAGTGACGTCCATCGGATTGGCCGGCCGGCGCGATTGACGGCGCCGGCCGGCTCAGAACCCTATCGAGTGACCAGGATACAGGCCCATGTCGAACCCACAGCCCCAGGACGAGGATGGCAGGCCGGTCGCGCGGAACGGGGCGGTGGAAATCACTCTGGCGCTCGCGCTGCTCGCGGTTGCGGCTATCGTCATCTACGATTCCGTGCGCCTCGGGTTCAGTTGGCGGGAAGACGGTCCCTCGCCGGGCTTCTTCCCATTCTGGGTCGCGGTGGTCCTCGGCGTTTCGAGCATGGTCAACCTGATCCGGGCTTTGGGGGATGCCGATCGCAAAGAGACTTTCGTCACGGTGCCGCAACTGGGCCGCATCCTCGCGGTTCTGGTCCCGGCGCTCGTCTATGTCGCCTTCATCGGCGGGATGCCGCTCGGTCCTGTCTCGATCCCTAAACTCGGGATCTACCTGTCCTCGGCACTGTACATTTTCCTTTTCATGATGGTCGTGGGACGCGAAGGCCCTATCCGCGCCTTGCTCGTGGGGACGGGAGTGTCGGTGGCCCTGTTCCTGATGTTCGAAAAGTGGTTCCTGGTGCCTCTGCCGAAGGGCCCTCTGGAGGCGATGCTCGGACTTGGCTGAGCCTGGGGTGCCTGCCAGGAATGCCGCGACCGGGACGAACGATATGACGATTGACCGGGGCGAGGGAGTGCGCTTGGCTGCCCCCAAACGGCTTGGCGCCTCGTTGCAACGTGCACGCGCTGTTGCGCCGCAAAAACTGCAAACTCAGTCATGGAGGAAAAAATGACCTATCGCATCGATCGTCGGAGTTTCGTTGCTGGCGGAGTTGCGGCCGCCGCTCTGCCGCTTGCCGTCGGGCCGGCCGCTGCGCAGTCGCCGGTCGTACTGCGCCTGTCATCGCCGGCAACGGCCACCGACCAGCGCGCGCTCGCGCTCATCGAGGTGTTCGGCCCGGCCGTGAAAGGCTTCGCCGAGTTCCAGCCGCACTGGAACGCGACCTTGTTCAAGCAGGGCACCGAGCTCGAGGCGATCGCGCGCGGCAATCTCGAGATGTCGATCACTTCGCCCCAGGAACTCGCGACGCTGATCCCGAGCTGGTCTATTTTCACGGCCGGCTATCTGCTGCGCGATGCGGAGCACCAGAAGAAGGTTTTCGCCGATCCGCTGATGGACGGTCTCAAGAAGGAGACTGAGGACAAGCTCGGCGTGAAGCTGCTCTCCGTCATGTATCTCGGTCGCCGGCAGGTGAACCTGCGCACGGAGAAGGAGATCAAGACGCCGGCAGATCTCGCGGGCACGCGGCTGCGCATGCCCAACACCGAGGCGTGGCTGTTCCTGGGTTCGGCGCTCGGCGCGAACCCGGTGCCGATGGCCTTCGGCGAGATCTACACCGCGCTTCAGACCGGCGCCGTCGATGGCCAGGACAATCCGCTTCCGACGGTGCGCGACAGCAAGTTCTTCGAGGTCACGAAGCAGATCGTTCTCACCAGCCATCTCGTCGACCAGAACTACATCGCCTTCTCCAAGAAGGTCTGGGACCGGTTGTCGGGCGATCAGCAGAAGACCGTCCAGAAGGCGGCAGACGATGCGTCCGAGCGCGGTCGCCAGGCCCAACTCAAGCTCGAGAACGATCTCGCCGATTTCTTCAAGGCGCAGGGTCTCAAGGTCTACGAGCCCGATGTCGCTGCCTTCCGCGCCAAGGTGCAGAAGGATTACCTCGCATCCAAGTTCGCCAAGGACTGGCCGGCGGGTCTCGTCGACAAGATCAACGCGGTGAAGTGATGGCTGCGGGTGGGCGCGCGTCGCGAGGCGTGCGCCCGCTCGCGTCGGTCGGATAGCCGGCCCCGCGCTGCGGCGGTCCGTGAGCCGGTACACGCGATCGTGCGGGGTTTCCATGAATTGGCTGCATCGCCGTGCCGAGGATGTCCTGGCCCTGCTCATGGCTGCGACGTTCTTCGTCTTTCTGCTGCAGGTGCTGACGCGCTACCTGGCCAAGTATCGCGCCGGTGGCGATTTCATCTGGACTCTGGACTTCACCTCGTCCTGCTTTCTGTGGATCATCTTTTTCGGTGGCGCGCTGGTCTTGACCGAGAGCGATCACGTCAAGTTCGACATGTTCTACAATATGTTCGGGGAAGGTCCCCGGCGCGTGATGACCATCGTGTCGTCTGTGGCGATCGTCGGCCTGATCGGCTGGTCGCTGCCTGGAGTGTGGGATTACCTCGCGGTTCTGTGGCGGTTCGGCAAGCCCAATCCGACGCTGAAGATCCCCTTCACCGACGGTAAGCCGGTGCTGGTCGCGGCGATCTACTCGATCTACCTCCTATTCGCAGTAGCGATCATCGTGCGCTATGGGCTCCGCGCGATCCGCCTCATGCTCGGCGCGCCGCTCGACGCGACGGCAGCTCCGACCACTGCTACTGACGGGGCCAAGTCGTGATCGACCCGTTTCTCGCCTGTATCCTGGTGCTCGTCGGGCTGGCGCTGTGCGCCGCGCCGATTTCGCTGGCGATGATCGCAGCGGCGATCGTCTATCTCATTCTGAAGAAGCAGGATCTGGGGCTCGCGGCCGAGCAGATGGTGCAGGGGCTCTACGACAGCCCGATGCTTCTCGCGATCCCGCTCTTCATCACTGCGGCGAACATCATGAACGCCGGCTCGATCAGCGAGCGGCTGCTGCGCTTCTGCGTGGCGCTGGTGGGGCGCTTTCGAGGTGGGCTCGGGCACGTCAACGTGGTGTCCAACATGATCTTCGCCGGCATGTCGGGTTCCGCCGTCGCGGATGCGGTCGGCCTCGGCAAGATCATCATTCCGATGATGACCAAGGACGGTCGCTACTCGCGCGGCTATGCGGCGGCGATCACTGCGGCGGCGGCAACGATCGGGCCGATCATTCCGCCGTCGATTCCGATGGTTCTCTATGCTCTTGTGTCCAATTCGTCGATCGGCTACCTGTTCATGGGCGGCATCGTACCCGGCATTCTGATGGGCCTGGTCCTGATGGTGTTCAACTGGCGCATCGCGACGAAGCGCGGGTTCCCGGTCGAGGAGAAAGTCCCGCTGCGCGAACTGCCGTCACTGACGATCCGGGCGCTGCCGGCCCTCTTCATGCCGGTGTTCCTGCTCGGCTGCATCTACGGGGAGATGCTGATCCCGGCGATGTCCGGCTTGGTGACGACCACGGAGGCGGCCGCGCTGGCGGCATTCTACGCGCTGATCGTTTCGGCGTTCCTGTATCGCGCCTTGTCGCTCAGTGCGCTGCACGGGGTGTTCGCAGAGAGCGCGCGGGCCACTGCGGCCGTCGGGCTGGTGATCGGCGCCTCGCTGATCTTCAACTACATCATCGCGGCCGAGAACATTCCTGCGAAAGTGACGGGTTTGATGGAAAACCTCAACGTCTCGCCGTTGATGTTCCTGATCGCCGTCAACATCCTGTTCCTGATCCTCGGGTGCCTGATCGACGCCTCGACGATCATCTTGGTGATCATCCCGCTGTTCATGCCGACGGTGCTCAAGCTCGGCATCGATCCGATCCATTTCGGGGTGGTCTCGGTCGTCAACTGCATGATCGGCTTGATCACGCCGCCCTATGGCGTGCTGCTGTTCGTCGTCAACGCGATCACCGGCATTCCGCTCAAGGAGATGATCAGCGAAATCTGGGGCTTCATCGCAGTGCTGGTGCTCGCACTGCTGATCATGATCGTCTTTCCAGAGACGGTGCTGTTCCTGCCCAAGTTGCTCGGCTACGTGCCGCGTTGAGCGGTTGGATCAGGCCGGCCGGCCACGCATCAGGCGTAGCGGTGAGTAGACGACCACCGTTTCGCCGCGCTGGTTCTTGATCTCGTTGCGTGTGCGCACGAGGCCGCGTCCCTTCGACGAGGCGCGGACCTCCTTCACCTCGATCTCGACGTGGATCGTGTCGCCCACCAACACGGGGCCCTTGATATCGAGCTCGGTGTGCAGGAATGCCAAGCCGGTGCCGTGAGCGGTTCCCGCGAGCGTGAGGCCCTCGGCTATGCAGAACACGAGGGAGCCCGGAGCCGCGAACCCGGTCATCGCTGATTGCGTGCGCCGATACTCCGCATCGGTGAACAGCGGCTCGTGCATGCCCACCGTGTTCACGAAGCTGACGATATCGGTCTCGGTGATGGTGCGGCCCCAGGTCTTGTACCGGTCGCCGACCGAAAGGTCCTGCCAGTAGAAGCCGTGTCCCAGCTGCTTCGCTTCGCTCATGGTCTCTCCAGTCCGTTCGTCGAAAGGCGCACTCGATCATGCCGGCACGATCTTGCCGGGATTGAAGATGTTCTGTGGGTCGAGCGCCTTCTTGATCTGGCGCATCACGTCGACGCCGACGCCATGCTCAGCGACCAGATACTTCATCTTGCCCTGGCCGATGCCATGCTCGCCGGTGCAGGTGCCTTCCATGCGGATGGCGCGCTCGGTCAGCCGCTTGAGGAACTCCTCGCAGAGCTCGACATCTTTGGGGTTCTTGAGATCCACGACCGGCGAGGTGTGGAAGTTGCCGTCTCCCACATGCCCGACGATTGGAGCGACGATGCCGAGTTCGGAGATGTCGCGTGACGTTTCCAAAACGCACTCCGCAAGGCGCGAGATCGGGACGCAGACATCGGTCGCAAACAGATCCTTGCCCGGCCAGGTGGTTTTCACTGACCAGTAGACGTCGTGACGTGCTTTCCAGAGGCGGCGGCGGTCCTCTTCCCGTTCGGCCCAGTCGAAGCGGATCGCGCCCTCGGCATCCGCGATGGCGCGGAACATTTCGACCTGGTCGCGCGCGGAGACGTCGGTGCCGTGGAACTCGAGGAACAGCGTGGGCTTTTCCTCGAGCGTAAGCTTGGAATGGACGTTCACGGCATGGATCTGTACCGGGTCGAGCAGTTCCATCCGCGCGACGCCGAGGCCGAGTTGGATCGACTGGATGACGGAATTGCAGGCTCCCTCGAGAGTCTGGAAGGGGCATACGGCAGCCAGGATGCGCTCGGGTATGCCATAGAGGCGAACGGTCAACTCCGTCATGATGCCGAGAGTGCCTTCGGAGCCGACCATCAACCTCGTCAGGTCGTAACCTGCCGACGACTTGCGGGCGCGTTGGGCGGTCTTGATCACGCGACCATCGGCAAGGACGGCCGTGGCATTGAGAACGTTCTCGCGCATCGTGCCGTATTTCACGGCGTTCGTGCCGGATGCCCGGGTCGAGGCCATCCCGCCGATGGTGGCCTCCTCTGCGCCTGGATCCACCGGAAAGAACAGGCCGCGATCGCGAAGGTGGTCATTCAGTTGCCGGCGAGAGACGCCAGCCTGAACGACGCAGTCGAGATCCCTCTCGTTGACGGTCAGGATCTTGTTCATTCGGCTGAAATCGAGCGAGAGACCGCCGAATGGAGCGTTGATATGTCCCTCCAACGATGTCCCCGCCCCGAACGGGATGACCGGAACGTCGTGCTCGCGCGCCACCCGAACCACGTCCACCACCTCCTCCGTGGACTCGACGAACACGACACCGTCCGGTGGCAAATTCGGTATCCAAGTCAGTGTGTTGGCGTGCTGGCGGCGAATCGCTTCTCCGGTCTGGACGCGGTCGGCGAAGCGCTGCTTGAGGACGGCGATCGCGGTGCGCGCGTCACCGCGTGAGCGTTGTCCAGCATCGAACTTGTCCATCCCGACCTCCACTGCGCCGCTTTGGCGAATATCTCATCTTATTGTGATGGTTGGCATTTCGTCATCCGATTGCCAAGGTGACGCTGTGCAGTCCTGCCGCGTCGACAAAACGTGTGGCGCAGGCAGAGTATTTGGTAAAAGGCGCGGCGGCGTTCTGCTCCCGCCTGAGCGGTGGGCGCCACGCTGCGGCGCCGACAAGCCAAGTGGAGGTAGAGATGTTCGCTAGAATTCTCCTGTTGTGCGCGACGCTGATTGCGCTCGGCGGCGTAGGGACCGCTGAAGCCCAGGAGCGCTGGGTGTTGTTGGGATCGAAGGCCGTCAACACGACCCGCAACAGCGATGTGATCGACGTCTCCAAGGCCAGAGGCAGCTTCAAGGCCGTTCGGGTGGAAGCGCGTGAGCGCAGCCTGGAAATCTCCAACGTCGAGGTGGTCTATTCCGCCGGCGCTGCTCACAACGAGCGCCGGCCGATCAAGCTCAATCAGGGCGAGCGCACCCGGCCGATCGATCCACGCTCGGACGGCAAGTTCGTCAACGAGATCCGCCTGTCCTACGAGTCGCAAGGCGCATCCGCACAGCCGGCGGTGATCGAGGTCTACGGGCTTCAGACTGCCGCAATGGCCAAGGCCACGCGTCCGACCGGCGGCGCGCCGGCAACGCCGGCGACACCCGCTCAACCGCCTGCTACGATCGCCGGCAAGGCGACGGACGGCAAGGCGTCGACCGCTAAGCTCGGTGAGCAGGTCGAAGGCGGCGATGTGATGTTCGGCTCGGCGGTCGTGAACTTCGGCGTCGACCGGGATCTGATCCGCGTCGGAGCCGATGTCGGCAAATTCGACCGGGTCCGTTTGCGCGTGCTGGACAACGACATCTTAATCAACAGCATGAAGGTCATCTACACCGACGGGACCTTTGACGACGTTGCAGTCAATAGCGAGGTCAGGAAGAACACCCGCACGAACTGGATCTCGCTGAAGGGCGACAAGTTCATCCGAGAAATCCAGTTCATCTACCGCTCCAAGCCGAACTTCCGTGGGCGTGGATACGTCGAGGTTTACGGCCATTACGCCAAGGGCTGGCTCGGCCCGACCGGTGAAGGCCGCAAGTACAATCAGGGCTGGGTGCTGCTCGGGTCGCAGTCGGCCGGATTCACGATCGACCGTGGCGACGTGATCAAGGTCGGACCGAACGAGGGTGGGTTCAAGAAGATAGAGGTTCGTGTTCGTGACGAGGCGATTACGCTGTTCGAGGTGCGCGTGACCTACGCGAACGGGGAGACCGACATCATTCCCGCCAATCGCGCCAGGGTGGAGCCGCGCTCCAAGTGGGGGCCCGCCGACCTCAAGGGCGGTTCGCGCATCATCTCGGACATCCGCCCCACCTACCGCACGCGGATTTTCCAGCAAGGCGGTGTCGCGCGTGGACGCGCCGTGGTGGAGATCTGGGGGCAGCATTGAGCCGAGGCGGGGATCTCGCATAGGGACTTCAGAGGGCGCCGTCAGGCGCCCTCTTTTTTCGAACTCGTGAACAAGTGGTTCGAGCTGTTTCGGCCGATCCAGAAGGGCCTCAGCGAGCGGCAGAAACGCGTCCGGTCTCCCAACCGATCAGCGCGCGCTTGCGGGTCAATCCCCAATGATAACCTGCGAGCGCGCCGTCGCCTCGCATAACCCGATGGCAGGGAACGACGAAGGAGATCGGGTTTCGGCCGACGGCGGTACCGACGGCTCGCGACGCTGAAGGTTTGCCGAGGTGGGCTGCGATGTCGGCGTAGCTCACGGCACGGCCCATGGGAATCTTCAGCAATGTTTCCCAGACCCGGACTTCGAAATCCGTTCCGATCATGACGATGCGGATCGGATCGTCCGGCCGCCAGTTGCCGGGCTCGAAAATGGCGCGGGCATGGCGGAGCGTCGCCGCGGCGTTCTCGACGAAGCGAGCCGCTGGCCAACGCCTGGTCATGTCCGCCAGCGCCTCGCTGCGACCTTCGCCGGCATCTTCGTTGACGAACGCCAGACCGCAAACCCCCCGTTCCGTCGCCATGACCAAGGCGTCGCCGAATGGCGATGCGTGGAATCCGTAGGAGATCACCAGCCCCTCGCCACGGCGTCTGAAATCGCCGGGCGTCATCGCCTCGTGCGAAACAAAGAGGTCGTGCAGCCGGCTGCCGCCCGACAGGCCGACCTCGTATGCGGTCTCGAGCACGGTGGCTCGATCGGCGAGCAGTTCCCTGGCGCGGTCCACGGTGATCGCCTGAACGAACTCCTTGGGCGACAGCCCGCACCACCGCTTGAAGAGTTTCTGGCAGTGGCTCGGGGAGAGCCCCAGATGGCGCGCGAGGTCTTCCAGGGACGGCTGGGCTGACGCATTGTCCGTCAGATAGACGACGGCGGCCCGGATCAGGCCATAGTCGCCGCTCGGCTCTTGCGAGGGCCTTTGGCTCCGCGGCGAGGGCTCATGCAATGTTCCAACCATCGCCTCTTCCATTTTTCGACGACCTTCAGCAAACCATGCCGAAGACCTAGGCGGATCGGCCGCGAGCTTCGACCCGTTTCTTGCTCGGGCCACCAGTTCAGATGCGCGGGCCGCCGCGTGCGGCAGTCAGCGCGCTGCGCAGGACGTCCGCGAATTCGCGCCGCTCGTTGTCGGTCAGGAAATGGCCGAAGGTCACGAACGCTCCCCGGCTGCCCATCCTCAACACGGTGCGGCCGTCCCGCTCTTCTTCGAGAAGCACGCGGGTCCAGTAGGTGTCGGCCGAGAACATTTCGCGGCGGCCGGAAGGGTGGACGCGCGTCATGGCGACGCGCTGCCGATCGAGCTCGATAACCTCATAGAGGCGCCCATCGCGGTAGTTCAGGCGGAACGCGACGTAGACGATGAGAACGTCCAGCCCGAGGAATCCGAGGACGGGCCAAGCTCCAATGGATAGGAAGACCACGCCCGTCACGAAGCTGACAGTGGCCAGGATGGCCATCAGCACCACGAACCCCTGCGCCGGGAGCGACCGGTGAGGTGTGAGAATCGCCCGAAATGGCAGCGCGGGGTCTTGTGTCGGGGCCGGATTCTCGGTCATCAGTCCGTCCAAAGGCTCGGATGGCGAGGAGAACAGTTTCTATGGCACGCGCGGCAAAATCGCCAGCCGGAAGATCAGCCGCGAAGTCGACGGCGAGCCGTTCCCGCCCCGGCAGCGGCAGGAAAGCAGGCGCTCGCCGGGTCTCGGCGGAGTTCGTCGAGGAGGTGTTCGCCCGGCTCGCCAAGATCAACCCCGAACCCAAGGGCGAGCTGGAGCACGTCAATGCCTACACATTGCTCGTGGCTGTGGTGCTGTCGGCGCAGTCCACGGACGCGGGGGTCAACAAGGCCACGCGCGCGCTCTTCAAGGTGGCCGATACGCCGCAGAAGATGATCGCGCTGGGCGAGGAAGCGCTGCGCGAGTACGTCAAGACGATCGGACTCTATCGCAACAAGGCGAAGAACATCATCCTGCTGTCGCAACTGCTCATGTCGCGTCATGGCGGCGTCGTGCCTTCGGATCGCGATGCTCTCGTCCAGCTTCCGGGTGTCGGCCGCAAGACGGCCAACGTCGTCCTCAACATGGCGTTCGGTGAAAAGACGATGGCTGTCGACACTCACGTGTTTCGCGTGTCGCACAGGCTCGGACTGGCCAAGGGCAAGACACCGGAGGATGTCGAGGAGGAATTGCTCAAGATCATTCCCGAGAAATACCTTTATCACGCGCATCACTGGCTGATCCTCCACGGCAGGTACACGTGTCTTGCGCGGCAGCCCAAATGTGCGGTGTGCCCCATCGCCGACCTGTGCACGTCTTCTGACAAATCAGTCTGACGCACCGCCCGGCGCAACGGCCAAACAAGATTCAATAGTTGTTGCCATTGCGACACGAAGGCGACTTGCCGTTAAGGGCAAGTCTTCCGCCGCGGTGTGCCCCATGCAACGAGTCGCGGCGTCGCTCTTTTAGAGGGGGAGCGACGCGAGTGGCGGGTAGCGCGGGGTTACGCAGTCATGAGATCTCTTTTGGATGCGATAGGAATCGCGTCGAACGACCAGCATGTTCTCGAGCAGGCACTGAAGCAAGCGATGCGCGCGGCGACGCGGCGGGATACGTCGGGGCAGACGGAAACCAGATACTGGCAGGCGAGCAGCGGCGCGGGACTCGTGCTGCGCTTTTCGTCGCCGAAGTGGCGGCCCGCGGAGCAGATCGAGTCGGATCCGCTGGATGGTCTCGTCGGCGTGACCCCGTTCCATGCCGGAAAGTCGGCGATCGAGGTGCGCTTGCGAGCCGGTCTGTCGTTGCAGGCCTGCGATGCCGGGATCGGCGGCATTCAGTTCGACCTGCCGTCTCTGCGCAACGGCTCTCGGCCGCTGACCGTGTTCGCGGAGATCGCGCCTTACGTCAGCGAGCGCTGGGCCGAAGAGCGCGGCAACGTCCGTCTGCAGGTCGTCGTGTTCGCCGCGCAGGTGGCAGTGTACGAAGGGCTCGCCGACTACTTTCTGCAGGTCTCACAGAAGCGCCTCGTGGCGCCCGGTGCCGTCGTGCCGGAAGTCCCCGACGATCTGATCGGCAGCGGGCTGCGCGGGGGAGATCACGTGCGCCCGGTGAGCATGGTGGGTGGCGTGATCCGCGAGATGCGCCGGTTGACCAATGTCCTCACCTCGCAAGACTACTTCTGGATGCTCGTGGACAGCGAGCACGGTGCGTTCGACGTTACGGTGAACCCGGCCGCGGTACATGGTGAGCTCGGACCTGGAAAAATCGTGCAGGCGATCGGCGCGCTGGTGGCGAGGGAGCTGCCCCTGGCGGAGACGAGCGAACGGATGGAAACCATTACGGGACGTGCGGAGCCGACGAGCCGGACCCAGAAGGGGCAACCGAAGCGGGCAAGCCCGGCGCGTGCGCTCGAGCGGCGTTGAACACCGTCTGTTCCCGTCGCGAGGAGATGGCGGCAGACACGGCGACGTCCAGCATAAGCATCCGTGATGCGAGGCCAGAGAAGTTTTCGCTTCCCGGATGCCGCGGGCAGTTGCAAGGTTCGGGCTCGCACACCACGCGTTACGATCCATTCGAGGTGACCCATGTCGCTCGCCAACGGCCGCGAGTTCCTATCGATTCCCGGCCCCACCAACGTCCCCGACGTCGTCCTGCAAGCCATGATGCGTCCGGCCCTCGACATCTATTCGGGCCCGATGCTCGCCGTGACGGATTCGCTGCTTTCCGACCTGAAGTCGATCTTCAGGACCAAGGGGCGGACGTACATCTACGCGGCCAACGGACATGGCGGCTGGGAAGCAGCGTTCACCAACGTTCTTTCGCGCGGCGACAAGGTTCTGGTGCTGGAAAGCGGCCGCTTTGCGCGGGGCTGGGGCGAGATGGCCGCATTCATGGGGGCTCAGATCGAGGTCCTGCCTGGAGATTGGCGGCACGCCGTCGATCCGGCAGTGGTCGAGGAGCGCCTCGCGCGTGACAGCGCACACGAGATCAAGGCCGTCTTGATCGCGCAGATCGATACCGCATCCTCGGTCGCCAACGACATCGCCGCGATCCGGCAAGCGATCGACCGCGCGAAGCATCCTGCGCTGTTCATGGTGGATTGCGTGGCGTCTCTGGGATGCATGCCGTTCGAGATGGACGCTTGGGGCGTGGACGTCGCAATGGCAGGCTCGCAGAAAGGACTGATGACCCCTCCCGGCCTCGCTTTCGTCGCAGCCGGCGAACGGGCTCACGCGGCCCATGCCAAGGCGGACATGAAGACACTCTATTGGGACTGGGGCTTCAGACAGGGAGCGGAGCACTACCACAAGTACTGCGGGACACCGCCGGACCATCTGCTGTTCGGCCTGCGAGCTGCGCTGGACCTGCTGCTCAAGGAGGGGCTGGAGGCTGCGTGGTCGAGGCATCGCAAGCTTGCCGAGGCCACACATGCGGCTGTTGCGAAATGGTCGGAAGGACAGGTCCTCGATTTCAACATCGTCAAGCCTCGCGAGCGGTCGGCCTCGGTGACGAACGTCCTGATGAACGGGCGCGATACCGGGCCTCTGCTCGAGTATTGCCGCAAGACATGCGGCGTGGTCCTCGGCGTCGGCATCGGCGGGCTGGAAGGCAGGGCTTTCCGTATCGCTCACATGGGGCATACCAATGCGCCGATGGTGCTCGGCACGCTGTCCTGTATCGAGATGGGGCTTCAGGCGCTCTCGATTCCACACGGCAGCGGCGGCGTCAGCGCCGCGATCACGCATCTGGCTCTGGAGAGCATGTCGTGACAACTCTGCTGAAGCTGGGAACGATCGGCGCAGGCATCATGGGGCGTCGTCTCATCGAGGCCGCGGCCAGCCAGGCCGACGGCCCTCTGCTCCCACATGCGGTTTTCGACCCAGACCGGTCGGCCAGCGACCGGCTACGCGCGCAGTTTCACGACATCGTCGTCTGCGACACGGCAGACGAGGCGATCGCCCGTTGCGATGTGTTGCACGTGGCTTCGCCGCCATCGAGCCATCTTTCCTATCTCGATGCTATCGTGGCCGCACGCAAGGCGTGCCTGTGCGAGAAGCCGCTGGCGATCGATCCAGACGCGGCCCAGATCAGTGTCGCCGCCGCCAAGCGAGCGCGGGGCCGCGTCGCAGTGAATTTTCCCTTCGCGTCCTCTCTCGCCGTTGCGACGCTCGGCAACTGGATTTCAAGCCACGAGATCGGCAAGGTCGAAAGCGTCGAGATCGAGCTGTCCTTCGCCGATTGGCCGCGGCCGTGGCAGGCCGATGCCGTGCGCTGGCTCGACGGGCGTGCGGAAGGTGGGTTCCTGCGCGAGGTCGGGTCGCATTTTCTCTTCCTCGCGCGCAGGCTCTTCGGCGAGCTTCGCATCATCGAAGCGAGCACGGCTTATCCGCCCCAGGCGGTCGTGCACGTGGCATCGGTCGGCGGTGGCTTCGTGGCTCCGCCTCCGGCGCTCATATCGCGCAGCGAGAGGCGCGTCAGGGCTAGGTTGTGCGCAGGGATCGTGCCCGTCGTTCTCGAGGGCAGCATCGGGACAACGCCCAAGGCCGATCACAATGTCTTTCTGGTCCGGGGCACCAAAGGCGAGCTGCGTTTGCGCGATTGGTCGATCGCGGAGAGGCGGGCGGAAGACGGAAGCTGGCACGAGGCACCGGACGCGGTTACGAACGAGCAGGCGCGAATGATCAATCTGAGGCGGCAGCTCGGCAAGCTGGCGGCGCTCGCCCGCGGCGAACCGCAGGATCTCGCGACATTGGACGAGGCGCTCGACGTGCAACTCGCCGTCGAAAGCATCCTCGCCGCGTGAGGCCTAATGCGGAAATGAAAGGGGCTCCCCGATGGGGAGCACTCGATGCCTTGCCGGGCGCCGTTCCGCTCAAACGACCTTGAGCGGCAGCTTCTCGGTGATGGTGGCGCCGCCATCTTCGATCCAGGTGAACTCGAACTCACCCGGCCCCGGCACCTTCATGAAGAAGGCGATGTAGGGGTTCGCGGACGTGCCCGGATGCAGGATCGTCTTGAAAACGTCCTTGCCGGCGTACTTGACCTGGAACGTGTTGAGGATCTGACGCGGAATGGTCTTGCCGGCGTTGTCCTTGCGGTTGCCGGTTTCCATGACGTGCGAGATGAGTGTCTTGATCTCGATGATCTCGCCGACTTTGGCCTGGTCGGGAAGCTTGATACGTGGCTTCGTGGTCATAGTGCTCTCTCCCTCGTCCCGCTCAGCCGCCGCATCCGCCGATGGTCACCTTCACGGTGCGTTTGCCCATCAGGTAGCTGCCGTTGGACAGTTCCGCTACGGCGACGATGTCCTGGGTGCGGCCCAGCCGCATGCGGCTGGACGCCGAGGCGCGACCGCTCAGCGGCGTGAACTGGAATGTCGAGATCTGCGGCTGCGGATTGCCGGTGGCAATGATGTGCACCGCCTTCACGTAATCAGCGTCCGACATCGGGCTGTCGATCGCGATGGTGTAGGGAACGGTGTTTCCGTTCTCAGCGATCTCCGGCAGATCGAGATTGATCTTGCCCTCGATCGGCTTGGCGTCTTTCAGGATCGACTTGATCAGTCCATCGGCGTCGAGCGGCTTGTCCTGTGCGGAAGCCAGCGGCACCCTGGCGAGCAACGCAGCCACGGCTGCGGCCCCGGTCGCGCCAATGAGAAAGTCACGCCGCCGCGTCCGCGGCGCATTCGGTCGTGTACCCATCCGTTCCTCCATCGCTCAGCGCCCATGCACACCGATCACGCCTTTCTAGCGCGACCCCGGGTCCTTCTGTGAGGACTGATCTATGCGCCATGCCTTGCGCATGGCAAAGGACGGAAAAACACGATTGCGCGATGTCACGACTCTGCGAGAGTCTCGCCGAAACCGATTGCGCCCGTCTCTATCCGTTGCCTCCAACTTTCATATTCGTATATTCGTATATTTGCTAGACCGGCTGCGTCTGCTCCGGTGCGGTGCAGCATGCGCCCCGTCCGCGCGACTTGCCCAGGAGGCCACCAATGAGCGCCTTGCGTGATATCGTTCAGAGCAATCCCTCCGCATGGCTCGCTTGGGGCGGACTGCTGATCGGGATCGTGTTCGGCTACGTGGTCTTCCGCACGAACTTCTGCACCATGGGATCGATCTCCGATCTTGTGACGTTCGGCGACTACAGGCGGTTCCGGGCCTGGGTTCTCGCCTCCGCCACGGCGCTGGTCGGCACCCAGGCGCTGGCGCTCGCGGGCTGGGCACCACTCGACAAGGCGATGTATCTCAGTGCGAACTTCAATCTGGTCGGCAATGTGCTGGGCGGGCTGATGTTCGGCTTCGGCATGGTGTTCGCGGGGGGATGCGCCAGCCGCAACCTCGCCAGGGTGGGCGGCGGCGACCTGCGCTCTCTCCTCACTCTTATCGTCATGGGCCTGTTCGCCTACATGGCGATCGGCGGCATTCTCGGACCGATCCGGAATGCCCTGGAACAGGTTGCGACCATCGATCTGCGCGCATTCAAGATCTCGTCACAGGGTGTCGGCGACGTGCTCGGAACCCTGAGCGGTGTCGGATCCCGGACGGGAACGATCGTCGCCACGGCGGCCGTGGCGATCGCGGCACTCGTCTATTGTTTCAGCGAGGAGAGCTTCCGGAGTTCGCCGGTCCATGTCGTCTCGGGCCTGATCGTCGGCCTTTGCGTGGTCGCCGGCTGGACCTTGACCGGGATCGCCTTCGACGAGATGGCGGACAAGCCGACAAACCCGATCTCACTGACCTATGTTCGCCCGACCGCCGACACGATCGAGTGGCTCCAACGGTTCACGGCCGGCATGGTGCCTGGTTTCGGGGTCACGACCGTGCTCGGCGCGATCCTCGGGGCGTTCATCGCGGCGAAATCGATGGGTCGCTTCCGGTGGACGACGTTTTCCAACATCGGGGACACGAAGCGTAGCCTGTTCGGTGCTGCGCTGATGGGCATCGGCGGCGTTTTGGCCCTCGGCTGCACCGTCGGCCAGGCCATCACCGGTGTCTCCACGCTTGCACTCGGCTCCTTCCTGACCTTCGCCGGCATCGTGTACGGCGGCATCCACGGCATGCGCCGGCTGGAAAAAGTCCTCATGGACGAAGTCTGAGCCGAAAATCCGCGCAGCCGAATCAAAACCGATGACCGACTCAACCCAAGATTCCGGCCTCCAAACCCGAAAAACCGCCGGAGCGTGTGGACTGGCGTGTACAACGTGTTAACAAATCGGCCGTCGCGGTCAGTTTTTGTGTCCCGCTCGCAACAGTAGATACATCAGGTCACACTCTGCGGCGGTTTAATCTTTGCGTCTCGACCGACTCTTTCGTTAAGTAGCCTCACAAGTTGTGCGGTAAGGGCCTCCCAGGGTCATTCGTCTTCGGCATCGGCGTACAGGGCATAGCCCTCCGGTTCGAAGGCAAGCGGGAAGCTAGCCCGGCGCTCTGAGTTCGCCGCACCAGTTGCGTCCCCAATCGTTGCGTCAGTCGTCGCGCTCGTCTCGAGACGAATGTGCACACGCGCGTGCGCTCATCTCGAAACGATCACGGCTTAGTCGCCGGGCTGCGCGTGAATCGCTTCCCGCATTCCGAAACTTGAACATTGGAGACTTCAATATGAACGGGGGATTGATGAAGACGACCAGTCACTTCGCCATGATCGCCGCCGCGGGCCTCGCCCTCAGCGTCGCTCAGGCTTCTGCTGCCGACCTCGGTGGCAACTGCTGCGCCGATCTCGAGGAGCGCGTTGCTGAACTCGAGGCAACGACGGCCCGCAAGGGTAACCGCAAGGTCTCGCTGACCATCTCCGGTCAGGTCAACCGCGCGATCGTGTACTGGAACGACGGTGGCCGTTCGAACACCTACTTCGGTCTCGACAACACCAACACCTCGACCCGCTTCGGCTTCTCCGGAAGCGCGAAGATCGGCGGCGAGTGGTCGGCTGGTTACAGCATCCTGATCGACGTGGCTGATCGTGCGCGCACCGTCACGGTGAGCCAGAACAACGAAGACGGCAGCGCTCGTGACAACAGCAACGTCAACGCCGACCACCTGCTGCGTCTGCGCGACGCCAACTGGTGGATTCAGCGCGACAGCCTCGGTCGCCTGACCGTCGGCCGTCTGACCACCTCCGGCCCCGTCGGCGTGATCGATCTCGGCGGCGTGTCCGTCGTGGCGGCCACCGGCGAAGGCTGCATCGGCACGAACCTGCAGTTCCGCGACGGCAACGGCGCTCTGCTCGGTTCGACCGGCACGATCGGCGCGTTCTCTGCTTCTTGCGCTCATCCCACGACCCGCAACGAGGGCATCAAGTACACCAGCCCGACCTTGCACGGTTTCGTCTTCAGCGCGTCGCTCGCGGAAGCTGCGAAGGTCGAGCAGGTGACGGTTGACAGCACCACCTCGAACATCGGCCGCGTCTTCTCCGCCGACCTGCGCTATGCGAACGAGTTCAACGGCGTTCGCGTCGCTGCCGGCATCGGCTACGAAGCCTCGAAGCTGAACGAGGACGACAGCGGTGGCGCTGCCCACGCGGACTACACGTCGTGGGGTCTGAGCGGCTCGCTCATGCACGTCGCGACCGGTCTGTTCGTGCAGGGCTTCTATATGGAATCCGAGTCGGCTGCTCCGCTCGCCGCGGGTGGCTTCGGACCCTCGCAGAAGGCCGACATGTTCCACATCCAGGCGGGTGTCGCCCGTAACTTCTTCGGCCTCGGCAACACGGTCCTGTACGCCGAGTACGCGAAGTTCGACGACTGGCGCCAGATGAACAACATCACCTCGGCCGGCCCGGTTGCCGGTGCGTCTGACAGCATGAAGCTGTGGGGCCTCGGCGTGGTGCAGAACATCGACGCTGCCGCCATGGAGCTGTACCTCGGCTACCGCAACTACAGCGCTTCGGACAGCGCCGTTGCGCAGGGCATCAAGGACATCGACGTGGTCGCAGCTGGTGCTCGCATCCGCTTCTGATCTCGACCGACGTCAGATCTCTACGGGAGGCCGCCGCAAGGCGGCCTCTTCGTTTTTAGTAGGAGGATGCCGTTGCATTGTTGCCGCAGTGCATCATGGCAGAGAAACCACACAGTTCCGGCGAAGTGTTCACCGGCGCTTAAGTCATGTGGAAACATGCTTGAAAGCGCGAGTTGTCATCGCCAATGTTTCAAGTGCGGTGGTTCGGAGTGAGGTGCGTCGCAGGCGTTACCGATTGCGGGCTTTCGCAGGACCTAAGGCTATGAAAGCTAAGAAAATTCTCATCCTCTGCGCAGCGCTGGCCGTGTCCGGTCAGGCGTTTGCGTTTCAGGAGACGACCGCAGGGCGGGCCGTTGGGGGCAAGGAAGCTCCGGCAGCGGCTCCCGCTGCCGACTTGACGGTGCCTGCCACCCCGGCACGGACGCCGGGAACGGAGATTCGCGTGCCGGGCCTCGGCACGATTGGTGCGCTGCCCAAGTTGGATTTCGGGTTGGAGCTGCTCTACGGGGCGGGTGAGCCGAAAGGGGCGCGGGAAGAGGTCAGCAAAGAGCCGAGCGACCTGCAGATTCGCGGAACTCTCAAGTATCGTTTCCCAACAAATTGAAATCCATCGACTTCTGATCGAAGTGCGCTTCGGGCCCGAGTTGCGAACTCGGGCCTTGTCGTTTAAGCGGACGGGCGTGCTGGCCGTGCCAGTGGAGAGCGGGCCTTCCCACGATGACACTCAAGAGCATGACCGGTTTCGCCCGTGCGGAAGGCGCGTCCGGAGCGCTCTCCTGGGCGTGGGAGCTCAGATCCGTCAATGGTCGCAATCTCGACGTCCGCTTGAAGCTGCCTCCGGGATTCGAAGTGCTGGAGCCGCTGGCGCGCGACCTGGTACAGCGGCAGTTGCATCGCGGCAGCGTTACTCTCGGGCTGGTCGTCAATCGCAGCCAGGATGAGGCGATGGTGCGGCTCAATACGGTCACACTCGATTGCGTCATAGCGGCCGCGGAGGAGGTCCGGCGGCGGACGGGGGGCGATATGCCGTCCGTTGGCGAGTTGCTAGCGATCCGGGGCGTCCTGGAGACGGTGGAAGCGCTCGAGAGTGAGGATGAGGCGGAACGCCGGGCCCGGCTCATGCTCGCCTCGCTCGATCAGGCCATCGGGTCGCTGATTGCGGCCCGGTCCGCTGAGGGGGAAAGGCTCGCGTCCATCCTGGCGGGACAGCTGGACGCCATTTCCGCGACGTGCGCGTCGATCGCCTACTCTCCGGCGCGGAGTGCCGCCGCGGTCTCGGCGCGGTTTTCCGAACAGGTGGGGCGCCTCCTTGCCCAGGTGGGAGGGACGCTGGATCCTGTGCGTCTTCACCAGGAGGCGGCATTGCTGGCCACGAAAGGTGATATCGAGGAGGAGCTGCAGCGGCTCGATGCTCACGTGAGCGCTGCTCGGGGACTTATCGCTTCGGCGGCGCCGGTCGGGCGCAAGCTCGATTTCCTCTGCCAGGAGTTCAACCGCGAGGCCAACACCGTGTGCTCCAAGTCGAACGACATGGGCATTACGCGGGCGGGATTGGAGCTGAAGCACCTCATCGACCAGATGCGCGAGCAGATCCAGAACATCGAATGACATGAGCGCCCCAGCACACGCCCCCGAGGTCGCCCGCCGCGGCATCCTTTATGTCCTTTCGTCCCCGTCGGGAGCCGGGAAGACCACCTTGTCTCGGCGCCTGGTGGCGGCGGAGCCGAATGTGCGGATGTCCGTCTCGGTGACGACCCGCAAACCGCGGCCCGGTGAAATCGAAGGCGTCCACTATCACTTCATCGACGAACAGGAGTTCCTGCGCCGGCGCGATGCAGGGGAGTTGCTGGAGTGGGCAAATGTCTTCGGCCGCCTCTATGGAACGCCGAGGTCGGCGGTGGTGAACTGGCTCGACGCGGGCTACGACGTGCTGTTCGACATCGACTGGCAGGGCGCGCAGCAATTGGCGGCCGTCGAGGATTTGGCGAAAGACCTTGTGCGGGTCTTCATACTTCCGCCCGATGGACCGACACTGCACGGTCGCCTTGTCGCTCGGGCCAGCGATGCGGCCGAGGTGGTCGCCGAACGCATGCGCAAGGCGGCGGGAGAAATCGCCCACTGGCACGAATACGACTACGTGGTGATCAACCGCGATCTCGATCAGGCGGCGGCCGAAGTGCGGGCGATCTTGGTCGCCGAGCGCGTGCGGCGGGAGCGCCGGCACGGGCTCTCGGGCTTCGTGGACGAACTGATGAAAAGCCTCTGACCCTTGAGGTGTCGGGAGCTAGTTGCCGCGGCGACTGACACGTCCGCCCCGTACATGCGGGGCGAGCGGCTGGATCGGTCCGCCCGGCATCAGCGGCCGTTCCGGCCAATTGCCCATGCTGCGGACTCGGTCGTACATCACGATGGCTCCTGCCATGGCGACGTTCACGCAGAAGCGCGTCGGGATCTTCACGGCGAAATCGCAGCGTTCGAGCAAGGCGGGAGACAGTGACCCGCGCTCCGGCCCCAGAACATAGGCCGCGCGCAGCGGGTGCTTGAAGCTGGGCAGATCTACGGCGTCCTCGATCAGTTCTATGCCGACCAGTTTGCAGCCTTGGGGCAGGCGCAAGTCGTCCAGGGTGGACCAGTTGTAGTGCGGCAGATGCCATTGCCCCTTCGACGTGTCTGCGCGTGCCTCGAGCGCCTGGTAGGTGGCGCCGATCGTAAAGGTAAAGGCGGCCCCGAAGCCGTGGGCAGAGCGCATCAGGTTGCCGAGGTTCAAGGCTTTCGACATCCGCTCGGCGCCGATGGCGAAGTAGCCGCGCGGCTGCACGATTCGGGTGGGCAGGTCAGGTAGGTCGTCCGTCATGACTTCAGATCGGCCTCGGTCGGGGTCGTTTCGGGCCGAGCCGGGCGTGCGCGACACCCGGGCATGCGGCGATGCGCCTTGCTCGCCGCCACAGCGACCTGCAAAGCTCCAGTCTCTCTTCGGACAAGTTGCAGGAGTTGTCGATGCCCAGCCCGCGCAAGAGCACACCAGCTGCCGGTCAGAAGCCCTGGTACTCGGCAACCTGGAACTGGATCGATGGGGAGTGGGTGGCCGGCAATCCGCCACTGATGGGGCCCCGTACGCACGCCGCCTGGCTGGCGTCGTCCGTTTTCGACGGCGCACGGGTCTTCGAAGGGACCATTCCGGATATGGATCGGCACGCCGCACGCGTGAACGCGTCCGCTGAAAAACTGGGGCTGAAGCCGACCATGGGGGCGGCTGAGATCGTCGCGCTGGCGCGCGAGGGGGCCCGCAAGTTCGACGGCAAGACGCCCCTTTACGTGAAGCCGATGTATTGGGGTGAAGCGGACGGACTGGGAACCATAATGGCCGATCCGGAATCGACGCGGTTCTGCCTCTGTCTGTTCGAGGCCCCGATGCCCGAGCCGACAGGCATGGCGCTGACCGTGTCGTCATTCCGGCGGCCGACCCTCGAGACCATGCCGACGGATGTGAAGACCGGGGCTCTCTATCCCAACAACGCGAGGGCACTGAGAGAGGCCAAGAGCAAGGGCTTCGACAATGCGCTGGTTCTCGACATGCTCGGGAACGTGGCGGAGACGGCGACGTCGAACATCTTCATGGCCAAGGACGGCGTGGTTTTCACTCCGACCCCGACGGGCGCGTTCCTCAACGGCATCACGCGACAGCGGGTCATAAGGCTGCTGCGCGAAAGCGGCGTCGAGGTCCAGGAGGTGTCGCTGCGCGTGGAGGACTTCCTGGGCGCTGACGAGGTCTTCTCGTCGGGCAACTATTCCAAGGTCGTGCCAGTGCACAAGGTGGAGCAGCGCGAGCTGCAGCCGGGTCCGATCTATCGCAAGGCGCGCAAGGCATACTGGGATTTTGCACACTCGGCAGCCAACAAGGTGTGACGCTCGGCCAGCCCTGCCGCAGGCTTTCGGCTTGACAATCTCGGGCGGGCGTCTTCATAACACGGCCGCTCTCGATCCTGCTGGCGACGGCGGGAACGACGGCCTATTGGCTGCGGAGACGCAAGACCGATGGTTTCCCCGGATGGGTGCCCGAGCGGCTAAAGGGGGCAGACTGTAAATCTGCTGGCTTCACGCCTACGTTGGTTCGAACCCAACCCCATCCACCATCTCTTTCCGGCCCGGTGTCGCCGACGCAACGCGATCAATCCTGCCAGATTTCGACCAAGAAGCCACGAGCGCCCCGCGGACCGGCGTGAACGCCGGACAGGCTCGCGGACGAAACAAAGGCGATGTCCGAAGGCAGCAACTCGCGCTCCCCGATCAAGATCGATCCGTCCGCAACTACCAGCGCGGCGATTTCCACCGAGGCCGCAGGGGCGTCTCTCGGGCGCCAGTGGGATACGCGGTGTCGGGCTCGGCCCCGCCTTGTCATCACGTTGAGGTCGAGAACCGGCCCGCCGATCAGCCGCGCCGACGTCGGGACATCCGCGGGGAAGGCATGGGGCTCGGACGCGGGGGCAAGCGCAATTTCCCGCGCACCCTGGACCGACAAGTAAATTCCATCGCCGGAAAGGATGGCCAGCGTCCGATCGACACCAGGGAAATCGGAAAACGGACCGTCCTGTCCGACAGTTGCCATGCTGATGCGCCATGCGAAATCGGCGAAGCCGGCGCCGGGCGGATGGGCCGCCACTTCTCGCGTTTCGCCACCGCCGTTTCGCCAGGGCACCGGCTGCAGATCGGCAAATCGCTGGACCCTGATCATGTTCCCACCTCCCCGGGCGCCAAGATGGTACGCAGGGGGCGGACGAGGTTGCCGCGGCCGTTGACCGCGATGTCGTCCAAGTCGAGCCATCGAGCCAAGCGCCTCAGCTCGGGCGCCGTACGTTCGGCGACCGCGTCAGGCCGGGCACCCGGCTCGGCATGTCCGGCATCGACGCAAAGGGTGCGTCGCCCGCGGTCCGCACGAAGGTCGAGCCGCCCGACGAGCCCATCGTCCAACAGCAGCGGGAGGCAGTAATAGCCGAACCTGCGCTTGTGCTCGGGTGTATAGATTTCGATCCGGTAGTGGAAATCGAACAGCCGTTCCGTGCGATCGCGATCGGCAACCAGCGGATCGAAAGGCGACAGCAGGGTCGCGCGCTCGACGCGGCGCGGGATTTTGATGCCCGGTGCGACCAGCATAGGGCGGTCGATCCCTTCGACCCGCGCGGGCAGAAGCTCGCCCTCTTCAATCATCTCACCGATGCGTTTGGCCGCATCTTCTGCCGGCAGCCGGAAGAAACCCCGCAGCGCTGCCGGCGATGCGACGCCGAGAGCCGCGATCGCGCGTTGCAGAAGGAGGCGCTGGGCCCTAGCCCGGTCGGGCGTCGGCTGCGCCAGTACATCGGCGTGCAGGGCGCGCTCGGGAAGATCGTAGATGCGCGTGAAACCGGCTGTTTCCCGGCGCAATGTCGTGATCTTTCCAGACCAGAACAGGTATTCCAGGGCGATCTTGGACTGGCTCCAGCCCCACCAGCCCTTCTCGGGTTTGTCTGCGGCGTCGACGTCCGATGCGGCCAAGGGGCCGTCGGACTCGATCCGCTTCAGGATCCCGTCGACGTACTGCCGATGATCCCGAGCGAAGGCGGCGATGCGCTTGTATGTCCCTTTGCCCGCCTCAGCGTCGGCCATGCGCCAGCGGAACAAGGGGTGCATCTCAACGGGGATCAGCGACGCTTCCCGTCCCCAGTACTCGAACAGGCGTCGGCGCTTTCCGCGATAGGCGTCTGTGTCGATCGTCGCCATCGGATACGGACCGATCCGGCTGAACACCGGGACATAATGGGCCCTGGCCAGCACGTTGACCGAGTCGATCTGGAGAAGGCCGAGGCGCGATATGGTCCGGCGCACCGTCGCCGTTGTGGCCGGCGCGTCTGCGGCCTCGGCGAGGCCCAGGCTGGAAATGGCCAGCCTACGCGCCTCCGCCCGGGACAACTCGATGGCAGTGCCGTCCTTACCTCGCCTCATGAAGGGTAGCCGCCCGTCTGACGCAGTGCTTCACCAAGGACGATGGCGGCCGTCACGGCAACGTTGAGCGACCTCAGGCCGGGCGTCATCGGGACCCGCAGGCGGGCTGACGCGGCCTGATGGACCCGGTCGGGGACGCCGGCTGATTCGCGGCCGAGGAGCAGGACGTCGTCGGGGGCGAAGCGGAACGCGATGTGAGACTGTTCGGCTTTGGTCGTCAGCAGGAGGATGCGCCGTGATGCCTGCGCCGTCGCTGCGGAAAAGGCGTCCCAGTCCTGGTGGCGCGTAATCTGGACATGGTCGAGATAGTCGAGGCCCGCGCGCCGCAGCGCTCGATCTGTCATGTCGAAACCCGCCGGAAGGATCACGTCGATCCCGACCCCGAGGCAGGCCCCGAGCCGCAGGATCGTACCCGTGTTCTGCGGGATGTCGGGCTGGTAGAGGCCGAGCCGCATGCGCTGGTAAATCGCTCCGAATGTTTGCCACCGTGCGGGCGGCGCCACGCGCGCGCAGCGACTGGAGAGGCCAGTCGGCGCCTGCGCCAATGTGCCCCAGAAACGCGCGGTGAGGTAGGTCTCCAGTCGGCTTGCCGGTCGTGGGAAAGGATGCGAAAACGGCGCGCGTCAATTCGTCCTGTCTGGGGGAGCACAGGACGGTCGTATTTCCTGTCCCGAGGCGCCGTTCGCGCGCCGGCTCCCAAGGCCCGACATGGTGCAAGCTCGAACTTGCGCATGGCGGGCTCTTGACGTGCTTGGCCCGTAGCCGCGGGCCGCGTGAGGGTTCGGCGCGGTGCCGTTCGCTTCACGACGATCGTAAGGAGGCCACCTTGGCGTCGAATGCCGATCACAATCCCAACAGACGGGATTTCATAACGGTCGCCGGCTTGTCTTTCGCCGGGGTGGGAGCCGCAGCTACGCTGTGGCCGTTCATTCAGCAGATGAACCCCGACGCGTCGACCCAGGCCCTGGCCTCCACGGAAGTCGATCTGTCTCCCATCAAGGAAGGCCAGGCGATCACCGTGATGTGGCGCGGCAAGCCGGTCTTCATCCGGAACCGCACGGCAGCGGAAGTCAAGGCGGCTCAGACCGTCGCCGTTGCCGAGCTGTCGGATCGAGCCCAGGCGAACGACGCGCAGCGTACCAAGAAGGGCAAGGAAAACTGGCTCGTTCTGGTCGGGATCTGCACGCATCTGGGGTGCATCCCCAAAGGGCAGTCGCTCGGCGACGCCAGGGGTGAGTACGGTGGCTGGTTCTGCCCGTGCCACGGATCGCACTACGACACCTCCGGTAGAATCCGGAAGGGGCCGGCGCCCAAGAACCTGGAGGTGCCGCCCTACGAGTTCGTGTCCGATAGCAAGATCAAGATCGGCTGAGGAAACTGAGCGACCATGGCCAATCACGAGTCGACCTATACTCCGCAGTCGCGCGCAGCCAAGTGGCTCGACGAGCGCCTGCCGGTGATGCGCATGGCCCACGGCCAGTTCGTGGATTTTCCCACGCCGCGCAACTTGAACTATCTCTGGACGTTCGGCGGCATCCTCATGTTCATGCTCGTCGTTCAGATCGTCACCGGGGTCATCCTGGCGATGCACTACGTGCCGTCGGCAGATGAGGCCTTCAATTCCGTCGAGCGCATCCGTCGCGACGTGAACTACGGCTGGTTGATCCGCAACATCCACGCAGTCGGCGCTTCGATGTTCTTCTTCGCCGTCTACGTTCATATCGCTCGCGGCCTGTATTACGGCTCGTACAAGGCGCCGCGCGAAATCCTTTGGATCCTGGGCGTCATCATTTATCTCCTGATGATGGCGACGGGCTTCCTCGGCTATTCGCTGCCTTGGGGACAGATGAGCTTCTGGGGCGCGACGGTCATCACCAATTTCTTCTCGGCGATCCCGATCGTCGGTGACGCCATCACGAAGTGGCTTTGGGGCGGCTACGCCGTCTCCGGCGTGACGCTCAACCGCTTCTTCTCGCTGCATTATCTGCTGCCCTTCGTTATCGCGGGCGTCGTGGCCCTCCACGTGTGGGCGCTGCATGTCGTGGGGCAGAACAATCCGACGGGCATCGAGATCAAGAGCAAGGAAGACACGGTTCCGATGTCGCCGTTCGCGGTGATGAAGGATGCGTTCGCCCTGAGCGTGTTCGTAATGCTGTTCGCCTGGTTCGTGTTCTTCGCGCCGAACTACCTCGGCCATGCGGACAACTACATCGAAGCCAATCCGCTCTCGACGCCGCCGCACATCGTTCCTGAATGGTACTATCTGCCGTTCTACGCGATCCTGCGCGCGGTGCCGTCCAAGCTCGGCGGCGTCATCGCGATGTTCGGGTCGATCCTGATCCTCTGCTTCATTCCCTGGCTCGACACCAGCCGCGTAAAGTCGACGAAGTACCGCCCGATCTACAAGTGGTTCATGTGGGCGTTCTTCATTTCGGTGATCGCGCTGGGCTACCTCGGCGGAAAGCCGGCCGAAGGGGCGTATGTGGTCTGGGCCCGGATCTTCACGATCTACTACTTCGCCTTCTTCCTCGTGATCATGCCGATCGTCGGCATCATCGAGACGCCCAAGACGTTGCCGCGCAGCATAGCCGCTCCCGTGCTGGGCGAGGCCGGCGCTGCCAGGCCGAAGGCGGCGGCTGCCCCCCCCGAGCCGCG
>CAYMEB010000040.1:0-26826 GCA_964389095.1 uncultured Hyphomicrobiaceae bacterium
CACGATATGCCGCCTTCACCGATTCACGCCGTCACCAACTTCCGCGCATAGCTCGATCACGCAACGAAACCGCCACAAACCCCGCTGCTAGGCCCCGTATCGATGCTCGATCTCTACCTGCCTATCGCAGCACTGTCGATCAAGATGCCTGTCATTCTCGCGGCAGGCGCGGCAGTGGGCTTCCTGTCCGGCCTGTTTGGTGTGGGCGGCGGTTTCCTGATCACTCCCTTGCTGATGTTTCTGGGTATCCCGCCCGACGCCGCCATCGCGAGCGGCGCGGCGCAGGCCGCGGCGACCTCGGTTTCCGGCGCGGCATCGCACTGGAAGCGGGGCAACGTCGATGCGCGTATGGGCGGCATTCTCGTCGTCTCTGGTTTCGTAGGCTCGACGCTCGGGGGACTGCTGGCTGTTCACCTCCGCAAATTGGGGCACTTCGAGGTGGTGGTAGCTCTGAGCTACGTCATCCTGCTCGGCGTGGTGGGAGGCCTGATGCTGCTGGAGAGCGCACGGGCACTGACGCGCAACAGGCAGCAGCTCAATGTTCCAGCTAAGCGATCACAGAGGCACAACTGGACCCACGGACTGCGCTGGCGGATGCGTTTTCCGGTCTCACGCCTCTACATTTCGCTCGTGCCCGTGATCGCCATCGGAACCTTCGTCGGGTTCATGTCCGCAATCATGGGGGTGGGCGGCGGGTTCGTCCTGGTCCCCGCCATGGTCTATGTACTCGCGATGCGCACCAATCTCGCTGTCGGTACCTCGGCATTCCAGATCGTCTTCGTGACGAGCTATACGACCATCCTGTTGGCCGTATCCGCTCACAGTCTCGACGTGCTTCTCTCGCTGCTCCTGATCGTCGGCGGTGTCGTCGGCACCCAGATCGGGACGCGGGCCGGGGCACGCCTCAACGGCGAGCAACTGCGCTTTCTCCTGGCGCTTCTCATTCTGGCGGTCGGCGTGCGCGTCGGCGTGGATCTGGTGAGGCTGCCGGAGGATTTCTTCTCGTTACGCGAGATCCTGGGCTGAAACGGGGCAGATAGCGCTAGAGCGATGCTATCCGCAACGCAGGCTCGGCGACGAACGCGCGCGTGTCGGGCGCTCACTTCACTTCCCAGAACCATACTTCCTTGGCTTCGGCATAGTTCGAATAGTACCCGAGCCAGGAGAACCACTCCATGAGCCACTTCGTGGAGGAGCGGTAGCCGTTCCATACGTCGATATGATCTCCGGTAGGCGTCGTCTCGCCGGCCCGCCGCCAGTAGTCCTTGATGTAGATCATCCCGGTTCGGCCGATCAGCTTGGGATAAAAGTGCTGAACATCGGTGCCCGAGATGCGCTCCACCTTGCCGACCCCGGGCAGCGACGCCCGTGCCAAGGCATCGGCCAGCTCCTGGGCGCGAATGAAGTGCATCTCTTCCGGGGGATGCACGCTGCAGGTCTGGACGCGGCCGATCTGGTCGAGCGAAATGCCCGCGTGTTTCAGGCAGACGCCCATCCGGATCGCGCATTGATTACCGAAGACCGGGAATCCTGTGGGTATCGTCTTGCCCTCCATGCTGGTGAGACCATGAGGGGCGACGCATGGGGTCGATAGTGCATTGTTTGCCGGATGGCGGTACCAGAGATCTCGGAAGGTGACCATGGCGGCTCCGGAACGGACGCGACGTTGTGGGTCGTCAGACTACATTGGACCGCGGTCTTGCGCCATACTTTCCCAGACGGCGCGAGCGGCCGTGCGCCCAACCAGGACCGGGTGAGCCAGATGATATCGCCAGAGCACATTCGCCAGTTCGCCCGCTACAACCGTTGGCAAAACGGCAGCCTCTACGCCGCCGCGGATACGCTGACCGATGCGCAGCGGCGAGAGCAGCGGGGGGCGTTCTTCGGATCGATCCACGGTACGCTCAGTCACCTCGTGTTCGGGGACCAGATCTGGATGCACCGCTTCACTGGGGACGAGACGTTTCGGCCGCTGGCGGCGTCGATCGCAGAGAGCGTGACCGCGATCCCCGACTGGGAGACGCTCAAGCAGCTGCGCAACGGCCTCGACAAGCGGATAATCACTTGGGCGGACGGCCTTGCCCAGAAGGACATCGAGAGTGAACTGTCATGGTTTTCGGGCGCCGCCAACCGCCATCTGACGGTGGCGCGATGGCTGCTGATTGCCCACATGTTCAACCACCAGACCCATCACCGCGGACAGGTCCACTGCCTGCTGACACAGTTCGGGTGCAAGCCTGAGGCGACGGATCTACCGTTCATGCCCACTTGAAGGCCGCAAGGCTGGGAGCGCTCCGATGTCCATACCCCGGAAGTCGGGATGCCCGGGGACGTGAACGGGCGTAAGATTACTACGGGTTTCGGCGCCGCCGGAACGGGGCAAGGCGCGTGAGGAGGCAATGTTCGAGGGCTGGAATGTCATCGCGTTGGCCTTCGCCTACGTCGGGGCCCTCTTCACGCTCGCTTGGGTGGGAGATCGCACGAGCCGCTTGCGAAAGGGTGGTGACGGCCGGCCGCTGATCTACGCCCTGTCGATCGCGGTCTACTGCACGTCCTGGACATTCTTCGGCAGCGTCGGGCTCGCGGCCACGACCGGCTACGACTTCTTCCCGGTCTACCTCGGGGCCATCGTCCTATTTGCATTCGGTTGGCCCCTCATCCTGCGCGTGGTGCGTCTGGCCAAGAGCCAGAACATCACTTCGGTGTCGGACTTTCTCGCCGCGCGTTACGGCAAGAGCCAATGGGTTGCGGCCGTGGTCGCGATCATCGCGGTCATCGGGACCATCCCCTACATCTCGCTGCAATTGAAGGCGGTTTCGTTCTCGGTGGACACCCTGGTCGGCAGTGCAGCCATCGACCGTCTGGGCTGGCCGTTCGACACCGCATTTTTTGTCGCGATCGCCATGGCGCTGTTCACGATGATGTTCGGCACCCGTCACATCGATGCCACCGAGCACCAGCACGGCCTGATGCTTGCGGTTGCAGCAGAATCGCTCGTCAAGCTCGCGGCCTTCGTCGCGGTAGGCTCCTTCATCGCCTTTTCCGTCTTCGGCGGCGCGAGCGGTTTCTTCAAGACATTGGCGGAGACACCCGAGCTCCATCGCATCTTCCTGGAAGGGCTGAACGCGCCGAGTTGGATTACCGTGACGTTGCTGAGCTTCGTCGCCGTCCTGCTGCTGCCCCGTCAGTTCCACGTCATCGTGGTGGAGAATACTTCGGAACGCGAGGTGCGGCGGGCGGTATGGCTATTCCCGCTGTACCTCGTGGCGATCAACATCTTCGTGGTTCCGATCGCGGTCGCTGGCTTGGTGGCGCTGCCGAGAGGGACATTTTCGCCGGACACGTTCGTTCTCGCTCTGCCGATTCACTTGGGCAGTGCCGAGTTCGCAGTGATCGCATTCATCGGCGGATTGTCTGCCGCGACCGCGATGGTCATCGTGGATGCCGTGGCGCTGGCGATCATGGTTTGCAACGGCTTGGTCGTGCCGCTGCTGCTGAACCGCCGGGTTGCGATCGAGCCGTTCATGTCCCGTGAGGCCGATGCCAGCCAGCAGGACATGAGCCGCGTGCTGCTTTCGGTGCGGCGAACCGCGATCCTCGTGATCATCCTACTGTCCTACCTTTTCTATCGTCTTCTGGGTTCGGTGCAGGGACTGGCCTCGATCGGCCTCGTCTCGTTCGCTGCCATTGCCCAACTGGCCCCGGCCTTTTTCGGCGGTCTGATGTGGCGGAAGGCGACGGCGCGAGGTGCGATCGCGGGGATCATCGCGGGAACCCTGGTCTGGGCCTACACGCTCCTCGTGCCGTGGGTCGTCCAGGCGGGTCTGCTCGATTCCAGCCTGCTCAGCGAGGGGCCGTTCGGCTGGCGTGCACTGGCACCTCAGGCACTCCTGTATCTGAGGCTGGATCCGCTTTCGCACGGCGTTCTCTGGAGCCTGCTCGTCAACATTTCAGTCTATGTCTCGGTTTCGTTGCTGCGTGCGCCCGAACCGATCGAGCGCCTGCAGGCTCACGTCTTCGTGGCCGACGATCAGCCCGCGGTCAGATCGATGTCCTCGGGCGCTGGCTTCCGGCTCTGGCGGACCAATGTGACGGCAGGCGACCTGCAGCGCACCGTCGCACGCTATCTGGGAGCAGAGCGGGCAGAGCGCTCGTTCGCGGAGTTCGCAGCGAGCAGGAGCGCTCCTCTGGCAGGAACACAGGAAGCCGACGTCGATCTGCTGCGCTTTACCGAACATCTCCTGGCCAGCGCCATCGGCGCTGCATCCTCGCGTCTGGTCCTTTCGCTGCTTCTCAATCGCGGCAACGTCGGGCGCCAGTCGGCATTGCGCCTCCTCGACGACGCCTCGGAGGCGCTGCAATACAATCGCGATCTCCTGCAGTCAGCGCTCGACCAGGTGCGTCACGGTCTGTCGGTGTTCGACAAGGAGATGCGGCTCGTCACTTGGAACAGGCAGTTCCGCGAGTTGCTCGACCTGCCGCCCGATCTCGGCAAGGTCGGAGTACCGCTCGATCGCATCCTGCGCATGATCGGGCAGCGTGGTGACCTCGGCAGGGGCAATATCGACGCTCTGGTCGCCGACCGCCTCGTCAAGCTGACGGTCAGCCACGAGACCTTTCACGAGTATCTCGCTGGTGGAAAGCGCGTCATCGAGGTGCGAACGGCCCCGATGCCGCAGGGCGGCATCGTGACGACATATTCCGACATCACCGAACGGATGGAAGCCAACGAGGCGCTGGCGCGCGCCAACGAGACGTTGGAGCGCCGCGTCCGGGAGCGCACGGCCGAATTGACCGAGGTCAATCGCGCTCTCGAGATCGCGAAGGCGCTGGCAGACGAGGCCAGTCACGAAAAGACGCGGTTCCTGGCGGCCGCCAGCCATGACGTGCTCCAACCGCTCAACGCTGCCCGCCTCTATGCATCGAGCCTGGCGGAGCGGCAGGCAGGTACGCCGGATGCGAGCATAGCGCGCAACATCGACGCCTCTCTCGAGGCGGTGGAAGAAATCCTCGGCGCGTTGATCGAAATTGCGCGGCTGGATACCGGCCGCATGGACCCCGAGGTGACCTCGTTTGCGCTGTCCGAGCTCCTCGAACAACTGGCCGTCGAATTTTTCCCCCTGGCGCGGGAGAGCAAGCTGGAACTCCGCATCCTGCCGACAACGCTGTGGGTGCGCTCCGATCGCCGCCTCATGCGCAGGGTCTTCCAGAACCTGGTGTCGAACGCCATCAAGTACACCCGCTCGGGCGGCGTTCTCGTCGCGGTTCGGCGGCGAGGGGATGCCGTCGTCTTTCAGGTCAGCGACACCGGCCCGGGAATTCCGCAGGATCAGCAACTTGCGATCTTCAAGGAGTTCAAGCGGCTGGCCGGAACGGAGGGCGCACGGGGATTGGGGCTCGGGCTTTCGATCGTCGACCGCATATCCCGCATGCTCGGATATCCAGTGGAGGTCGCATCGCGGCTCGGTCGCGGCTCGACCTTCCGCGTCGTGATGCCGGGTGCGGAACCGATCGCGCCGACAGTGCGCCTGAGCGCGGCCGTTCCCGCCGCGGTATCTCGGTTGACCGGCCTGAAAGTGCTCTGCGTCGACAACGAGCCAGCCGTCCTGGACGGGATGCGGACGCTGCTGACCGGCTGGGGATGCAAGGTGTTTCAGGCGGCATCCACTGCGCAGGTGCGGGATGCCTCGATTCTGGCAGAGCCGCCCGACATCGTCCTCGCCGACTACCATCTCGACGTGGGGACCGGTCTCGACGCCATCATGGTCGTCCGGCAACGCTTCGGCGGCACGATCCCTGCGATCGTCATAACGGCGGACAATTCGCCCGAGGTGCAGCGGGAAATCACCGAATTGGGGTACGGCCTGCTGCGCAAGCCGTTGAAGGCCGCCGCACTGCGGGCGCTGATCACCCAATCGACTCTGCAGCGGATGGCCGCCGAGTGAGGCTGCCGCCCCGGCGGACCAATTCGGCTTAGGTCTTGCGGTCGTCCGCCGCCGGCCAGTTGCTGATGCCCGCGCGATTGATCGCGATCACCGCTTGGGTCCGGCTGTCGACGCCAAGTTTCTGCAGGATCGCCGAGACGTGCGCTTTTATGGTCGCCTCCGACACGCCGAGCTTGTAGGCGATCTGCTTGTTCAGAAGCCCCTCCCCGAGCATGCCGAGGACCTTGAGCTGCTGGGGCGTCAACAATGACAGGCGCGCCGCCAGATCGCGGTCGTTGGCATTGCTGGGCGCCGTGGCATCGAAGCTGGCGGGGGTCCAGATGCCGCCCGCGATCACGGTCTGAACCGCTTGTCGGATCCTTTCCACCGGCTCCGACTTCGGAACGAAGCCGAGCGCGCCGTAGTCGAGGCATTTGCGAATGACGGTCGGATCATTGTTCGCAGACACGATCACGACAGGAACCGACGCATACTGTGAACGGAGCTGCAGCAAGCCGGAGAGCCCCTGCACGTCCGGCATCGTCAGATCGAGAAGGACGAGATCCACATCCCCGTCGCGATCGAGGATGCCGTGCAGCTCCTCGATGGAGCCGGCTTCGGAGATCTCGATCTGGTCGAGGGATGACGACAACGCTTGTCGGAGTGCATCACGGAAAAGCGGGTGATCGTCGACGATAATGATCCGACTTTTCGCCATCCGAAGTCTTTCTTGCCCGGAGGCGGCCGCGCGATTCGGGCATCTCGGAAGGCGGGCCGCCAGCATATCCGCTTTCACATTTACAGCGGCGCGCTCGGAATGACCACAGAAACGATGGGAAATCCGCCAGCGACCCAGTAACACCACATTCCGAGTCGAGGAGTTGTGCTAAAGTATCATCTGAAGCCTGAAACGCAGTCTTCCGCGGTGTGGCTGTCGCGGTCCATGCGTGGCGGACAGGCGTCCGCCCTCCGGCATGGGGAGGACGTGGAGCTGGCTGTCGCAGCTATCGGTTCGATCGAGGGACAGCATGATCGCGTGGCGGGAGCGCAAGGCCTACTGGCGGCACACCAAGTGGCAGATGTTCGCCAGCCTCGGGCCATTCATGCTCGCTCTGTTCCTGGTGCCCTTCTACGCCGACGCGCTGAACACGAAGCGAGTGCTGGGCATTCCGCTCGGTTACTTCCTCCTGTGCCAGGGCGGCGTTCTGCTCGCCGCTTTCGTCGCCGCGAGCTGGATCAACCGACAGGATGCCATCGACCACTGGCACGGTGCTGACGAGGATCATTGAGTGGATTTGCGGCCGACGACCGCCAGGTCCCGCCCACCTCTGTGAGCAGATATGGAACCCTTCTCGCGATCGCGTATGATCAATCCCCACCTGGGGACCTATTTCGGCATCTTCGTCAGCGCGTTCGCCGCAGTGACGACGATCGCGCTCATTCTGGAGCAACTCGGAGCGAGCGAGTTTGGTATCCGGATCCTGATGTTCGCCGCCCCGCTCGCCTTGTTCGGTATTTTCGCGGGAGCAGTGGCCACCGATGCGCCGCGCGACTTCTTCGCTGCCGGGCGCCGCATTCCCCCATTCTTCGCGGGCCTCGTCCTCGCGGTAGTGGCATTCGGCGGCATCGGCGTAGTGTCCCTTACGGGGGCGGTTTTTCACATGGGCGTCGACGGCCTCGTTCTGACTTCGGGGATCGTCGCCGGCCTGCTGTGCATGGGGGTCCTCGTTTCCCCGTTCCTGCGTAAGGCCGGGAACTACACGGTGCCTGGTTTCCTTGCGCAGCGGGTCGAAAGCCGGACGGTCCGAGTCGCGGCCGCGGCGCTTTTGATCGTGCCGGTTGCCTTGATGTGCGTGGCCGAGCTCAGGATCGCGGCATTGGCGGCTGCGCGTCTTCTCGATCTTCCCGAGGGGCTTCTGATCCCGGCGCTCACCGCGGTGGCTGCCGGCATCGTGGTGGGCGGCGGGATGCGGTCGGCGACATGGTCGAGCGCCGCCAAGGCGATCGTCGCCCTGATAGCGCTCTCGATACCGGTGACAGTGGTCGCCAGCATGGTGTCGGGTCTGCCGTTTCCGCAGATGGTGCACGGGAATTTCGCCCGCGCGGTCGCGCGTCTCGAGGTGGTGCGCGGCATGCCGACCTTGATCTCGGAGCCCCTGCTGTTGGCGTTGCCGCCGTCGGGCCTGGAGCCGATCTCCAAGCAATTCCTGCAATCCTTCGGCAGCATCGGCGCTATCGCCTTCGTTTTCCTGCTGATCACGATCATGGCGGGCGTAGCCGGAATGCCGACGTTGTTGCACCGCCCCGGTTGCACGCCGGGCGTTCACGCCGCGCGCAAGTCGATCGGCTGGGCGGTGGTGATCGTCGGGTTCGCCGCGCTCACTGCGGCGGCCGTGGCGGTGTTCATGCGCGGTCTTCTGATCGAGCAGGTCGTCGGCACGGCCGAAGGCAGCTGGCCCAGTTGGTTTCAGCTCCTGCGCCAGCTCGGCATGGCCGACGTCGCAGACAAGCTGAAGCCGGTCGGCATTTCTGCAATCTCGATGGACCGGGATGCGGTCGCCTTCGCATTGCCGATCGCGGCTGGCTTGCCGGCCGTTGGGCTCTACCTCGTCTATGCGGGCGCGCTCGCCGCCGCTCTCGCCGCCCTGTGCGCCGGTCTCGTCACGATAGGCACCATACTGGGGGAGGATGTGGTGACGGGTCTGGTCGGGGACACGCCGTCCGATCGTGTCCGGGTCGTGACTGCTCGGCTCGGGATTGGTGTCGCTGCGCTGTCCGTGATGCTGCTGGCGGCATTCAGAAGTGATCCGCTGCAGCTGGCGCTCGTGGCGCTGTCGATCGCGGGGCCGACGACGCTGCCGGCGGTGCTCTTGAGCATATTCTGGAAGCGCTTGAGTGCGCTGGGACTGCTCGCCGGCATGGCGGCGGGTTTCGGCACGAGTGTCGTCTTGCTTCTGCTGGCCGAGGCGGGCCTGGGTGTGGCCGCGGTGCCCGTCCCCGCGGTGATCGGCCTGATCGCCGGTTTTGCTGCCGCGATCGGCGTTTCGATGGTGACGCCGGGTGTGAGCCGCCACGCCCTGGAGTTCGTGCGCGATTTTCGCGTGCCCGGCGGCGAAACCATCTATGATCGGCGGGTGCGCCTGGAACGTCTGCGACGGCTCGGCGAGGAGTGATGCCGCACATGGCTGAGAAATGAAGCCCGAGCGCTTGTGTCGGGTCGGGTGGGATGCTCTACCCTCGTTGTCCAAAATCCGCGGACTGACCGAGGGACGAAATTCTGGTTTGGAGCCGTGAGCCTGCAGCTGAAACCCTACGCACCCATTGAACCCTACGCTCACGGATGGATCGAGGTCCCTGGCGGCCACGAGATCTATTACGAGGAGTGCGGCAACCCCGCAGGCAAGCCCGTAGCGATCGTCCACGGCGGGCCCGGCGGCGCGTCGAACCCGACGATGCGCCGCTTTCATGATCCCCACCTCCATCGCATCGTGCTCTTCGATCAGCGTGGGTGCGGCCGCTCGCGGCCCCACGCCAGTCTCGACCACAACACGACCTGGGATCTGGTCGCCGACATGGAGCGACTGCGCCGGCATCTCGGAATAGATCGCTGGCAGCTTTTCGGCGGCTCTTGGGGAAGCACGCTTGCGCTCGCCTATGCACAGTCGTTCCCCGAGCGCGTGTCGGAGATGGTGCTCCGGGGAATCTTTCTGCTGCGACGCGCCGAGCTCGACTGGTTCTATCAGGACGGGTGCAACTGGCTGTTTCCGGATTCCTATGCGGAGTTCGTGAAGCCCATCCCGCCGGCCGAGCGCGGCAACATGATCGCCGCTTATCACAAGCGCCTCACCCACTCGGATCGCCGCGTGCAGATCGAAGCGGCCAGAGCGTGGTCGATCTACGAGGGCTCCACGATGTCGCTCATGCAGGATGCCGAGCGTCTCAAGCTTTTCTCCACCGACAACTACGCCATCGCCTTCGCCCGTATCGAATGCCACTACTTCTACAATGCCGGCTTTCTCGAAAGGGATGATCAGTTGCTGGCCAACGCCCACCGGCTGCGGCGCATCCCCGGTGTGATCGTGCATGGCCGCTACGATGTGGTCACACCGATCCGAAGTGCGTTCGACCTGAAGGCGGTGTGGAAAGAAGCGGAGCTGCGGCTGGTCCCTGACGCCGGGCACGCATTGACCGAACCGGGGATCGTGCACGAGTTGATTTCGGCGACGAGGCGCTTCGCGCACGCGCACTGAGCCGGCCACGTCGTTCAGCCGGCCTCGCCGGTGAAGTTGAGCGCGATCTGACGCGTGTGCGGCCGGTCGCGGTGTTCGATCAGATAGACCGACTGCCACGTTCCTAGCGTCATGCGTCCGTCGAGCACCGGGATCGAAAGGCTCGTCGAGGTCAGTAGTGTGCGGATGTGAGCGGGCATGTCGTCCGCGCCCTCCATTGAGTGCCGGTATCGGCTGTCGCGCGGCGCGAGTTTTGCGAGCGCATCGCCGAGGTCGGCGAGGACGTCGGGATCGGCATTCTCCTGTATTGTCAGCGAGGCCGATGTGTGGCGGCAGAACAGGGTCACCAAGCCGGCGAGCGCGCGCGCCGAGCCCAGCCGACAGTTGACGGCTTCCGTTACGTCGTAGAAGCCCGGACCGAAGGTATGTTGCTCGATGATGCTGGTGTGCTGGGTCAGCATGGCAACGGTCCTCGACAATCAGAGAACGATTGCGTCGTTGCGCCCCGCCTCGGCGTCCGGTTCCAGATGGATCAGAACCTCGGCCCCGCGGACGGCTTGGCAGATTCCGGCCTCGACGCGATCGCAGATCGCGTGGGCCGCAGCGACGGTCATCGTTCCAGGAACGACCAGATGCAACTCGACGAAGATCACCGGGCCCGCCATCCGCGTCTTCACATCGTGCGCTTCGATGGCCCCCGCGGCGGAGGTGCTGATCGCAGCGCAGATTGCCGCGGCCACCTGCTCGTCGGCAGCGCGATCCATGAGTTCACTCATCGAGTCGCGGATCAGGCGGGCGCCAGCCCAGACGATGTACAGGGCGACGGCCATGCCGAGCAGTGGGTCGACGATACGCCAGCCGCTCAAGCCCGCTAGGAACAGACCGACCAGAACGCCGACCGAGGTCGCGACGTCGGTCAGGAGGTGCCAACCGGTCGCGACCAGGGCCGGCGAGCGGTCGCGGCGTCCCTTGGCCACGAGGACCAGCGCCCAGGCCCCATTAATCAGGCCGGCCAAGGCATTGAGCCCGAGCCCCAATCCGGTGTTCTCGAGCATCCGCGGACTCGAGATCACGGCGAACGCCTCGCGGAAGATGGCGAGCGCTGCGAGCAGGATGAGGCTGCCTTCGAGAACGGCGGCGAAGTACTCGGCCTTGTGGTGGCCGAACTGGTGATGGGAGTCTGCCGGCCGGCCGGCCATCCACAGGGCGGCGGTGGTGCCGAGCGCAGTGAGTACATTGACGACGCTTTCGAGTGCGTCGGAGTAGAGCGCCACGCTTCCGGTCTCGAGATATGCGACGTACTTGAGCACGACGACAGCGATCGCGACGACGATGTTCGCCGCCGCGATCGTGCGTGGCGTAAACCCGTCGAGAAGAGCTGGCTCGTGCCGTTGTGTCATGGGCGGCCTCATGGCACGCGAACGGTCTGGACGCCATAGGTCGCCCGGCAAAAGCTGGGATTATTGCGCAGGTGCGGTCGGACCTTCGTCGCCGGAACACTCGCGACGCAACGCGTTCGGCCGGTCGTGCAAACCTGCTCCGGCGACAACGGCGCACTGCGACGATCCGCAGCACGCCTGCGAGGGAGGCTGCGACCGAGGGCGAGCGTTCCGGGCCGGTCGATGCAAACCGCTTGCGAACGCGCGAGGCCGACTGCCAGCTACGGGGATGATCAGTACTTTCGGATCAGTCCGACCAGCTTGCCCTGGATGTCGACCTGATCGGGGCCGAAGATCCGCGTCTCGTACTTGGGATTGGCTGCTTCCAGCGCGAGTGCGGCGCCGCGCTTGCGCAGGCGCTTCAGCGTGGCCTCCTCCTTTTCGACAAGGGCCACGACGATATCACCGTTGTTTGCCGTGTTCTGGCGGCGCACGATTACGATATCGCCCTCGTGGATGCCGGCGTCGATCATGGAATCGCCCTTTACTTCGAGGGCGAAGTGCTCACCGGAACCCAGTAGGTCGGGCGGGCACGCGATGTCGGCGGCGTGGTCCTGGATGGCGCTGATCGGAACGCCGGCTGCAATCCGGCCCATCAGCGGAACCCCGACCGTCTGGCCGATCAGGAGTTCAGGCCCTGCAGGCACCGGTCGTGACGGCTGCGGTTTGCGGCCGCCGCCTTCGATCACGGAGGGTTGGAAGCCCCGCTGGGTCTCCATTGGCGGCGTCGCAGCCGGGGAAGGTATCGGCTGAGGCCCGGCCGAGGCCTCAGGCAGCTTCACGATCTCGAGCGCCCTGGCGCGATGGGGCAGCCGGCGTATGAAGCCGCGCTCCTCCAGCGCTGTTATCAGTCGATGGATGCCGGATTTCGACTTCAGGTCGAGCGCCTCTTTCATCTCGTCGAATGACGGGGGCACGCCGGTTTCCTGAAGCCGCGCATGGATCAGCATCAGCAGATCTTTCTGCTTCTGAGTCAGCATGGTGTTCTCCCCGCTCGCTTAGCCGTCTCGGCCGCATCCAGGCGTTGGGTATGCCTCGTCGCGCCGGCAAGGCACGCGGCCGACGGCCGCCTGGGGCGCGTGGCCTGTACAAATCAGGAACACATTAACCGTTCCCGGGACGTTCGGCAAGTGTATTGCAAAGGTCGTGGTTACGATCACGTACCGTCTCGCCGGCTCAGAAGTCGAGCGCAAGCACCGGGACTGGATCGCCGGCGGCGACGGGGGGAGCGCCGATCGGTCTCACGATCAGGCAGTCGGACGAGGCGAGGACCGACATCAGCGAGCTGTCCTGGGACGCGGCGGGGCGGACCGCGAGGCCGTTCGCGGTCTCGCTGAGCGTCCCTCGCATGTAGTGCTCGCGTGGACCGTTGCCCTCCAGTGAGGCCAGCGTTCGCGCTGGGCGCGGCGCTACGAGCCCGGCGGGCAGCCCCAGCAGCGCGTGCACCAAGGGTACCAGGAAAAGCCGCGCGGTGATCATCGACGACACGGGATTGCCGGGCACGCCGAGCACCCGGATCGACGTCAGAGTGCCGAACATGAGTGGTTTGCCCGGCCGCATCGCGATCTTCCAGAAGCCGAGCTTCATGCCGCGCTGCGCCAGCACCGGGCCCACAAGGTCGTGGTCGCCCACGGATGCGCCGCCGATGGTCACGAGAACATCGGCATCGGCCGCAGCATCGAGTTTGGCACCGAGATCGTCGCGATCGTCGCGCGCGATGCCCAGCAGCTTGGGCTCGCCGCCCGCCGCGCGCACCATGGCGGCGATGCCGTAGCTGTTGGAGCAGACGATCTGGTCAGGTCCCGGCTCGAGTCCCGGCGGCACCAGTTCGTTGCCGGTTGCGAGGATGGCGACCCTGGGGCGGCGTACGGCGTCGAGGCTGCCGTACCCCATGGCTGCCGCGAGCGTCACGTCCCGCGAGGTCAGTCGTCGAGCGTCGTCGATCAACACGTCGCCGGCGGCAAAGTCTCCCCCACGCGGGCGGATGTGCTCGGGATCGATCACGCCTTGGGTGACGGTCACGCGGTCGCCGTCGCGTCGCGTGTTTTCCTGGATGACGATGGCGTCTGCGCCGGCGGGAACCGGTGCGCCGGTGAAGATCCGCGCGGCCTCTCCCCGCCGAAGTTCACCGGTCAGCCCCCGGCCGGCGGCGGATTCGCCGATGACGTGCAGGGTCGCGGGCAGCGTCGCCACGTCTGCGCGGCGCACCGCGTAACCGTCCATCGCCGACGCGTCGAAGGGTGGCTGCGTGAGACGTGACCGCAACGGGCTGGCCAGCACTCTGCCGGCGGCCTCCTCGATCGGAACGCGTTCCACGTGCCCGCAGCGACGCGCACCTTCGAGGATCCGCGCGAGAGCCTGTGCGACCGTGATCGCTTGCTGCGCCATGTCGATCAGCTCTCAGCGCTGTAGCGACCGGAGCGTCCGCCTGTTTTTTCCAGCAGGCGGATGCCTTCGATGCGCATCGCTTTGTCTGCCGCTTTCAGCATGTCGTAGATGGTGAGCGCGGCGACCGAAACCGCCGTGAGCGCTTCCATTTCGACGCCGGTCTGGCCCGTCACCTTGACCGTCGCCTCGATGCGGATGCCGCAAGGTTGCGGCTGGGGAACGAGGTCGACGGTGACCTTGCTCAGCGCCAGCGGGTGGCAGAGCGGGATCAGTTCGTGGGTGCGCTTCGCCGCCATGATGCCGGCAATGCGAGCGGTCGCGAGAACGTCACCCTTCTTCACGGTCGCAGTCTCCACCAGGTCCAGCGTCTCCGGTTTCATCGAGACGAAGCCTTCGGCGACGGCGGTGCGGCTCGTGGCCTCCTTGGCGGAGACATCGACCATGTGGGCTGCCCCACGCTCGTCGATGTGCGTCAACCGGGTCATGCGGCCTCCGGGGTCAATAGAGCGCGCGTCGCTGCGGTTACATCGGCCTGACGCATCAGGCTCTCGCCGACGAGGAACGTGCGAACGCCTACAGCTCCAAGACGGGCGATGTCCCGCGGGGTGTAGATCCCGCTCTCGCCGACCACGATGCGGTCCGCCGGGACGTGCGGCGCGAGGCGCTCCGTCGTGCTCACGGAGACTTCGAATGTCTTGAGGTTGCGGTTGTTGATGCCGATCAGCGCGCAGTCGAGCGATATCGCTCGTTCCAGCTCGGGCGCGTCGTGGACCTCGGCGATCACGTCCATCCCGTAGTGTCGCGCGGCAGCCGTCAGATCGTGCGCCAGTGCATCGTCGACCTCGGCCAGGATGACGAGGATGCAATCGGCGCCGAGCGCACGAGCCTCAGCAACCTGATAGGTATCGACCATGAAATCCTTGCGTAGAGCAGGCAGCGTACAGGCGTTGCGGGCACTCGTCAGGAATTCGGGCGCTCCCTGAAAATAGTCTCGGTCGGTCAGCACCGAGAGGCAGGTGGCGCCGCCGGCGGCATAGGCGAGGGCCAGTGCCGGCGGGTCAAAATCCGCACGGATAAGGCCTTTCGAGGGAGACGCCTTCTTGATTTCGGCGATGAGTGCGTGACGGCCGGCGGCGTGGGCGGCGCGAACGGCACCGGCGAAAGGTCGGACGGGACCCGCCGCCTTGGCCTCGGCTTCCACGGCCCCGAGCGGCCGGCGCGCCTTGGCTGCGGCCACCTCCGCGGTCTTGGTGCGGGTGATCTGGGCGAGGATGTCGGTACGGTCGGTCATGGCCGGGATAGATACTTCACGTTCGCGCCCACTTCCACCGCGAACGCCCGCGCCGGTGCGAGCCAGGCCGGCCGGCGCCGTCGGCATGTTGCCAGTGCGCCAGCCCGCCTTTGCCACGCTTCCGGCGTGGTGACATGATGGCTGTAGGTGGAGCGCGTCGCAGGAGAGATCCGCTTTGGCACTTCGATTGGCATTTGCCGCCGTCTTCGGCATGTTTTTGGGGCACGCCTCTCCGGCTGCCGCCCAGAGCTCTTCGCCGGCTGCGGAGATCCGCCTGTCCGAGCAGGTGTTCCTGGTGCCGGATCCCCATGCGCGCTCGGTCACGGGCACGCTCGTGATCAAGGCGGGTTGTGCGGACGAGGCGGGCGGGTGCCTCGGTATCGCGCACTATCTCGAGCATCTGCTGTTCATCAACCGCGACGGCGAGCACCGCTCCAAAGTCACGCTGTTCCCGGCGGGCACGGGCAATGGCTGGACCAGTGCGAAGGCAACGGGATACTTCCAGACATTCCCGGTGAAATCCGAGACGCTGGCCGCCGACCTCGACAAACTCGTCGGACATCTGGCCGGACTTCTGACGGACGTGCGCGCCGACGAGCCCCAAGCGGTCCGTGAACGCAACGTCGTCCTGCAGGAGCACAACCAGCTGATCGGGAACAACGCGTTCGGCCGCTTCGCCTTGAAGCGGAACGCCCTGCTGCTGCCCGACGATCCGCTCGGGCAGTCCATCGGAGGCACGCCAGAGACCATCCGCGATTTCACGGTCGCGAGGGCGCAGGATTTCCATCGAACATGGTACGCGATCAACAACGCGTATCTCGTCTTTGCCGGTCCCATAAGCGAGGGCGACCTGCGACCGCATGTAGTCAAGCATGTCGAGCCAATGCCGAAAAGGCCGGTGCCGCAGCGGCCATGGTGGAACAAGCCAGCCCCTGAAGCGAAGCTGCAGAGCATCGTGGAGAGCGACCGCGACGTCCGCCAGATCGGCGTTTATCTCGACAAGATCGTGAGCTACGAGCCGGCGGCCGATGCGTACGGCCGAATGATCGATTCGGGCGCGCGGGGCATCGTGGCATCGTTCCTGGCGAGCCGGTTGCCCGGAAGCCCGGCGGACGTCCTGATGGAGAAGGAAGAGCTGGTCACCGGCGGCTCTTACTCGATCGCCCAACTTCGCAGCGGGCTGCTGCGCCTGTCGTTCAGCGCGATCCCGGCGGCGGGAATTCCACCCGAGCGGGTCGCCGATGCGATGCGGCGCTACGTGAGCGAATTCTCGCCGTCGCTGATCTCCCAATCCTATCTCGACCGGCTCAAGCGGCGGTCCGCGATCGGCGACGACCTGATGCGGGAGGAGCCGGGACGTTACGCGCAAGCCTTGACGAGCTGGCTTGCCGAGGACAACAGCCATGATGCTTGGAAGCAGCGGGCAGAAGCGCGCGATGCAGTGACGCTTCGGCATGTGGAGGCCGTCATGGCGGCAATCGCTCGGCCGGGTCGGGAAGTCTCAGCGGTTCTGCGTCCTGCAGGTGCGCCATGAAGAGGGTGTACTTCCCAGCGTTTCATCGGATGAAGGCGGCGGCGTGGGCCCTCGTGACGGCGATTGCGCTGCTCCTGCCCGCTGCAGCGATCCGTGTGCCCACGGCGAACGCCCAGGATCATCCGCGCGCCTACACCCGCGAAGTGACGCCTGCGGGCCGGTCATTCTATCATCGACATGATCCGATCACGCCATACGCAGCCATCAATGCGTTCTGGCATGCGGATGACGGTCTGGAGGGGCGCGAAGGCGTTCGCCAGCTGATCGGCAGCATGATATTCGAGAGAGCCCGTAGCGACGGAAGCGGCGATTTCCAGGAGCGTCTCCGCGACATCCATGCCTCGGGATCGATCAGCGCCGATCATCGGGGAGCCGGCGTCAGCGCGATCGCGCCCGCTCGCGAATTGGCCGAGGCGCTCGATCTCGTTCTCGACGCGATGCGCAATGCCAACGCCAGCGAGAAGGCGGTGCGCCGACTGCGCAGCAATGCGATAAGTGGCGAGGCGCAGTCTTCGCTACAGGCGGCCGTCGCGGCCTCGCGAGCGGCGAGCACCTACGTGCTCGGCGATCACCGCGAGGTTCGGTCGTTCGCCGCGGACCGGTTCGCCTCCGTCGAGGCCGCGGACGTGGCGCGCTGGCGCGGTGCGGTCGATCGCAAGAGCGGCCCGCTGATCGCCGTTTCGGGGCGGCTGACCGCGGGCGAGGCGGCGGCCATGATCGACAAGGCCTTCAATGGCTGGCCGACCGACGTGGGCCTCCCCAGGAAGCCGGACCGGTCGGCTGCGCCGCGTCCGGGCTCGGTCGCCGTCGCAGCGGCCGGGCGGCAGGCGGCGATCCAGATGTTCGCGCCCACGCTCAGCATCGTCGGACGGGAAGCGACCATAGCTTCGATCGCGGTTCAGGCGCTGGGCGGCGACTCCGAGGCTCGTCTGTTCCAGGCGGTGCGTGTTTCGCTGGGCGCCGCATACGGAGCCTCCGCGGCGCTGGGGACGATCGACGAGGACCAGCGCAGTATCACGTTGAGCGCGAGTGTCGACCCGGACCGCCTGGCGGCCTCCGTCGCGGCGATCAGAAATGCATACGAACGCTGGTATCAGGCCGGCGTGAGCGAGCAGGAAGTGCGCAACCGTGCCGAGAAGGCCGCAACGGCGTACGCCAACGCCTTCAAGAATCCCGGCACGGCGAACGGGGTGGTCCTCGCCCTGCTGCGTCAGGGGCGTCAGCCGCAGGATATCGAAACTCACGAGGCTTTTCTTCGCAGCCTGACGGCCGCACAGGTCAATGCCTTCATCACCGAGCGATTGCCGCCGATCGATGCTTTCGTCTTCTCCGTGGCGACACCTGCCGACACGACATTTCCGGCCAAATGCACGGTCAAGGACTGGAAAGACGTCGCCCGCAGCTGTCCGCGCTAGAGATCCGCATCACCGGACCTTCGGCCAGGGCGGCGAACGTCGTCGGCGGAAGTCGCCGAGTATCACGCTGGCGGCGTTGTGCCCTGGAGCGCCGGTGACGCCGCCGCCTGGATGGGCGCCGGACCCGCACAGATAGAGGCCGGGGACCGGCATGCGGTAGCTTGCCATGCCGACAAGCGGGCGTGCGGAGAAGAGCTGCCCCAGCCCGAGTTGGCCGTGGAAGATGTCGCCGTCGACGAGCCCGAAGCGATGCTCGAGGTCGAGCGGAGAAAGGATCTGGCGGCCGACGACGCTGGCGGGGAAGTTCGGCGCGTGCTGGCCGACAGTCGCGATCACGAGGTCGGCGAAGCGCTCCTTCTCGGACGGGTTTTCCCAGCTCCTGGGGTGCGGCAGGCGCGGCGCCACGTGCTGCACGAACAGACTGGCCACGTGGGCGCCGCCGGGGGCGAGCGCGGGATCGAGCGTCGAGGGGATCAGCATTTCGACGATCGGCCTTCGGGACCATCCCTCAAGGCGCGCGTCGCTGTAGGCGCTGTCGAGGTAATCGAGCGACGGGCCGATCACGATGCCGGATCCATGATGGGCCTGCAGATCACGACCGGGCCGGCAGAGGAAATCCGGCAACTCGGACAGCGCGACGTTCATGCGGAACGTCCCCGAGCCGGTCTCGATGGCTGCGAAGCGGCGGCGCACATCCTCGCTGGCGACACGGTCGGAAACGTAGGCGCGGAACAGGAGCTTCGGCGAGATGTTGCTCGCGATCGCGCGTGCGCATATCCGCTCGCCGCTCGTCAGCGTCGCCCCGGTCACGCGTGTCCCATCGTCGTCGAGCATGGCGACGGGCGCGTCGGTCCGGATCTCGGCACCGGCCGCGATCGCGGATGCGGCCATGGCCTGTGTGATGGCGCCCATGCCACCGACGGCATGCCCCCACACGCCGGCCTTCCCGTTCACTTCGCCGAAGCAATGGTGGAGCAGGACATAGGCACTGCCAGGTGTGTAGGGGGAGGCGTAGGAGCCTACCACGCCGTCGAACGCGAAGGCGGCTTTGACGATCTCACTTTCGAAATGCTGCTCGAGAAAGCTTGCGGCGCTGCGTGTGAACAGGTCGACCATGAGTTGCTGGCCGGCAAGGTCGAGGCCGAGCACACGGCGGCCGATCGCGACGCTCTTGACCAGTTCGAGGATGCCGCCGCCGGAATTGGGCGGGACCCGTAGGACCAGATCGCGCAGGACATTTGCTGCGCGATCGAGAAGTGCGTCGTAGCGCGGCAAACTGTCCGCATCCCGCGCGGAGAATTCGGCGATCGCTCGTTGTCGGTTGACGAGGCCATAGGGCATCACGAGGCCACGACCGGCATCGATCGGCCAGAAATTGGCAACCGGCCGCTCGACGATCCGCAGCCCGTGCCGGTGCAGCTCCAGATCGAAGACGACCTTGGGGTTCAGCAGACTGACCGTGTAGGAGGCTACGGAATTGCGGAAGCCGGGATGGAACTCCTCGGTCACGGCAGCGCCGCCGACGACGGCGTTCTTTTCCAGGACGACGACGTTGAGCCCGCTGCGCGCCAGGTAGGCGGCGCAGACGAGACCGTTGTGACCGCCGCCGAGGATGGCGACATCGTAGATGCGGTCGCTCGCGGGCATGGGGCCTTCCGGAGATAAGTGATCGCGCGCAGCGGGGCCACGCGCGATCACTGATGCAAGCGCTGCTCTGCGTTTACTTCGCCGCGGCCGTGGCCGCGAGCGTCGACAGCGAGCGATTGGCGATGATGTCGAAGCCCGACACGTTGCTGCGCAGCGCGGTGAAGAGCTGGCCGTAGCCGATGTGCGCGACCGGCCCGTCGCACGCAAGGATGCGCTGGGCCGCGTCATACTCTGCCTTGCGGGCAGCTGCGGTGGCGGCGATCCTGCCCTGGTCGAAGTGCTTGTCGAGTGCGGGGTTCGTGTACTTGAACACGTTGGTCGAGCCGCCGGTGCGGAACGTACGGTAGAAGTAGTCGTCCGGTTCTGGGCTGCCCGCGTTGGTCGATACGAACGCGTCGAAGTTCGAGTTGCGCCAATCCTGGATGAAGGCGCCGAGCTCTGGCGTCTTCAGCTCGACCTTGAAGCCGGCTGCGTTCAATTGCTGCTGGACCACCTGGGCGATGTCCTTGATGTCCTGGCGGGGCAGAACGGTGAGCGTGATGGCGACCGGGGTCGCGACGCCCGCCTCCTTCAGGAGAGCCTGCGCCCTGTCCTTGGAGTGGGCGTAGCAGGGGAACTCCTTCACATCGAGTGCCCAGTCCTTGAGGCCGGGCGACAGCGGTCCGCCTGGAACGCCGGCGCCGAACAGGGCGGCCTGCACGATCTCTGCACGGTTGAGCGCGAAGTTGAGCGCCTGGCGCACCTTGACGTTGTCGAACGGGGGCTTCGAGGTATTCATGCCGACCAGCGAGTAGGCGAGTTCGAGTGTCTCGAGCAGCTTCACATTGGGTTTGCCCTTGAGCTGCAGCGCGGTGGCGGCATCGATATTGGGCAGCATCGCGAACTGGCCGGAAGAGATGCCGACCTGCCGGGTGGCGCTTTCCGGCACGATGTTGAATTTCACGCCGTCGAGTTTCGGTGCGCCCGCCTGCCAGTAGCCGGCATGCTTCTCGAGTGCGATGAAGCTGTTGGGCTGCCACTCCTTGAACTTGAACGGACCGCTGCCGACCGGCTGGCGCTGCAGGGTGTCCTTGTTCGCCTCGAAGCCGCGCGGCACGATCGCGATGAGGGCGAGAGACGTCAGCAGCGGTGACGACGGCTCCTTCAGCTTGACCACCAGCGTGTTGGCATCGGGCGCTTCCACCGCATCCACGGCGGCGAGCCGGGTCGCCAGGGGCGAGGCGATGTCCTTCGACATCACCCGGCGCAGCGAGGCGGCCGCATCAGCGGCCTCGAGGGCGCTGCCGTCGTGGAACTTGAGGCCCGATCGAATCTTGAAGGTGTAGGTCTTGCCGTCCTGGTCGACGGTCCAGCTCTCCGCGAGCCCCGGAACCGTCCTCAGATCCTTGTCGATTGCGGTCAACCCCTCGTAGATCGTGCCGTTGACGATTTGGAACGAGGAGAATGCGGTCACGAGATGGGGGTCGAGGCCGGCAGGGGAAGCGTCGACCCCGAGTTCGAGGACCTGCGCTGACGCCCCCGTGCCAAGCGCCAGCAGCAGAGCTGCCGCTGCAGCGGCGCAACCGGTTCGACGTGTCATTTGATCCTCCGTGGATTGCCACCTCGCGGGCAATGCGCGAGTGTTTCCTGCCAGTCCTGCGAGATTGGTAGCCGTCCCGCCTTCCGACCTCAAGTGCGAGCCTCATGCCCCCAACAGACATGCCGCTGACGACTGCCGTGGGTTGCATCAGTGGAACCTCTATGGACGGAATAGACGTTTCGCTTGTGCGAACGGACGGCGAGAACCGGCTCGAGACCGGCCCTGGAGCGACATACCCCTACGAGCCGGCCTTGCGGCGGGATCTCCTGGACCTGGTGGCGGAGGCCCAGCGCGCCGAGACCGATCCGCTGACCGAACTGGAACGGCGGGTCACGCAGGCTCACACGGGTGCGGTCTCCCGCTTCCTGCGCGACAACCGGCTCGAGGCACGCGATGTCCAGCTGGTCGGGTTTCACGGCCAGACGGTCTGGCATCGCCCCGAGAAGCGCTTCACGCGCCAGCTCCTGGACGGGGCCGCTGCCGCCCGGGCCCTCGGCATCGACGTGGTCGCCCGCTTCCGGCACGCCGATGTCGCTGCCGGAGGCCAAGGCGCGCCCTTTGCGCCGCTCTATCACAAGGCCTTGGCCGCCAAGCTCGAGCTGCCGCTCATGGTTCTCAATCTCGGCGGTGTGGGCAACGTGTCCTTCATCGGCCGCGACCAGGTCATCGCTTTCGATACCGGACCCGCCTCGGCGTTGATCGATGATTGGGTCCTTCGCCACAAGGGCATCCCCTATGACGTTGGCGGGCGCCTCGCGGCGGCCGGCCGGATCGATCAGCGCGTGCTCGCTCGACTGATGGATAATCCGTATTTCGCGCAGCTGCCGCCCAAGTCGCTCGACCGCCAGGATTTCCACGAGCGCGCGAAGATCGTCGAGGGGCTCTCGGTCGAAGATGGCGCGGCGACATTGGCCGCGTTCACGATCCGGTCGGTGACTGCGTCACTGGAGCACGTTCCCGAACGTCCAAGGCGCTGGCTCGTGACGGGAGGTGGCCGGCTCAACGCCACCTTCATGAGTGGCCTGGCGGCCGCTCTCGGCGTTCCGGTGGAACCGGTGGAGGCGGTCGGCTGGAACGGCGATTTCATCGAGGCGCAGTGCTTCGGTTACCTTGCCGTCCGCTCCATCAAGCGATTGCCGCTGAGCCTGCCGACCACGACGGGGGTGCCGCGACCGATGCCAGGTGGCGAGGTGTTTCGCGCTGGACGAGGATGAGAATGACGCACGTCACCGGGTTTCATCTGAACGGCGCCTGCGACCGTGCGCGTCCATATGGCGCCGGTCAGCGGGAAATCCTGTCGCTGGCAAGCGCCGACGTGGCCATGCGGACAATTTCAGCTTGGCCCGGATATGCGCCCACACCGCTCGTGACGCTGCCGCAGCTTGCGAGGACGCTGGATGTCGGGGAAATCCTCTACAAGCACGAAGGCCATCGCTTCGGCCTCAAGAGTTTCAAGGCACTGGGGGGCGCCTACGCCGTCGATCGGATCATCGCCGCGCGCGGCGGGAGCGAGGGGCTCACCGTGACGTCCGCCACGGACGGCAATCACGGGCGCTCCGTCGCCTGGGGCGCGGCGCGGCGCGGTGTTCCGTGCGTGATCTATGTTCACGAGCACGTTTCGCGCGGCAGGATCGATGCCATCGCGTCATTCGGGGCGGAGGTGCGCGTCGTTCCCGGCACGTATGACGATGCCGTGCGTGCCGCCGCCCAGGCCGCGGCGCAGAACGATTGGGCGATCGTCTCGGATACCTCGTGGCCGGGATACGATCGCATTCCGCGCGACGTCATGCAGGGGTACGCCGTGCTCGCCTTGGAGTGCGCGGCCCAGGGCGCACGTCCCACGCACGTCTTTGCGCAAGGCGGAGTTGGCGGCGTCGCCGCGGCCCTGTTGTCCTACTATTGGGAGCGCGAAGGCGCGACGCGGCCCCGGTTCATCGTCGTGGAGCCGGAACGTGCGGCGTGCCTGCTCGAAAGTGCGCGAGCCGGTCGGGTGACGACCGTCGGCGGCGACCTGGCGACGATCATGGCCGGGCTTTCATGCGGGGAGCCGTCGCTGCTGGCATGGGAGATCCTCGGGCCTGGCGCGGATGCCTTCATGAGCATCGACGATACGGTTGCCGCAGATGTGATGCGGACCCTTGCTGGCTTCGCTGTCGCTGCTGGAGAATCCGGCGTGGCCGGTCTCGCGGGGCTCGTCGCCATCGGCGCAGATGCCGCGCGGCGCTCGGTGCTGGGCCTTGATCGATCATCCCGCATCCTGTGCGTCGGAACCGAGGGGGCCACCGATCCAGAGGTCTATCGAGAGATCGTCGGCCGGCGGCCCGAGGAGGTCGAGGCCAATGTGCCCTGAGCGAGGAGAGGAAGAATGAAAGAAGTCCAATGGAACCGGCTGACGGCCGCAGAGTTGCGGACACTGGCCGAGAAGGACGCCATCGTCCTCTTGCCGGTCGCCTCGACCGAGCAGCACGGCCCGCATCTGGCGACCGGTGTCGATATGTTCCTCGGTGCCGAGGGCTGCCGGCGGATCGCCACCAAAGTTTCCGCCAAGCGGCCCTGCATCGTAGCGCCGCCGGTCTGGATGGGGCTTGCCGAGCATCACGTGGCGTTCGGTGGCACGTTCACGCTGCCGCTGCCGGTATGGCATGCCCTCCTGCGCGAGGTGTGCCGCTCGATCCTGCGCGCCGGTTTCCGCAAGATCCTGCTCGTCAACAGCCACGGCGGCAACATGGCGGCGCTCAATGCCTTGACGGTCGATCTGTCGAAGGAACTCGATGCGCCGATCGCCACGACGACGCTCTACTCGCTGGCGCATGAAACAGGTGCGTACGCAAAAATTCTCGAAGATCAGACGCAGGTGATGCACGCCTGCGAGGCCGAGACGGCGATGATGATGGTTGCTGCGCCCGATTGCGTTCGCACCGACAAGATCGCGGAGGCGGTCGGCCCCATGATGACGGCCGGCGCGGCATTGTCTCGCGCGCTTCACACCTGGAAGTCGTTCAAGGAGCTGACGCCGACCGGCGTGGTCGGAGATGCGCGTAAGGCGAACCGCGCCAAAGGCGAGGCATTGTTCGAGGCCGCCGCGGATCTGGTGGCCGAGAGGTTGATCGCAGGGGACCCGTGGAATTGAGCACCAGCGAGTTTTCGCGCACGATTGCCGGTTCCGAACCCAGAAAGCACGAAGGCCCGCCTCGCCGGCGGGCCTTCGCAGTCTCATGGACGACGTGAGTGTGTGCTGGTCTCAGCCTTTGACACGCTTGTCGTAGATGTAGTTGTCGTAGCTGGCATCGCCGACGCGATAATAGAGCTCGACGCTGTCGAGATACTTCTTCCAGGGATCGTAGATCTTGGCGAACGCCGGACTGCGGGTCTTGAGTTCGTCATAGGTCTGGAACGACGCGTCGTAAGCGGCGTCCATGATTTCCTTGGAGAAGAACCGCAGTTGTGTGCCCGCCGCGATCAGCTGGCGCAAACCGCCTGAGTTGAGAGTGTCGTTCGAGGCCGCGTGCGCAGTCCAGGTCGCCATCGTCGCCATTTCGAGGATGTTCTTATAGAGCTTCGGCAACTCGTCCCATTTCGCCTTGTTGACGAACAGGCAGCCCGTCGCCTGCCCTTCCCACCAGCCCGGCGCATAGTAGTACTTGGCGACTTTGTGGAAGCCGAACTTGAAGTCGTCGTAAGGCGTGGCCCATTCGGCCGCATCGATCGTACCGCGCTCCAGTGCCGGATATATGTCGCCCGGCGCGATCTGCTGGGGTACGACGCCGAGCTTCGAGATGACGGTGCCGGCGAGACCCGGGATGCGCATCTTGATGCCCCTCAGGTCGGCAAGCGTATTGATCTCCTTCCGGAAAAAGCCACCCATCTGCGCCATGGAATTGAACGCCGGCAGCGCGTGCGTACCGGTGGAGTTGTGGAACTCGTTGATCAACTGCATGCCGCCGGCCTTGAACAACCACGACGTCTGGCCGCGCCAGTTGAATCCGAACGGCAGACACGAGGCGAAGGCGTAAGCCGGGTCTTTGCCGAACGAATAGTAGGACAGCGTGAAGGCACACTCGGTCTGGCCCGACTCGGCGGCGTTGAGAACGGCAGGGCCGCCCGGGACGATCTCACCCGCGCCGAACTGCTGCAGCTGGAATTTGCCATCCGTGGCGTCGGCAACGAACTTCACCAGGTCGTTCGCCGCCGCCATCACGCTTTCGACCGTCTTGGGGATGAACATTGGCATCCGCCACTTCAACTCCGGCATGCCCTGCGCTATCGCAGGCATGGGCACGGCAGCGGATGCAGCTCCGGCGACAGCGGCGCCAGTAATGAACTTCCGGCGGGTAGCGTTACTGTGTTGCTTTGTGTCGGTCATATGTCTCGTCCCAAGGCATTCCTTCGCTTCATTGTCGAACATTGACGGCCAAGGTGGCCGATCCTAGGCGGGATTTCGTGCCAGGCGCAATTCCTGCCCGCTCATTTTCAGCACTGGTCACAGCTGCCTGCGCGCGGCCCCAATCGAGCGGTCAAGCCGGGGCCAGCCGCAGGGCGCGGACCGCGTTCTGCTTGAGGATGAGGTCATGGACTTCGGGCTTGAAGCCGGCGTCCTTGAACTCCTTGATCCACCGATCGGGTGCGATGAGCGGGTAATCGGAGCCGAACAGCATCTTCGTCTTGAGCTGCCCGTTGGCGTAACGGACCAGTTCTTCGGGGAAATACTTCGGCGACCAGCCAGACAGGTCTATGTACACATTCGGTTTGTGGAGGCAGACCGAGAGGGCCTCGCTCTGCCAGGGCCAGGACGGATGGGCGATGATTATCGTCATGTCCGGGAAATCGACCGCGACGTCGTCGATGTGAATGGGGTTCGAGTATTTCAGGCGCAGGCCGCCGCCGCCCGGCATGCCAGTGCCGATGCCCGAGTGACCCGAATGGAAGATCGCCGGCAGTTCGTGCTCCGCGATCACCTCATAGAGCTCGTAGGCGATCCGGTCGTTGGGGAAGAAGCCCTGCACCGTGGGATGGAACTTGAAACCCCGGATTACGCCATCCTTGATCAGAGCCCGGGCTTCGCGGACGCCCATCCGCCCTTTGTGCGGATCGATCGAGGCGAAGGCCATCATGATGTCGGGGTTCTCGGCGGCGGCGTCGGCGACCTCCTGGTTGGGAATGCGCTTCGCGCCGATCTCGAATTCGCTGTCGACGGTGAACATCACGAGCCCGATCTTGCGCTCGCGGTAATAGGCGATGGTCTCCGCGATCGTCGGTCGCTTGCGGACCTTGAAGTATTTGCTCGCCGCCTCGTCGACGGGCTGCCACAGCTCGTCGTGAGGATGCCTGCAGGAGACCTGTGCGTGGGTGTGAACGTCGATTTCGATCAGTTCGTCGATCT
>CAYMEB010000041.1:0-26801 GCA_964389095.1 uncultured Hyphomicrobiaceae bacterium
GTGGCGGCCTTCCTCAACGTTAGCCTGGAACAGGTTGCGCATGTCGTAGAGCGACGGCGCGGTCTTGCCGAGGTGGCGCTGCTGCTCGACGGACGCCGGCTCGGTGTCTCCCTGGATCACGATCAACCGGCGCAGGTTCGCTCGATGCTCGCCGGGCACCTCCTGCCAGGCCTTCTCGCCCTTGAAGGCGCCGAAGTTCACGAGGCGGCTCTCATCATGGGGTGCCAGGAGGATGCCCCAGCGATACTCGGGCATGCGTACGTAGTCGAACTTCGCCCAGCCCTTTGGATCGATCGAGATAGCGGTGCGCAGATAGACCTCGGAGGTCTGGAAGCCCTCCGGTCCCATGGTCATCCACCAGTCGATGTAACCCGGATGCCATTGCTCCAGCGCCTTCAGCACGCGCTGGTCGTCGACCAGGTTCACGTTGTTGGGGATCTTGGTGGAGTAGTCCACCGCGCCTGCTGCTGTGGTCATCGGTCTCGTTCCTTCGACTCGGTGTGCATAGATTTCAGAATAGGAATTCGTGGGATTCGCGGCGCCCTGCGTGGACACGTCCGCGGATAGAGCATGTGCACGCCGGCAACGGTCTCATGGCCAAGCCTCACCGCGATCATGGCGCAAGCTGCTATCGTCCATGGTCCGTCGCGCCAACGTGTTCGCCTGCATATGCAAAGATGTCTCGATCCCGAGACAGCTTCGAGACGATCAGCCAGCGACGTTTGCCGTAAGCTCTTGCTGCGCTGATCATCACCCGGGTACCCGCTCGTTCCTAGGCATCGCACTATCGTTTCAAGCGAGGCTTGCGCCTCTCCGCCTCACACCCTCTCCGGATCGAAGTCGGCTTTCACTCCGGAGCCGTAGCGCTTCAGAGCGCCGTCGCCGCCGACCGCGTTGGGCCGCTGGAAGATCCAGTTCTGCCACGCCGTGAGCCGGCCGAAGATCTTGGTCTCCATCGTCTCGGGCCCGGCGAAACGCAGGTTCGCCTCCATGCCGGTCAGGCCATCGGGGGAAAAGCTCGTGCGCTCTTCCAGGAAGATTCGGACCTCGTCGTCCCAGTCGACCTCGTCGAACGACACGGTCACCAGCCCGAGATCCTCGCAATCGGAGGCATCCTGCACCTTGCCTATGACGCCGCGGGCAGCCTCGAGGCTCTCCGGCTCGCCCAGGAAGCGCGTCGCCAGCCGCGACAAGCCGTTACTCATCGGGTAGGTGCCGAAATTGAACGACGACAGCAGCATGACCGGGGCCGGGCGGTTGTCGCCCTTGCGCTGGCCAGCGAACATGAAAGAGCGGTCCGCCGCAAAGACGATCTCGGCGAGCGTGCCCGCGAAGCATGAGCCGTGATCGACGAATGCGACCAACGAGCGAGAAGTCACGTCGATCCGCTTGAGGACGCGACGCCAGTTGCCGATCACCTCGCGGGCGAACCAGTTGTCCATCGCGCCCTCGAGGAAGGCGTCGAACGCCAGCACGCGACCCGGATCGCCCTCGCTGCGGAAGATCAGCGTGCCGATCTCGAGCTCGTTCAGCCGCAAGTGGAGGATCGCATCGTCGAGTTCGCGCGACAGCTTGAATGGCCAGAAATCGGCGCCTTGAGCCACCATCGCTCCAGCGGACTCCGGCGGACCGTCCTCGGGCCCCTTGAGAGTGATCGTGGCTCGCCGCGCGCTCCGGTCGATGCGCACCGAGACGCAATCGTACTCGATGGCATCCGCCTCGATCTTGCGATCGACGCGCGGCAGGGCGACGCCCTTCAGGTCGTCCGGCTTCTTCACCGTGCCTGCCAACGCGCGCGCCGCTTCGGCGACCGCCGCGTCGAACTTCGACGTCGGAGCGATCTGGTCGACGAGCCGCCACTGAACCGCACGCTTGCCCTTCACGCCCTCTTCCGTGGTGCAGAAGGCATCGGCATGGTCGCGTCGCACCTTGCGCTTGTCGGTGACGCGCGTCAGGCCGCCGGTACCGGGGAGAACCGCGAGCAGGGGCACCTCGGGCAGCGAGACCGTCGAGTTGCCGTCATCGGCCAGAACGATCCGGTCGCAGGCCAGCGCCAGCTCGTAGCCGCCGCCGGCGGCGGTGCCCTCCACCGCGCACAAGAACTTCTGGCCGGAGTGCTCGGAAGAGTCCTCCATGCCGTTGCGCGTCTCGTTGGTGAACTTGCAGAAGTTGACCTTGTGGGTGTGCGCGGAGCCGGCCAGCATGCGGATGTTGGCGCCGGCGCAGAACACCTTTTCCTTGGCCGACTTCAGGATCACCACCTTCACCGCCGGGTGCTCGAAGCGGAGCCGCTGGATCGCGTCGGCCAACTCGATGTCGACACCCAGATCGTACGAATTGAGCTTGAGCTGATAGCCCTGGAACAGCGTCGCATTCTCGTCGACGTCCATCACCAGCTCGGCCGTATCGCCGGACACCGAGAGTTTCCAGTGATGGTATTGGTCGGGGGCGGTGCGGAAATCGATCACGGGAGTGTTGCTCGCTTCGGTTGCCATCGTCGTCACCTTTGAGTGCAATATATTGCCTATTGATCCATGTCAATGCATTATTTTGCATCTTGCCGCTTTGTGATGCTGCCGATCACAGGCTACGCAGCTTGAAGCGCTGGATCTTGCCGGTCGCTGTCTTGGGCAGTGAGTCCACCACCTCGATCCAGCGCGGGTACTTCCAGGGACCGGCCTTCGCCTTCACGAGTTCCTGCAGTTCCTTCACGAGCGCTTCGCCCGCGGTTCGCCCCGGCTTGAGTACCACGAAGGCGCGCGGCCTGAGCAGGCCCTCGGCATCCTCCTTCGCCACCACGGCCGCCTCCAGTATCGCTTCGTGCGTCACCAGAGCCCCCTCGACCTCGAACGGCGAGACCCAGATGCCGGAAACCTTGAACATGTCGTCGGTTCGGCCCTGGCACGTGTAGAAGCCGTCCGCGTCACAAACGTACTTGTCGCCCGAGCGCGTCCATGCGCCTTCGAAGGTCGAGCGGCTCTTGGCCCGCTGGTTCCAGTAGCCGATAGCCGCCGTCTCGCCTTTGATCAGCAGCTCGCCGACCTCGCCGGCCGCGACCTCGGCGCCGGTCTCGTCCACCACCTTGAGTTCGTAGCCGGGCACCGCCTTGCCGGTGGTCCCCAGCTTGATCTCGCCCCGACGGTTGGACAGGAAGATGTGCAGCATCTCGGTGGATCCGATGCCGTCGAGGACTTCAACACCATAGGTCGACATCCACGCCCGCCCCACTTCCGCCGGGAGGGCCTCGCCGGCAGACACGCACAGGCGCAAGCGATCGGACGACTCCGAACGGCCTCCGCCCGGATGCGCCAGCATCGCCGCGTAAAGCGTCGGAACGCCGAAAAACAACGTTGGACGATGCTGCTTCAGCATCCGGAAGACGCTCTCCGGCGTCGGCCGTTCGTCGAGCAGCACGGCGGTCGCCCCCACGGAAAGGGGAAACGTCAGTCCGTTGCCGAGGCCATAGGCGAAGAAGAGCTTGGCCGCGGAGAAGCAGACGTCGTCGGCGGTCATGGCGAGGACGCCCTGGGCATAGTTGCGCGCCGTCGCCATCAGACTCGCGTGCGCGTGCATCGTGCCTTTGGGATTGCCGGTCGAGCCGGAGGAGTACAGCCAGAACGCCGGCTCGTCGGCCGAGGTCTCGGCGGGTAGCGCATCGGCCGACTGATGCGACAGCTCCTCCCGCAGCGAGAACGCGTACTGCGGCGCATCACCGCCTGAAACGAAGATGTGCTTGAGGTCCGGCAGCTGCGGCAGCAAAGGCGCAACCACGGGCAGGAGCGCCGCCGACACGAACAGGGCCTTCGCGCGGCAGTCGCGCAGCATGAATGCATACTGCTCCGTCGAGAGCAGCGTGTTCAGCGCCACCGGCACGATCCCGGCGCGCATGGCACCGAGGAAAACGACCGGGAAGTCGACGGTATCCGTGAGAAGGAGGGCGACACGCGACTCCGGCGCGATGCCGTAGGTCCGCACCAGACTGGTCATGCGTCCGACCCGCTCGGCAAGTCCGGCGTAGGTCAGGATGCCGCATCGATCGACGAAAGCAGCCTTGGCGCCGCGCCCGGCTGCGATGTTGGCGTCCACCAGTTCGACCGCCGCGTTGTAGGCCTGAGACGCCATGTCCTTCCCCCGTGATCGTTCATCGGCATTATAATGCACATTTATTGACCCAGATCAAAGCGTATGCGCGTGCACGAGACCGAACGTGTGATATAATTCATTACTCTGGGGGCCGCGATCGCGTGGGAGGCAAACGATGGCGACGAGATCGAACGGCGGCGTAACGCCGACCCTGGACCCACGCCGGGGCGGGCAACCGGCCGAGGAGCATTTCCTGAAGTCGGTGGGGGACCGCGTCAGGCGGACCCGGGCAGGGCGCGGCATGACGCGGCGCATTCTGGCTCAGGCGTCTGGTGTCTCGGAGCGTTATCTGGCCGAGCTGGAGCGGGGATCGGGCAACGCATCACTGCTCGTGCTCAAACAGATCGCCGACGCCATGGGCACGGACGTGCCGTCCCTGGTCGCCCAGGACGATCCCGCGACGGACGAAACCGCCTTGCTTGTTCAGCGGCTTCGCCGCTTGTCCGCCAACGAGCTCGCCACGGCACGCGATCTTCTGAACCGGCATTTCTCGCCCAAGAGCCCCGCGAGGGGAAACCGGATCGCACTGGTCGGATTGCGCGGCGCCGGCAAATCGACCGTCGGCGCCCTCCTCGCCGAGCGCCTCCAGGTGCCGTTCGTTGAACTCGACCGTGAGATCGAACGGGCAGCGGCGATGGAGACCGCCGATATCCTCGCGGTACACGGCCAGGCTCATTTCAGGAAGCTGGAGCGGAGCGCCCTCGAGGCCGTCCTGCAAGCACATCCCAGGGTCGTCATCGCCACCGGCGGCGGCCTCGTGACCGAAACGGCGACCTACGAGCTGCTGCTCGCAGAGTGCTTCGTGCTCTGGTTGCGCGCCAGCCCGACCCAGCACATGTCGCGGGTCGTCGCCCAAGGCGACCTGCGGCCGATGGCCGATAATCCGCAAGCGATGGAAGACCTCCGCGCAATTCTCGAAAGCCGCGCAGCACTCCACGCGCGCGCGGACGCCGAACTCGATACCTCCTCGCTGACGCCGCAGACGGCGGCGGACGCAGTGCTGCGCATGGTCGGTCGCCGCGAGACGCAGGAGCTGAACGCGACAATGTTCTGGTAATCGACGCACGCTCGGACGATAGTTCGGCCCTGCGTACACCATGAACCGAAACACCGTAACACCGTAACACCGAACTCGAACAGCAAGCCGCGCCCAACTTCAACAGCGCGGCGGCAATCAGGGAGAAAGCGATGCGCAGAAGGATCTTGAAGGGCATGGCCGCCACGGCGCTGCTCGCCGCCATGACGAGCGGCGTGGTCGCCCAGGATACGATCAAGATCGGCCTCATCCTGCCGATGACCGGCCCCTTCACGTCCACCGGCAAGCAGATTTCCGCCGCGGCCCAGCTCTACGTGCAGCAGAAGGGCGCGACGATCGCGGGCAAGAAGGTCGAGCTCATCCTCAAGGACGACGGCGGTGTCGCCGACACCACGAAACGCATCGCGCAGGAACTCATCGTCAACGACAATGTGACCGCGATCGCGGGCTTCGGCCTGACGCCGCTCGCGATGGCGACCGCGCCGCTGGCGACGCAGGGCAAGACGCCGATGGTGGTGATGTCGGCGGCGACCTCCGTGATCACGGAGCGCTCGCCGTTCATCGTCCGCACCAGCCAGGTCGTGCCACAGATCGCCTCGCCGTTCGGCACCTGGGTCGCACAGCAGGGCATGAAGAAAGTCGTCACGATCGTGACGGACTACGCGCCCGGCCATGACGTCGAAAGCTCCTTCTCGGCCAGCTTCAAGGCGGCCGGCGGACAAGTCGAAAACATGCGCGTCCCTCTGCAGAACCCGGATTTCTCGCCGTTCCTGCAGCGCGTCTCCGACATGAAGCCCGATGCGCTGCTCGTGTTCGTACCCTCGGGCGTCGGCGCCCAATTCATGAAGCAGTTCGTCGAGCGCGGCATGGATAAGAGCGGCATCCGCCTGATCGGCACCGGCGACGTCACCGACGACGACATCCTCAACGGCATGGGCGACGCGGCTCTCGGCGTGGTCACCGCGCACCACTACTCGGCGGCCCACGACAGCCCGGAGAACAAGGCGTTCGTTGACGCGTTCAAGAAGGCCAACAACGGCCTTCGCCCCAACTTCATGGGCGTGAGCGGCTACGACGGCATGCATGCGCTCTACGAAGGTCTCAAGAAGACCGGAGGCGCTGGCGGCGAAGCTCTCGTGGAAGCGATGAAGGGGTTGTCCTGGATGAGCCCGCGCGGGCCCGTCTCGATCGACCCGGAAACGCGCGACATCATCCAGAACGTCTACATCCGCAAGGTCGAGCGCAAGGACGGGGAACTCTACAACATCGAGTTCGCGACGATCCCGAACGTGAAAGATCCGGTCAAGGCGGCAAAGAAGTAACACGACGTCCGGGACCGCTGGAATGCTGACGATCCTGTTCGACGGCATCGCCTACGGCATGGTGCTGTTCGTCCTGGCGAGCGGGCTGTCCGTGACGCTCGGGTTGATGAATTTCGTCAACCTTGCGCACGGCGCCTTCGCCATGGCGGGCGGCTACGTCACCGTGGTGTTGATGCAGCGACATGGCGTCGGCTTCCTTTGGACGCTGCCGGGCGCGTTCTTGCTCACCGCATGCGCCGGACTGCTGCTCGAGCGGGCGCTGTACCGGCCGATGTACGCGAAGAGCCATCTCGACCAGGTGCTGTTCTCCATCGGCCTCGTCTTCATGGCGGTCGCGGGCACCGACTACCTCATGGGCTCCCGCCAGCAGATCGTCACACTGCCCGGCTGGCTGCAGGGCCGCTTCGACGTGTTCGGCGTGGCCGTCGGCAGATACCGGCTGTTCGTGATCGTCACCTGTGGGCTGCTCGCCGTCGCGCTGCAATGGGGCTTCACGCGAACGCGCTTCGGTAACCGGCTGCGCGCGGCGGTCGACGACTCTCGCGTCGCACGCGGACTGGGTATACCGGTCAACAGCGCGTTCGCATTCACCTTCGCGCTCGGATCGGGCCTCGCGGGTCTCGGCGGCGCGCTCGGCATCGAGCTCCTCGGGCTCGATCCAACCTTCCCGCTGAAGTTCATGATCTACTTTCTCGTCGTCGTGACGGTGGGGGGAACCTCGACGATCACGGGACCGCTCCTGGCCGCCATGCTGCTCGGGATCGCCGACGTCTTCGGCAAGTACTTCATACCCTGGGCCGGGGCCTTCATCATCTACGCGCTGATGGTGGCGCTGTTGCTGACCCGGCCGGAGGGACTGTTCGCGCGGGCTCGCTCATGACGACGACGAGCCTGCAGGAGCGCGTGCAGCAAGCCCTGGTGCGGCGGAGGCGATGGCATCCGGCGGAGGCGGTCTTCTGGCTGGCCGCCGCCGCCGCCATGCTGGTCTTCCCGCGCCAGCTCCTGATCCTGAACGAAATCGCCATCCTGGCGCTGTTCGCGCTCTCCCTCGACCTGATCCTGGGCTACGCGGGCATCGTTTCGCTCGGCCATGCCGCCTTCCTCGGCGTCGGCGGCTATGCTGCCGGGCTGCTGGCACTGCATGTGACCGCCGATCCCCTGGTCGGCCTGCTGGTGGGCGCCGTGGCCGCCGGCGCGGTCGGGTTGCTGACCAGCCCGCTCGCCATCAAGGGCAACGACCTCACGCGCCTGATGGTGACCCTCGGCATCGCTCAGCTGCTTTACGAACTCGCCAACTCGCTGGGATTCATCACGGGTGGCGCCGATGGGCTGCAGGGCATCACGATGAAGCCGCTGCTCGGCCTGTTCGAGTTCGACATCTTCGGGCGCACGGCCTACGCCTACTCGCTCACCGTTCTCTTCCTGCTCTTCCTGCTTGCCCGCCGGATCGTGCACTCGCCCTTCGGGATCACGCTCGAAGCCATTCGCGACAATCCGCTGCGCGCGGCCGCGTCGGGCATCCCTCCGACATGGCGGCTCGCCACGATCTACGCCATTGCGGCGGCCTACGCCGGCGCCGCCGGGGTTCTGCTCGCCCAGACAACGCAGTTCGTCTCCCTCGACGTGCTCGCCTTCCACCGCTCCGCCGACGTGATGCTGGTGCTGATCATCGGCGGCGCCGGTTATCTCTACGGCGGCATCATCGGCGCGATCGCGTTCAAGCTGCTGCAGGACTGGATCTCCGCGTTCACTCCGCAATACTGGCAGTTCTGGATCGGGTTGCTGCTCGTTCTGTTCGTATTGGGCGGGCGGGAGCTGCTGCACGGCGGCATCCTGCGCCTCGTCGGCCGGCTGGCTCGCCGCCCCACCTCCGGGGGTGGGACATGAACGCTGCCCTGGAGACCATCGGACTCACCAAGGCCTTCGGCGGCATCGTGGCGACCGACGATCTCTCCTTCACGCTCGCCAAGGGCGCACGCCATGCCCTGATCGGCCCCAACGGCGCCGGCAAGACGACGTTCGTAAACCTGCTGACGGGCGTCATCCCGCCCACCCGTGGCCAGGTCCTGCTGCACGGCGAGACCATCACCGGCCTGTCACGAGAGGCCCGCGTGAAGCGCGGTCTGGCGCGGACCTTCCAGATCAATCAGCTCTTTGCGAAGCTGACGCCGACGGAGATGCTGGCCGCGATCGTCGCGGAGCGCAAAGGCCTGGGCAGTCGCGTGCTCGGCCGGCTGAGCGGCGATGCGAGCGTGACGAGGGAAATCGCCGAGCTGCTCGAGCGCTTCCGCCTCGACGACATCATGGACACCGTGATCGCCAGCCTGCCCTACGGCAAGCAGCGGCAGCTCGAGATCGCCGCCGCATTCGCCGCCGAGCCGAGCGTCCTCCTGCTCGACGAGCCGGCCGCGGGAGTGCCGGAGGCGGAGCGGCGCGAACTGCTGGATACCGTAGCGGCCCTGCCCGACGACGTCTCGGTGCTTCTGATCGAGCACGACATGGACATCGTGTTCCGCTTCGCCAGGCGGATCACCGTTCTGGTCAACGGCAAGGTGCTCAGCGAGGGCACGCCGGAGCAGGTCGCGGCCGACCCTGCGGTCAAAGCAGCCTACCTCGGGGAGGAGGCTCATGGCTGAACTCCTGCGCCTCGAGCTGCTGACCGCCGGCTACGGCGACGCCGTCGTCATCCAGGACGTCTCGATGGCCCTCGGCACGGGGCGTTCGCTCGCGCTGCTGGGCCGTAACGGCGTCGGCAAGACGACCCTGCTCAATTCGATCGTCGGCGTCACGCGTCACCACTCGGGGCGGATCGTGCTCGACGGCACCGACATCACGCGCCTGCGGCCCGAGCAGCGCGCCGCTGTCGGCGTCGGCTGGGTTCCCCAGGAGCGCAACATCTTCAAGTCGCTCACGGTCCTGCAGAATCTGACTGCCGTCGCGCGGCCCGGGCCTTGGACACCGGCGAAGGTCTTCGCGCTCTTCCCCCGGCTCGAGCAGCGTCAGTCCAATCTCGGCAGCCAGTTGTCGGGCGGCGAGCAGCAGATGCTGGCCATCGGCCGCGCGCTCGTGCTCAATCCGAAGGTGTTGCTCCTGGACGAGCCCACCGAAGGCTTGGCGCCCATCATCGTGGAGGAGCTGCTCGGCGTCCTCAAGCGCCTCTTCCACGAGGAAGGGCTGTCGGCCATCGTGGTAGAACAGCACGCGCGCAAGATCCTGACGCTCGCGGACGACGCCATCATCCTGGAGCGCGGCCGTATCGCACATGCCGCACCCAGTCGTACACTGCGAGAAGACACCCCGACCCTGGAACGATACCTGGGTCTTTCGATCGGAACATGATCCGGCACCGGCCGATCTCGACACACACCTGGAAGTACGGAGAGAACCATGAGCCAGAGAACCAAACCCCCGTTCCGCGCCGATATGGTCGGCAGCCTCTTGCGAACCAAGGCGGTCAAAGACGCGCGCGAGCAAAAGGCGGCCGGAAAGATCGGCGCCGATGCGTTGCGCCAGGTCGAGGATCGCGAGATCGCGGCGCTGGTGAAGAAGCAGGAGAGCATCGGTCTCCAGGCCGTGACCGACGGCGAGTTCCGCCGCGCGTTCTGGCACTTCGACTTCCTCGAGAACCTGAGCGGCGTCGAAGGCTACGAGTCCGATCAGGGCATTCAGTTCAAGGGCGTCGTGACCAAGGCCCACGGCGTGCGCGTGACGGGCAAGCTCGATTTCCCCGCCAACCACCCGCACCTGGCACACTTCAAGTATCTCAAGTCGGTCACCGGCGCCGGTCACGTCGCCAAGATGACCATTCCCTCGCCGAGCATGTTGCACTACCGCGGCGGCAAGCAGGCCGTGGATGCCAAGGCGTACACCCGGATGGAGGATTACTACGCGGATCTGGGTAAGGCCTACGCCAAGGCGGTGAAGGCGTTCTACGACGCGGGCTGCCGCTATCTGCAGCTCGACGATACGAGTTTGTCGTACTTCTGCGATCCCGAGCAGCGCAAGATGCTGGCGAACCGCGGCGACGACCCGACGCAGCTCATCAACGTCTATCGTGACATCATCAATGTCGCGACGGCCGCAAAACCCGCTGACATGGTGATCACCACCCACACCTGCCGCGGCAACTTCAAGTCCACGTTCATCGCGTCGGGTGGATACGAGCCGGTCGCCGAGCTGGTCTTCAATCAGATTAACGTGGACGGATACTTCATGGAGTGGGACGACGACCGCTCCGGCGGCTTCGAGCCGCTGCGCTTCCTGCCCAAGGGCAAGCACGTGGTCCTCGGTCTCGTCACCTCCAAGTTCGGCGACATCGAGAGTAAGGACAACCTCAAGCGCCGGATCGAACAGGCCGCGAAGTACGCGCCGCTCGATCAGCTCTGCCTCAGCCCGCAGTGCGGCTTCGCGTCCACCGAGGAAGGCAACGTGCTGCACGACGAGCAGCAGTGGGCGAAGCTGTCGCGCATCGTCGAAGTCGCCAAGGAAGTATGGGGCTGACACGAGCCCAGCCGGCCGCGCCCGTGGCGCGACCGGCATCGGTCCGATGCAACGCCGGGACACTGTCGTCCCGGCCACGGTGAGACGGAGGCAACCCATGTCCGGCAGGAAGAACGAGCGAGTCGCCTGGTTCAACGGCAAGTTCATGCCCGAGAGCGAGGTTCGCATCCCATTTCGCGACTCGAGCTGGGTTTATGGTGACGGCTGCTTCGACATGACTCGCAGCTTCGGCCACCGCCTGTTCAAGGTCCGCGAGCACGTCGAGCGCCTCTACCGCTCGCTCAAGTACCTGCGAATCGACCCGGGCATGGGACAGGGGGAAATGTGCCGGCTCAGCGAGGAGTTGTTCGAACGCAACCGGCATCTGCTCGGATCCGACGACGACTACTGGCTCGGCCAGCGCATAAGCCGCGGCGTCAAGAACGTTCCGGGCGACAACATCGACTATCATGGTCCGAACGTCGTTCTGGAGTGCTCTCCGCTGCCGCTGGTTCAGCGCGCCAAACTTTTCAAGGAGGGCATCAAGGTCGTTACGCCGTCGCATCGGCGGGTCCCACCGGATTCGCTGACGCCGCGGGCCAAGACCCACAACTATCTCAACCTGATCGTCGCCAATCAGGAGGTGCAGAGCCTCGACCCGGAAGCGTGGGCCGTTCTCCTCGACGTCAACGGCAATCTCTGCGAAGGGCTGGGCTCGAACATCTTCGTTGTTCGTGACGGCGAACTGCTCACGCCTTCGGAGCGCTACGTTCTGCCGGGCGTGAGCCGGCAGACCGTGATCGATCTTGCGCGCGCTGCCGGCATGAGCGTCACGGAGTGCGATATCGATCTCTACGACGCCTACAACGCCGAGGAAGTGTTCCTGACGTCGACGTCGCTGTGCATCTGCCCGGTCACCAAGGTCAACGGCGTGGCGGTCGGCACCAAGGGCCAGGTCTGGGGTCCGGTGACCAAGCGTCTGGCCGACGACTACGCGCGTTTCGTCGATCACGATTTCGTAGGTCAGTACCTGAAGCGGTTTTCCGAGGGTATGGAATCCAGAGCCTTCTAGGTGGAGGCGCCAATCGCGGCTCTGCGGCGATGGAGAACGGCACTCGAGGCATCTCGACATGCTCGACAGGATCGAGAAGTTCGCCGAGCTTTCTGTGGGCAGGGCCTGCGGCTTCGCGTGTATTGCGATAAGCTGCTTCATGCTGGGCTTTTCGCCCAATCCGCCGCTCGCCCTCAAGACGGGCGGCCTCCTCACCCTGCTGACGGCCGCGGTGCTGGCCATCAAGGCACGGAATGCGCCTGCCCGACCCTACAAGCACACCGAGCTGTGGGTGATGCTGCCCCGGGACATCCGCCCGCCCGACAACATCGCGCAGCAGCTCATCGGCGGGATCCTGGCGGACGTGTACCTGCGCTTTGCACGTCACGCGGCCGTCCTGGCCTGCCTGCTGCTCACCAGCGCTCTCCTGACGGCGCTGCTCGGGCTCGGAACGCAATGGTGATGGCGCGGGAGAAATAGGCCCCGTCAGACCCAGCCGCCATCGACCACGTAGTGCTGCCCCGTACACATGCAGGCATCCTCGGACGACAGGAACAGGACGAAGCGGGCGATGTCGTCGGGCATGACCCAGCGCTTTAGACATTGCGCGGCCAGGCGCCGCTCGTCCGACTCCGGCGTCACCCAGTGCTCCGCCTGGCGTTTGGTCAGCGTCCAACCGGGTGCGATCGCGTTTACGCGGATGTTGTCGGCGCCGTAGTCCCGCGCCATGGCGCGCGTCAGCCCGAGCATGGCCGACTTCATCGCGGTGTAGACCGGCATCCCGCCCATCCCCGCCATCCAGGAGATGGACGAGAAATTCACGATCACGCCTCCGCCCCGCCGTCGCATTCCCGGAATCACGTTCTGAGACGCGAAGACCACGTGGCGCAGGTTTGCCGCCACGGCCGCATCGAAGAACTCCGGCGTCACTTCATTCAGCGCCTTGCGCTCGTCCCAGCCGGCATTGTTGACAAGAACGTCGACGTCACCTTGCGCACGCGCGATATGGTCGAGCGCGGCACTGAGAGCTTCGACGTCGCGCAGATCGACGTGACGAAACGAGACCTGCGAGGCATCGCCGAGCTCCGTGACGAGTTCGTTGGACGACGCGACATCGATGTCGAGGAAAGTGACCCGTGCCTTCTGCTGCACGAAGTGCCGGGTGATAGCCGCGCCGATGCCGCCGCCACCGCCGGTGACGACCACCGACTTGCCTTGGAGATCGGGATATATCGCCATGATCGCGTGCACCCTCGCACAAGCAGGCTCGCCGCCCACACCTGACCCGCGGTCGCGGCCCGAAAAGCAGCCCGCCTCCGGCTGCCTCACGCGCCGCGGGACCGGCGCGCCATTCATGGTTCCGGCCAGGGAACGACTGGCCGAGTGCTGTGCCGTGAACTCTGCAGCGGCGCCCCACGCGCCGGCCGGCGACGGGGATGTCTATCGCGCGCCGCTCGATCGCCACGCAGGCGCACGTCCACGACCGAACGGGTTCACTCCGCGGCTGCCGCGCGCGCCGTCCCATTCACTCTCGTCTCGCCGGCGATATTGTCGACGGTAACATTGGTGTCGTACCACGTCAGCCGCGGCCTGACGCCGAAGCGTTTGGCCAGTTCGGCGATCCAGGCTTCCGTGAACCAAGCTTCCGCGGCGTGCCGGCTTTCCCAGAGATAGACCCCGCCGACACCGGTATCACCATTGAGGTAGTCCTTCCGGATCAGCCCCTTGGTCGCGAGATTGCGATAGGTCGGCGCGCTGCCGGTCCCGCCCGCGATCGCCTGTTCCTCGGTTCGCCTGGGAAGATCGAACTGCACGATGACGATGCACTGTCCCATGTGCGGGTCTCCTTGCTGATGGCGCCAGGGATGACGAACGTCGCTTCCATCCATACTCGACATGCGCGCAACCACCAAGCGATCGCGCGGCCGGTCAGTGGTCTTTCGGCCTATTCTTTTCGAACGCGGCCTTCTGCGCCGCCGTCGCCGAGGTCTGGTGCTCGGCCTGCCACTGCGCGTAGGGCATCCCGTAGATCCGCTCGCGCACGGCATCCTTCGCAATCTCGATGCCCTGGGCCTTGGCCGCGTCCTGATACCAGTTGGCGAGGCAGTTTCTGCAGAAGCCGGCGAGGTTCATCAGGTCGATGTTCTGCACGTCGGACCGCGTCCTCAGGTGCTCGACCAGACGGCGGAAGGCGGCGGCCTGCAGCTCGATGTCGGTCTTCGGGCCGATCGGTGTCATGGGTGTGCTCCCTTGTATCTCGACAGCGACATAGTGGTGCGGACCCGCGTTTGCAACTGCGAGCGCGAACCGTGCATCTCGATGCGCCGCAACGGCGGCCCTGCCCGAGGGCATGCCATGATGGATCTGATGATCCCGACGGTGCGTTCCGCCCAGGCGCGCTGGCCTGCCGCATCGGCCACGAGATCCTGACGATACTCGATGAGCGCATTGGCGAGACCGCGCCCGGTTGCGTGCGTCCATAGGCAGTCGTTGGCGAGCCATCCCTTGTAGGGCTCGTTGTCACCGACCGTGAGCGCTGGATCGGCGCGAAAACCCTCCAGCAGCGGGATCGCGAGCCGCGGATCGCGGTCCCACAGGATCGAAACCTGCCAGGGCCGCACCACGCCCTTCATCCGGTCGGTCATCGAGTGGATCGAGAAGATGGCGGGTACCGCCCCGGTCGAAAGGCAGCGCTCCACCACTCGCTCGATGGCATCGTGATAGGGCCGGTAGTGGCGCGCGATGCGCCGGGCGCGCTCATCACCGGTGGCGTGGCGGTTGCCTGGAATGATCGCCCCGTCGGAGAGCCGCATGATCAGGGTCGGATCGTCCTCGCCGCGGTTGGGGTCGATCAGCAGGCGCGAAAATTGCGAGAGCACGGCCGGCACGCCGAGAGCTTCAGAAATGATTTCGGTGATCGGGGCCGCGCCGATGTCGTAGGCGATGTGCCGCGACAATTCCTGCGCCGGCAGGCCGAGGGTGCCATACTCGCCCGGCAGCGTATTCTCGGCGTGATCGCACAGCAGCACCAGTCCGCGATCGGCGGCTCCCGGCAGAATGCGATAGGCCTCGGTCTCTTCAGCGTCGATGCGGGTGGTCACGGAATCTCCGGCGCTGGCTCCGTTCTGTGCCACGATGGGTATAGCGGCCCGGGCGCGCCGCTGTGGAGCAAAAAGCGGTGACCAGGCCGCGTGCGCACTCAATACGCGCGCGCGCCGAGGATGCCGCGTGGACGGAAGGTCAGCACGACCAGGATGGCGATGAAGCCGACGGCGGTGCGGTAGGCCGGCCCAAGCACGAGCAGCGACAATTCCTCGCCGACGCCGACCACCAGCGCACCGCCGACGGCGCCGGGGATCGAGCCAAGCCCGCCCACCACCGCGGCGGCGAACACCGACAGTATCGTCTTGAAGCCGACCAGAGGATCGATCGTAGTGTCGAGGCCGATCAGCATGCCGCCGAGACCGGCGAGCCCCATGGCAACGAACGAGACGACCCGCCCGACCATGTTGGCGTCGATACCCTTGATCGCCGCGAGCGTGGGATTGTCCGCCACCGCGCGCATGGCTTTCCCGGTGCGCGTGAACGCGAGGAACGCGAACAGCACGCCCATCACGATCACCGCGATCACCAGGTTCTCGATCTGCTGCGGGCTCACGCGCAGCCCGCTGATCACCCAGTCGCGCCGCAGCGGCAGATCGTAGCCGCGCATGCCGTTGCCGAAGATGAACCTGACGATGTTCTCCAGAGCGATCGTGAGCGCGATCGAGCCGATGGCCGTCGTGATGAATCCGGCGGCCCGGAACGGCTTCAACACCCACTCGTCGGAAGCGAGGCCGACCAGCCCCGCGCCGATGAACGCCGCCACGAGCGCGAGCTCGACGGGAAGCCCGAGCGACGCGTTGGCGACATAGCCCGCGAATGCGCCGATCGTCATGTGCGAGGCCAGCGCGAAATTCGTGAAGCGCAGGACCGCGAAGATCGCCGTCAATCCGATCGCAGGGATCGCGAGGATCGTGCCGGCCATCAGGCCATTGAGGATCAGCTGAAGGGTGTGCATGGAGGACTTGTGGTAGGCGGCGAACAGCGCCGATTGCAAGATGCTCTATGGGCAAGCCGGAGGCGGCACCGCCGCCTCCGGCCTATTGCCGATTGCCTACTCGATCACCTCACACGATCTTCACGAACTCGAGCTTGCCCTTGCGCACCTGCGAGAACCGGAAGCGGCACTGGCCGATGTCGCCGATGGCGTCGAAGTCGCACGGACCCGAGGCGCCCTCGTAGTTGATCTCCTTGCCCTCGGCGAGCAGCTTGAGGCCTTCCACGGCGGAGTAGACCTTCTGCCCGCTGCCCTGGCTGATCTTGCGCACGTTCTCCTTGAACGCGACGCCGGACGCTTCCTTGGCCTTCGCGATGGTCAGTACCGCGAGGCTCGCCCAGTCGGTCGCCTGGGCCGCGAAGCCGTCGAGTTCCTTGAGGCCGAGCCGCTCCGCGCCGAGCCGGTAGGCCGAGCTGTCGACATCGGCCGACGGCAGGGCCGTCCACACGCCCTCGGAGACCTCCGGCGGATTGGCGTCGAGCGTGGTCTGGGGGACCGCGTAGGTCTGGCAGAACTTGCCGAGGTTCACGTTGGCGCGGAACAGATCGCGCAGCACGACCACCGTGTCGGGGGCATAACCGTTGAGGTAGAGGAAGTCGGGATTGGCCCGCATCGCCTGATCGATCTCGGAGCGATACGTGGGCTTGTCCTTCTCGTAGATCACGTGCGCGACGACGCTGCCGCCCTTGCTCTTGAGCACGTTGTCGAGGTGCTCCTTTGTGGGCACCGCGAACGGCGCCTGGATGCCGATCACCGCGACCTTCTTGTTGCCCAACGAGGAGATGAACTCGGCATGGGCCGTCGCCTGCAGCTTGCTGGTCGGCTGGGTGCGGATCAGGAACCCCTGGTGCGGCAGCTGGGTGATCGAGTCGGCGCCCGAGACCGTCATGATGAAGGTCTTGCTCTCCCAGCACACCGGCGCCACGGCGGCGGTGACGGCCGAGGCCCACGTGCCCATGATGATCGGCACCTTGTCGACCTCGATCAGCTTGCGCGCCGCGCGCACTGCGGCTTCCGGGTTGGTCTGATCGTCCTCGACGACCGTCGTGATCCGCCGGCCGAGCACGCCGCCGGCCTTGTTCACTTCTTCGAACACCGCCTGCATGGCCTTCAACATGCGCGGCCCGTCGTTTCCGCCCGCGCCGGTCAGTGGCGTGAGGATGCCGATCTTGAAGGGCTCGCCCTGCGCATAGGCGCGGATCGGCGCGGCGCTGGCGGCGGCGAGAACGGCCGCCCCCTTGAGCACGGTACGGCGGGTAGTCCTGGTCATCGGCGTTCTCCCTGACAAATCCGAGCGGCCATCCTAATGCGGTTCCGCGGCGAGGGGAACGCGGGGGTGCGAACGAGATCGCGGCCGCCGATCAGACGTCGGAAGGCCACCCGGCGGTGGCCAAGCGCGGCACTGCTGGTCTACCCTCGAGAAAACCGACCGAACCGCGCACGAGGCGTTCATGGCACGAGACGAGAAATCCGGTCAGCTCGGCGCCGTCTATGGCGCCGGATCGACCGAGGAGGTCGCCGGACACTACGACCGCTGGGCCGCGACCTACGACGCCGACATGTCCGCGGTCGGCTATCGCCATCCGACCATCTGCCTCGCGCTCCTGACCCGTCACCTGCCGCGTGGCGCCCGCCCCCTGCTCGACGCCGGCGTCGGCACCGGGCTGATGGGCGAGTGGCTGCAGATCGCGGGCTACCCGGAGATCGAGGGCCTCGACATCTCGGAGGGCATGCTGGCCGTGGCGGCGCGGCGGGGCACCTACAGCCGGCTGCACAATCTCGCGCTCGGCGGGCCGCTGCCGTTCGCCACGGGCGCCTTCGCGGGCATCGTCTCGGTCGGTGTCTTCACCACCGGCCATGTCGGCGCGGAGGGCCTCGACGAGCTGATCCGCATCTGCAGGCCCGGCGGGGTGATCGTCCTCACCGTCAAGACGACCCTGCTCGCGGAAGCGATGGATGCGCGCCTCACCGCTTTGGCGGCTGCGGGCCGCATCGAACGGCTCGAAACCACCGCGCCCTACGTCTCGATGCCCGGCGAAACAGGCACCGTCCCGAGCTGCGGCCTGGTGCTGAGGGTCGTCCGCCCCGACGCCGGCTGAGGTTCGACGCCGCTCCCGGTCCGCGCGTGCTCCACAGGGCGTGGATGGCAGCGTGGGTGACGGTGAGGCCGGCAGTCGGCGGAGATTGCCGCATCGACGCAGAGGCGTCGTCGACGCCGAGACAATTGACCGGGCGCGGCCGCTCGACCTGCAGCAACAGACACCTGCCCGGCATTCCCCCGGACCGGCCCCGACGACCGCCGCCATCTCAATCGGCGCGGTCGACCCGAAGCGACCGTCCGGCTCGCGTCGAGATGGGCCAATACCGTTCGTTGCGACACTGGTTGGCGACGGCCGGTCTACGGCAGAAAGCCGTCGGTCTCGCCGGGCACAGCAGCAACTCGCAGCGATGCAGAGATGCTGCCGTTGAGGTCGAGCGGGTCAGCGAACACTTGCAGTCTCACCACGTGCCGCCAACATCCCGTCAGCGAACATGGCCAATCATGTTTGCGTGCGTCGATACAGGCCGGCCAGGACCTCGAACGCGAGCTTCTTCGTTTGCTTATCCTCCGCGATAAGACCCTTCCGATTGAGGCCGCGCTGGAACGATGTCTGCCGTCGCGGCGTGCGGAAGTCGTAGAGCAGCCAAGCGGCCATGCCACGGACATATGGGAAGCGGTCGAGCACCTCGGACTGACGGCGGTAGAACTCGGCCTGCCAGTCCTCACCGAACAGCACGCGGCCCGAGGCCCGGTGCCCAGGCTTGGCGTCGGCACCGGTCTCGCTGATGATCACCGGCTTGCCAGGATCGGAGTTGGCGAGTAGTCGCTCGAGACCGGTCATATCGGGCTCGTACCAGCCGAAATATTCGTTAAGCCCGATGACGTCGAGATGCTCGGCGAGCCGGTCTTCGATGCGAAACGTGTCGCGGTTGATGAGGCAGGCAGCGCTGACGAGACGCGTCGGGTCCTCTCGTCGCGCGGTCTTCGCGAGCCCAGACATGAAGCCATAGCGCTCATCGGTGTCGGCATTCTCGTTGCCGACGCCCCAGAGGATGACGCTCGCACGATTGCGGTCGCGACGGATCAGCTCGCGCAACTGGTTCTCGGCGTCGGTGAAGGTCGCGGGATTTTCGAAGTCGATCGCCCAATAGACCGGCACTTCTGCCCACAGTAGAAAACCGAGCTCATCGGCGATGCGCGCGACGTGCTCGTGATGCGGATAGTGCGACAGGCGCAGGAAGTTGCCTCCGAGTTCGCGCACGTGCTGCAAGCGGCGGCGCACGTCCGCTTCGGTCGATACCTTGGCCAGCGCCTGATCGTCCTCGTGCACGCACACGCCTGCGAGGGAGATCAGCGCACCGTTGAGAAGGATCTCGGTGCCATCGACGCGGATTTCGCGAAAGCCGATGAGATCGCGAACAGTGTCATCGCCGCACACAATCGACACGTCGTAGAGACGCGGATGCCGCGGCGACCACAAATCCGGTCTGGCCGCGATGTCCTTTGAACCGGCACCGGCCTTGATGACGATCGTCGTGTCGATCCCGAGCTCCCGAACAGAGACCCGTGCCGTGCCATCCGTCATCGTCGAGAGCCGCACATCGACGCGGATGCGGGAGAATGTGCCGTCAGGCACCAGCGCGACTGAGAAATCGCGAATGTGAACCTTTGGCACGCGCACCAGCGACACCTCGCGATAGAGGCCGCCGTAGTTGAACCAGTCGAAATGATGCATCGGCACACGGTCCGCCCGGCGCCGGTTCTCCACCTGCATCATTACGCGGTTGCGGCCCGGCGTCAGCGCGTTCGTGATATCCAGCGTGAACGGTGTCGAACCGCCGCGATGGCCGCCGACGAAGTCGCCGTTGAGGAAGACGCGCGCTTCGTAGTTGGCCGCGCCGACGTGCAGGAGGACACGCTCGTCGTCGGGCCCGGGCGCCCAGTCGAAATCGCGCGCATACCAGGCCGAGCCCTCGAAATACAGCCACTCTGGCTTCAGCAGGTTCCAGCAAGAAGGCACTGGCACCACATCACCACCCTCGCGCTCGTAGTCACGCGGCGTCTGCCACTGCGACGGCGGCGTGTCGTCGAGCGCGTACCAGCGCTGGCGCAGTCCTTCGTCGAAGAGGTCGAGCGTCATGTGCCAGGCACCGTCGAGCGAGATCGTCTCGCGGCCGGCGAGCGTCACCAGTGTGTCGGCGGTCGCGTAACCATCGACGTAGCGCGACGCATAAGCCTCGTCGTGCAGATGGTGGAACGGGTCCTTGTCGGCGCTCATCACCAAGGGTCCTTGCGATAACCGATGCCGACCATTCGTCTGAAATTCCAGCGCCAGCGGCCTGGCCACAGCACGTCGGAGATCATGGCAATGGCGATCCAGCGGAACCATGTCGCGAACGTGTTGGAATGTCCCTGCGGTTCCTCGTAGCCCTTCACCCAGCCATCCTGACGGCGGACGCCCTCGCGCACATCGCAATACCCACCGTCGACATTCTGGAAGGCGAGCAGGCTGTCGAGCTTTGCGGCAAGCCACGCTTCGATGTCTGCGGTGCGGTGGCCGAGTATGCGGTGGGCGTGAACGAGCACGTCTACAGCGTCGGTATCGATGCAGGCGCTGTCGATTGCGGTCGGGAGCGTCAGGCAATAGTCGGCCGCCTTGCGCTGTCCCGTCAGCGGGCGGTCGAGCGCGTACCAGAGATGAAAGTTGTGCATCGAGCCTGCGAAGGCATGCAGCAGGCGCGTCTTGTCGGAGAGCTGACCGACGCCCCAGAAACCCGTCGTCGGTTCCTGATTGCGATCGTGCCAGCCGAACAGAATGTCGAGTGCATCATCGACATCGCGCTTGCGCGCTTTGTCGCCGCAGCGGCGCATCAGCAGCAGAAAGCTGCCTAGGTTGACGATGTTGTTGCCCTCCTGCCAGGGATCGCGCATGTCGCGGAAGGCAAGCCAGGCGGAAAGCTCTTTCGAGTCGAGATATGGCTCGGCGAAGGCGAGATTCGGCTTGCGATCCGGTGATAGTGCTTGCACGGCGCCGAGGCTGTAGTTGGTCACGTGCCAGTCGATGTAGCGCCATGTCTCCCCGGGGTCAGGCTTCTTGAATACCGAGTCGTCGCGCATCGCGCGCATGCGAAAACGACCATCGTCCAGGCGGAAACTCTCGAGCCAGTCGACGAGCCGCGTCCGGTTCTCCGCCGTGAAATCGTCGAGCCCGCCGAGCAACTCGAGACACATCACGCTGTTGTAGGTGCCCGGGAGGAGAACATCCGGCCATGAGTCTACATCGTGTCGCGCGCTGATGCGCGTGACGCCGAGCGGTCGGCCGCGCGCCTGCATCGACCCGAGCCAGTCGAGTGATCTGCCGCGCGCCTGTTCGACACTGCGAGCACGCGCTTCATGCCGGGCCATCGTCGCCAAGTCGTCACCCTTTCACCGCGCCGGACGCAATGCCCTCCATCACGCGGCGCTGCGCCAACAAGAACAATACGACGACCGGCAGCGTCGTCAGCACAGCCAGCATCATAATGCCCTGGAAATTCGAGCCGAGTTCGCCGTTCAGCAGCAACAGCGCCACGGGCAGCGTATAGGTCTCGGGCGTCGTCGACACGACCAGCACAGGAAACCATTGCGACCAGTTGAGCAAGAACGTGATCAGCGTCACGGTCGCAACGACCGGTGCTGCCATCGGTAACACAATGCGAAAGAGGATGGCGAGTTCACCAGCGCCGTCGATCTGCGCCGCCTCGATCACCTCTTTCGGGATGACGCGAAAGAACTGCTCGAACAGGAGGAACTGCAACGGCCCGAGCGCGAGGAAGAGCACGATGCCGATGTAGCTGCCGAGCAGACCGAGCTTGAACATGACGATGTAAGCAGGGATCACCAGCAACATGTACGGGTACATGATCGTCAGAAGAAAACCGCGCCGCAGCAGGCTGAAGCCCGGCAGCTTCGGTCGCCGCGTCAGAGCATAGGCCCCGAGCGCGGTGACGATGACGCCGATGAGTGTCGACGCCGCCGTGATCACCAGCGAATTCAGCGCGAGACGCCACAGCTCGACACCGCCGATGCGCGCGATCTGGCTGAACACGGACAGGCCTATCGCCTCTGGCCAGGGGCGCAACGGCTCCGTCATGACGGCCTTGGTCGTGCGAAACGCGCTGATCAGCATCCACCAAAACGGATAGAGGAAAAGCAGGCTGATCGCGATCAACACGGCATAGGCCCCGATCTGGAGGGTGCGATGCCTCATGTCGCGCGCTCCCGCTCCGCGAGCGCGTAGGCGGCACCGGTCACTGCGATGACGATCACGAACAGGATCGTCGCCATGGCCGTCGCTTCACCATAGCGGCCCTGATCGAACAGCTGATAGGCGTAGTAGCTGACGAAGTTGGTGTGATCGTTCGGACCGCCGCGCGTCATCACGGCGACCACCGTGAAGGTCTTGAGGAACTGGATGATCGCATAGATCGCGTTGACCACGAGTGCAGGCTTCAGCTGCGGCAGGATAACGTACCACCACTGTCGCCAACGGTCGGCGCCATCGATTTGTGCGGCCTCTTCGAGCGCCCCATCGCGCACCGCAAGATTGGCGAGGAAGATCACCATGTAGAAGCCTGCGTGGTGCCAGAGTTCCGCGATCAGCAGCGCGAGCATTGCCGTGTCGGCACTTGCGAGACCCGGGAACTGTGGCAGGCTGAGCGCGCCGAGCCCGGCATTGAGTGCACCGAAGCTGCGATCGTACAGCCAGCGCCAGACGACGTAGCCGGCGACATCGGGTGCGACGACGGGCAGGAAAATCGCGGCGCGGAAGAAGAGATTGCCACGGCGCACGAGCTTGCTGTCGATGAGCACGGCGATGGCGAGCGCAAACGCGAGGTTCGCCGCGACCGACAGCGCCGTGTAGATCAACGTGCGGCGCAGGGACGCCGCGAACAGCGGATCGGCGAACACGGCCCAATAGTTGGCGAGACCGACGTACGTCGCCGTCGGCTTCAGCGCGCTCGCCGATTGCGTCAGAGACACCTGCAGCGACAGCGCGATCGGCCAGAGACCGAACACGATGGTCAATGCCGCGAACGGCAACGCGAACGCGTAAAACGTCCGCTCGCGCCAAAGTGCCGAACGGCGTTCGCCGATCACGAGAGCCTCACTTTGCCTTCAGTTTCGCCGCGAGTTCGCGCATCTCTTTGGCGGCTTCCGCGATGAACGGCTTCCAGTCGGCGGGCGGGGCAGCGATACCGGCAAGCAGCTTGCGGTGATAGGCGGCCTCGAGCTCCGGATAGAAGGCGTGGATCGACTCGGGGAAGTCGTAAGCCGTCAATCGATGCTCTGCTTTGGCGAAGTATTGCGAGCGCGGCGACAGCTTCGACACGTCGAGGTCCTTGCGCACGGCGGCGCCGACCGTCTCGAGCGAGGCCTGCTGCGCTTCCTTGGAGATCATGAACTTCGCGAGTTCGACTGCCGCCGCCTTGTTCGGCGAGTTGTCAGGCACCGCGATGCCGCGCATGCCGCCGATGACGACCGAGTTTTGCCGGTCGGCAGCGAACTTCGGCCAGGGACCGGAGACGAAATCGCCATTCAAGACCGATTCGCCGTCCCACTTCTTCACGTTCCAGTCGCCGACGCGGAACATGCCGCCGCGCCCGCCTTCGATGATCTGGTACATGTCGGTGAACGTGTGGTTCACCGTGTCGGGCGACAGGAACTTGTAGGTCGAATAGGTCTTCAGGAACTCCTCGAGCACCGCCGCGTGCTCCGGCTTGTCGACCATGATCTCGCCGGACGGATCGATGAGCGTGTGACGCAGGCCCGATCCGAAGATGAAAAGGTCGAGCATGTGGATGAGGTCCCGCGGCTTGGCCGCCTGCAGCGCGAGACCGAACGTATCCGCCTTGCCGTTACCGTCGGGATCGTTGTCGCGGAATTTGACAGCAACGCGCTTCACGTCGTCCCAAGTGTCGGGGAATTTTTCGCCGACCTTGTCGAGCCAGCTCTTGCGCACGCCGAAGCCCATCTGCACGCGCTGCACAGGGATGATGATCATCCGCCCCTTGAACGTGGCGACGCGCAGGTCATCCTCGCCGAGAAAGCCTTTGTCGGCCACGGTGCCGAGGGCGTCCTTCAGATCCATGACCTTGTCGGTCTGGTTCTGGATGCGGATCACGCGTTCGTAGTTGTTGTAGATGAGGTCAGGCGCCGTGCCGGTGTTGAGCGCGGCCGTCACGCGCGCGAACCACTGGTCTGTCGGATAGCTGACGGATCTGACCGTCACGCCCGGCATCTTCTTGGCAAACTCGGTGCTCACGCGCTCGAACCAGGCGACACCGTTGTCGCCGAGGTCGTGCCAGACAGTCAGCTGCTGTTGCGCCATCGCCGGTAGGCCGGCGAGAGAAGCCAGCGCCGCGATGGCAGCGGCCTTCAGGAACCTGCGTCGCATATGCGTTTCCTCCTCCAGACCTTGAGCCCTTCAGGGCTCGCCTCTCCCGAACCACGCCGCCGCAACTGCATTGCGTCGGGAAAACGTTTTCCCTAGACTGTAGCCGCTCCCCGCGCGACGGGCAAGAGAACGGATGTTGAGAACGGATGTCGACGGTCGATGATCGGCGCCGAAGACGGCGCAAGCCAACCGCTTCGACGGCGGCAACAGGCTCTGCCGCACCGAAGCGCGAGGAATCGTCAATCACGGCCGTAGCAGCACGCGCCGGCGTATCGATCGCCACGGTCTCCCGCATCATCAACGGCGTGCCGAAGAAGGCCTCGGCCAATACAGTCGAGAAGGTGCGGCGCGCCGTCGCCGAACTCGGCTATCGTCCGTCGAGTGCGGGGCGGACGCTGCGCGAGGGCACGAGTCGTCTCGTCGCGACGCTCGCGGCCAATCTTGCCAATCCCGCCATGGCCGCCATTGCGGCGTCGATCGAGCCGTGCATGCGCGATCTCGGATTGGTGATGGTCCTCTGCGACACACACGAACGCCCCGAACTGCAGGACGAGTATCTACGGGAGATGCGGGCGCAGCGTGTACGCGCCGTGGTGCTCCTCGCGGCCGTTCCAAGCCCCGGTCTCGACGCTGCACTGGCCGGCGGAGAGTCGATCGTGTTCGTCAACCGCCGCGACTCGGCCGGCAATGAACCGTTCGTCGGTATCGACAACGAGCAAGCCGGCGCGGAGGTCGCGCGGCATCTGGTCGAGACTGGGCGGCGCTCACTCGCAATCATACACGGGCCGATGCAGTCGTCTGCTACAGCTGACCGCGTTCGTGGGTTCACGGCTGAATGCCGGCGCCTCGGTGTCAGGCTGCCTTCGGGTCGCGTGACGACATCGGCCGGCGTCGATCACCTCGACATCGGCTATCGCGCGCTCGGCGACTTGGCGCCATCGCGCCCACGTCCCGACGGCATATTCTGCTCGAGCGATCTCATCGCATTCGGTGCGCATCGCCGCGCACTCGAACTGGGACTTCGCGTGCCTGAAGACCTCGCAATCGTCGGCTTCGACGACAGCCCGCTGAACGACTGGGTGACCCCGTGGCTCACCTCGGTGCGCGTACCGTACGACGAGTTCGGCAGGGCCATCGCCGACGTGCTCGACGGCATCTGGGGCGGGGCTGCATCAGTCTCGCGCATTCTGCAGCACCGGCTGGTGCCGCGGTCACGCGGTTGAGATGCGGCATTGCAGTATTTGGAAACATGCGGTCGGCGCGGGCGGCGCAGGGGAGCTTCGGATCTTCCACCCCATCGTCCTGCCGGTCTCGATCCCGGCAATCGTGACCGTGCTGTTCTACGGCTTTATGTGGTCGTTGAACGATCTTCTCTACTCGCTGACGCTGCTCTTGTCAGAGGAAAAGCGCACCATCGGCCCCGGCATGCTGTTGACCTACCTCAACGAGGTCAGCGCCGACTGGGGCGGCGCCATCGCCGCCTCCCTCATCGCCTCGCCGCCGATCGTCATCGCATTCGCCTTCCTTCAACGCTGGTTCATCCAGGGCGTCACGGCCGGCGCAATGAAGTAACGATGGCGGTCGCTTTGTCGGTGAAACCGACTTTGTTCCCGCGACGTGAACAATGGCGGTCAGGGTGACTTACGACGCGGGCCGTTCGGCTGACGGTCGGGGTCGCCTGAAATCGACCGGCACACATGCGGGCCGAACGCTACCGTTGCATGCCCGGCAGCAACGGCGCTGCGCCTCCGATACCGACCGTGCCTTACGATGGCCCACGCGAAGTCCGATGCGCGCCGTAGATGTCTGTCCGTGCATCGAGCCCGGCCTTGAGCACTTTCCACTTGGTCTCAATCGATGGAAAGCGCTCTAGCCTTATGCCTGTCGCATTTTCTGCGCCAAACCGGTGCCCACTTTGGTGGAAAATGCTCTCGCATGGAGCACGACCCGATCGAGTAGGGGCGTAGGATTTTCTGCTTGCCGCATCCGACACGCCTGCGGCGCGCCGGCCGGATGCAGCGGCCTCTCTTGCTTGCCGCATCCGACACGCCTGCGGCGCGCCGGCCGGATGCAGCGCTGCGCCGCTTCCCCCTTACGCCTCGCTCTTGCCGGGCATGCCGTGTATCGCGGCCTGGGCGGCGGCGAGGCGGGCGACCGGCACGCGGAACGGCGAGCAGGACACGTAGTCGAGACC
>CAYMEB010000042.1:0-26078 GCA_964389095.1 uncultured Hyphomicrobiaceae bacterium
GCCATCACGGGCTGGGTGGAGGCCGCGAAGCCGGCGACGACCCCGGTTACGGCGCCGCTCGCGATCAGTTCACGGCGCGTCACCTCGGCCTGCTGCCACAACTTGTCCATCGTGCTCATGATCGCCTCCACTGGGAACGGCCCAAGAGTTAACCTTGTCGGAAGGTCTTGGGAAGCCGCCCAGGCGACCGTGCTAGCTGAGAAGGCGGCAAGGCCGTTCACTGAAAATTGTCCTTCGCGGCGGATAGTCAGCTCGCGGTTCGTCGCCTGCGAATGCAGGACCGGGCCGCGCTCCCAGTCACAGTAGCCGGCCGTTCGCCGGTGTTGTCCGATCGTGCGTCGTATGCGTTTCCGCGGTCACTTTCCTCTGCTTGCAGGCAGCGCCCTGAGGGCGTTTGCCATGCTCCCCGTTCTGCTGTGTCTCGCGGAGCCGGCGGCAGCGCAGGGTCTTCTCGATCTCTTTTTCGGGAATGGCTCTGGCTCCAAGCCCGTTGCCCAGAAACCCCAATACCTCACCCCGGGCGGCCGGCCCTATCAGGCGTCCAGCGTGTTCGCGGCTCCGGTTCAGCGCTGGAGCTCCTACGATGGGAAAGTCAGCGGCGGCGGGGGGGCAAGTTCCGCACATTGTGCGTGCGCTTGTGCGACGGCTACTACTACCCGATCAGCGCGTCGGCCTCGCGCAGCAGCTTCATGTCTGACCAGATGCGCTGCAATGCGGCGTGCGGCGCGGAAGCCCGGCTCTTCTGCGTGTCGGCGAAGAATCCTGACATGAACGAGGCCGTGGACATGTCTGGCCGGCCCTATAGCGGGCTCTCCAATGCCTTCCGCTATCGCAAGTCGCTGGTGCAGGGATGCCAATGCCGGCCCGAGCCGTGGTCGGAGGCCGAGATGGCCCGTCATCGCCGCTACGCCGAGGCCGAAGCGACCCGCGCCCGCCCTCATCGCGAGGCCGCGGTGGCTCTGGTCGATGCCAATACAGTTCAATCCGAGGGCGCTACCCGGGCAGTGCCGGCGGAGGGAGAAGCGTTGGCAGACACCGCGAAGCCGACGATCTTGGCCGAGGCGCCGCGGCAGGGCGACGACGCGACGCCAATCTCAGGTGCGCGACAGTCCCAAGCCCAGATTCCGCCCGCGGAGCCGGCCGAGGTCGTTCCTCTTCCAGCGGTGCGCCACAAGTCCGGGGCCGGGGGCGGGCCGGACAGACGACCACGGTCCGCATCGTAGCCGCGTCGAGGGTTCGGGTGGTGGAAGTTCCACGCGGACAACGCAACGCCGGCGAAGCGTCCGCGAAGCCCCGTCAGGCAAAGCCGGTCAGGGTCGCGACACCGCGCCCGCCGAGCGCGCCGCCGATCAGCGGTGGAATGGCTCTCGGCGGCGGTACGCTGGTCTGGCTTGGTGATGCACCGGCAGGGCGACGCCGGAACGGCTGACGACGCCTCAGTGAATGAGGTGGACCAGGCTCGGAGCAAACAGCCCGATCGCGGTCAGAATTGCGCCGGTCGCGCACAAGGCCGCCGAGCCCCAAAGCAGCAGGCTCGCATTGGTCAGCAGGTAGACCGACGTGATCACCAGCGCGATCTGGAAGACTGCCGAAGCGATCTCGTAGAGGTGATACTTGTCGGCGTAGACGTCGCGTTTCTTCTCGGCCTCTATGGCGCGCGCCATCAGTTCCCTGCGGCCCTCACCCTTGTTGGCGCCGGTCTTGGGATCCACCTTGGGCTCGGTCTGGTAGCGGTCGATTTCCGCTTTCCAGTCAGCGATCCGCTTCTCGAGCCGCGCCTTGGTTCCAGGATCGCGCGCGAGGCCGATGTCGACCTCCATCTGCTCGGCCGCGGTCTTGATCGCGGTCTGCCGGATCGTCTTGGCCTGATAGAAGGCCCAGAGGTTGGAGGCCTCGACGTTGTAGCTGATCTGGTTGGTCTGGGCACCCTTCGCCATCGTCTCCGAGAGCGCCAGGAGCAGCGCTATGAACGAAATGAAGATGGCGATCTGCTTGCTGCCGTGGCTACCTTCTGCGGGTCCATGCCCGTGACCGTGAGACATTGTTCCCCCTTTCGGCCGCTGCCTTTGTCCGTCGCCCGTGCGAGCGTGCGCGAGCGGAGCAGATAGAACGGTTCGCGCGGCATCGCCATTGCGGCGTGAGACGTGGTTAATGCATGACGAGCGACGGGTCCGGCAGACGAGCCGCCGGACCCGATCGGGATGCCGAGACTGGATGTTCAGACCACCGAAACGGTCAACTCGCCCACGCCCGCGACCGCGCCGACCAGCCGATCACCCTTCTGGATCGCGCCGACGCCGGCCGGCGTCCCGGTCATGATGAGGTCTCCGGACTTGAGTTCGAACAGGGTCGACAGGAAGGCGATCTGGTGGGGCACGTCCCAGATCATCTCGGTAAGGTCGCCGGTCTGCTTGCGCTGGCCGTTGACGTCGAGGGAGATCTGGCCCTTGAGGGGGAATGCGACTTTGTCGGCCGGAACCAGCCCCGTCATCGGCGCGGACTTCTCGAATGCCTTCCCGATCTCCCAGGGACGGCCCATTTTCTTCATCTGGCCCTGCAGGTCGCGGCGGGTCATGTCGAGGCCGACCCCATAGCCGTAGACATGGGCCATGGCGGCTTCAGGCTTGATGTTCGTGCCGCCCGACTTCAGGGCCACGATCAGTTCGATCTCGAAATGGACGTCCTTGGACTGGTCCGGGTAGGGGAAACGGCCGTCCAGGACGATATTGTCCGGGTTCTTCTGAAAGAAGAACGGCGGCTCCTTGTCCGGGTTGTGTCCCATCTCCTTGGCGTGCTCGGCATAGTTGCGGCCGACGCAGTAGATCCGGTGGACCGGAAAGAGACTGGCGGAGCCCACGATCGGGAGCGAGGGCTGGGGCTGAGGTTGGAAGACGTAGGACATGGCGCGACCCTTCACCTTGCAGGTTTGATGCAATCCGGGCGCTGCCTAGCAGATGAGACCGCGGGTGTCAGTCCCCCGTTGCAGCACACCGCAGTGCAGCGACAGGACGTTGACCACCCGGCGCCATCGCGAGCACAGTAGCGCTCGGGTCGGGAAATCGCGAGGAGAGGGGCATGGCGGCGAGGACACTGCGGCGCAGGGTCATGGCGGGCGAGCAGGTTCTCGGGACCATGATTTTCGAGTTTTTCAGTCCCGGGATTTCCCAGATCGTCAAGCTCGGCGGGGCCGAGTTCGTCATCTTCGACATGGAACATGCCGGCCTCGGCCTCGAAACCCTGAAGACGCAGGTGGCGGCCTGCCGCGGGACCGGAATCGCCCCGATGGTTCGGGTGCCGCGTGGTGAATATCATTTCCTCGCGCGGGCGCTCGATGTGGGTGCTGAGGGCGTGATGATCCCGATGGTGGAGAGCGAGGCGCAGGCCCGCGATATCGCGGAAGCGACGCGGTACCCCCCGAAAGGGCGTCGCGGTGCGGCATTCGGTTTTGCTCATGACCACTACGCGGCGGGCACGCCTGCCGAGAAGATCGCCTTCGCGAATGCGAGAAATCTCGTGATCGCGCAGATCGAAACCGAACGGGGCGTGGAGAACGTGGAGGCGATCGCGGCCGTCGAGGGCATCGACGTGCTCTGGGTCGGCCATTTCGATCTGACCAATTTCCTGGGCATACCGGGACAATTCGACGATCCGCGTTACCTGGCTGCACTGAAGCGCGTGGTCGCGGCCGGCCGAAAGTACAAGAAGGGCCTCGGTTTCATGGCGGGCGACGCCAAGTGGGCCAGGGACTACAAGGCGCACGGGTTCAACATGATCGCCGCCGGCACAGACATGGCGATGGTCACGAGCGGCGTACGGACGATCCTGGACTCGATCCGCGACTGAGGTCGTTGGTCGGGGCGTTTGTTGCCAAGTCCGAAGACTGCCCCTATCATTTGCGTGCAAACGATCCCCGTCGTGGCGCAGGTACGGATCGAAGGGCGGTTGATGGTGCAGTCGCGCACGAGTTCGAGAGCACGCACCGTCGCCGGGATCGACATCGGCGGCACGTTCACCGACCTCATGGTGGTCGAGGACGACGGGCGGGTGCCGCGGGTGCGGATCGCCAAGATCCCCACAGATGTCGACGACCGCGCAGCCGGCGTCATCGCTGCGATCCGGGAAGCCGGGTTGTCCCCGCGGGATCTCGATCTGGTCATTCACGGGACGACGGCGACCACCAATGCGGTGCTCGAGCGGAAGACCGCCCGGGTCGGATTGATCACGACTGCCGGGTTCCGCGATGTGCTCGAACTCGGCCGCAGGACGCGTCCGCGTCCCTACGGGATGACCGGCACTTTCGAGCCCTTGGTCGAGCGTCAGGATCGCCTCGAAGTCGAAGAGCGGATCCTGGCCGACGGACGCATTCTCCAGCCTCTCGACGAGGCGGCCGTAGCCGCGGCCACGCGACGCCTGATCGAGGCCGGGTGCGAGGCGCTCGTCATCCACTTCCTCCATGCCTACGCGAACCCTGTGCACGAGCGGCGCGCCGGCGAGATCGCGCGCAGCATCTGGCCGAACGATCATGTGACCCTGGGACATGAGCTGCTGTCGGAGTTCCGAGAGTACGAGCGGGGGACGTCCGCGAGCGTGAACGCCGCCGTGCAGCCAATCCTTGCGCGCTACGTCGGCCGGCTGGAGCGCAATCTCACCGAAGACGGCTATCGCCGCGACCTGCTGATCATGAACGGCAACGGCGGCACGGTGGCTGCCCGCCTCGCCGTCAAGGACGCGGCGAAGACGGTCATGAGCGGCCCGGCATCCGGTGTTATGGCGGCGGCCGCGACGCTGGCGGCCAGCGGTGTCGCCAACGCGATCACCTGCGACATGGGCGGCACCTCGACCGATGTTGCGCTGATCCATGGCAATGTGCCGGAGGTCTCGAGCGAGCTGTCGATCGCCTATGGGCTGCCCATCCACGTGCCGATGGTCGACGTGCGCACGGTCGGCGCCGGCGGAGGCTCGATCGCCCGTGTCGATGCTGCGGGTATGCTGCGGGTGGGGCCGCAGAGCGCCGGTTCACGTCCCGGACCGATCTGCTTCGGGCGGGGCGGCACCGAGCCCACCATCACGGATGCGAACGTGCTGCTCGGCCGCCTTCCTGCGGCCGGCCTCACGGCGGTCGAAGGCAAGGTCGATTTCGGCCGATTGCGCGCGGTTTTCGGCGAGCAGCTCGGAACGCCGCTCGGGCTGACGCCCGAGGCGGCCGCGGCGGCCGTGATCCAGATCGCCAACTTGACGATGGCGGGCGCAATCCGGTTGGTTTCGTTGTCGCGCGGCCATGATCCGCGTGCATTCGTACTTTTCGCTTTCGGCGGCGCAGGACCGCTGCACGGGGTCGCTCTCGCCCGTGAACTCGGCGTGCCCGAGGTTCTAGTGCCGGCGCGGCCCGGTCTGACGAATGCCCTGGGCTGTCTCGTCGCCGATCTGCGGCACGACTTCGTGCAGACGCTCAATGTGCCGCTCGATTCTACCGACATGAGCGACGTCGCCGCCGTGCTGCGCCGCCATGAGCATGCCGGGCGCGAGGCTGTCAGCGCCGACGGCGACGAGATCGTCAGTGTCGAGGTCTATCATTCGGCCGACATGCAGTTTCGCGGCCAGACTCATCTCATTCGCGTTTCGCTGCCCACGGCGGACCTCACCAAGCCCGAGCTGCAGAGCTTGTTCGATCGCGCCTACTTCGCGCGCTTCCAGGTCGAGATGCCCGAGATCAGGGCGCAAATCGTCAATCTCAACACGTCGGTGATCGGAAAGCGCCGGGCATTTCCAATCGCGGCGCTGCTCGATCCAAAGCTGCGTGCTCGCGACGCGCAGGACGCCCGGACCGGCAGACACGAGATTTTCGCGGACGGCGCCTGGCAAAGCGCCGACGTGTATGCCCGCGAACGCCTGGGCCCGGGAGCGGAGATCGCGGGACCGGCCGTTATCGAACAGATCGATGCGACCACAGTGGTCGAGCCCGGCGCGGTGGCGACGGTCGACGCGGTCGGAAACCTGCGGATCAGGGTGCGGCAATGACGGCGCGCGCGGGAAAGATCGACGGGCTGACTCTCGCCGTGATCGAGGCCGGTCTCCAGCAGGTCTGCAACGAGATGGATATCGCCTTCTCGCGCTCGGCATTCTCGCCCGTGATCGCGGAGGCGGACGACCGCGCCGACGGGATCTACGACCGAGATACCGGCCGCTTGATCAGCCAGGGCGAGTTGGGGCTGCCGGTGTTCGTCGGGACGATGCAACACTCCACGGCTGATCTGATCCGCCTGATCCAAGAAGGCCGGGTCCTGCGGCCCGATCCCGGCGACATCTATGTCGTGAACGATCCCTACCTGGGCGGCACGCACCTCATGGACGTGCGTTTCGCGATGCCCTTCTACTATCGCGGTGAGCATGTCTGCTGGCTGCAGAACACCGGCCATTGGCCGGACGTGGGAGGCATGGTGCCGGGTGGGTTTTCGGCGCGTGCGGTCGAGGTCGAGCAGGAGGGGCTGCGCATCCCCCCGGTGAAGCTGTTCAAGAAGGGTGTGCTCGATCCCGAGATTCACGCGATCATCGCCTCGAACATTCGGGTCGCCGAGCAGCGGATCGGGGACATCAAGGCGCAAGCGGCGGCACTGCGCGTCGGCGAGGCGCGCTTGACCGAGATGATCGATCGTCACGGTCTTGCGCTCTGGCGTCAGGCGATCGGCGAGTTGGAGCAGCGCGCCGCGGATCTGATGCGGGCCCACATCGCGTCGATACCCGATGGCGTGTACCGTGCCGAGGCCTTCGTCGACAGCGATGGGATCGTCGACGAGCCATTGCGCATCGCGCTCGCAGCGATGAAGAGCGGCAACGCGCTGACGTTCGACTTTTCGGGGTCGTCGCCGCCGTGTCGGGGCCCGATGAATTCCGTGATCGCCACGACGGTTTCAGCCGTTTATCTGGCGGTGCGCCATATCTTTCCGGACACCCCGCTGAATGCCGGAGCGTTCGCGCCGCTGGTGGTAACGGGAACATCGGGAACGTTTCTCGATGCGCGCTATCCCAGACCCGTTTCGGGCTGCGCGGCCGAGGTTTCCCAGCGTATTGCCGAGGCTGTCTTTCTCGCGCTGGCTCAGGCCATTCCGGAGAAAGTCACCGCCGCGCCGGCGGGAACGAGCGGTAACTTCTGTCTGGGTGGTGTCGATCCGGCGACCGGGGCCGGCTACGTCATGTATCAGATCACCGGTGGTGGCTACGGCGGGAACATCGACCACGACGGTCTCACCAACGGCTGCTCGACGATCGGCATCTCCAAGACCGCGCCTGTCGAGGTGATGGAGCAGAAATTTCCGGTGCTCTTCCGGCGTTTCGCACTGCACGAGGGATCTGGCGGGGCCGGCCGGCATCGCGGAGGCTTCGGCGTTCACTATTAAGTGGAGCTGCTGCGTCGAGAAGCGCGCGCCTCGTTCGTCATGGATCATGGCAGGTTCGGCCCGCCGGGTGTGCTCGGAGGAAAGCCCGGAGTGCCGAATGTGGTTCGCATCCATCGGGGTGGTGATGTTTACATCCCGCCGCATCTCTCCAAAGATCAGGACATCCTGATCCGCGCGGGAGACCGGGTCGAGGTCATGACACCGGGCGGCGGCGGCTATGGACCGCCGGACGAGCGGTCTGGCGAGCTACGGGCGCGCGACGGGCGGCGGGGCTACTATGCGGCGCGGGCCGAAACGGGGCGCCGATGACGTTGCTTGTCCGCGCCAGGACCGTGCACGAAGTCACGGAGGCCCTCTCGAGACGACCGGACGCGCGGATCGTATGCGGCGCGACCGATGTCTATCCCGAGCGGGCGCACGCGGCAGCGCTGGGCCGCCCGATGCGCGATTGCTTGGTCGATGTCTCCGACGTGGGTGAACTGCGCGGCATCAGCGAAAGCGGAGGTTTCTGGCGCATCGGTGCCGGTACGACCTGGAGCGAGATTGCCGAAGCGGATCTGCCCGAGGCATTCGAGGGCCTGAAGCTCGCCGCTCGCGAGATCGGTGGCGTGCAGATTCAGAACCGTGGCACGATCGGAGGCAACATCTGCACGGCCTCGCCGGCAGGGGATTCCATTCCTTGCCTCATGTGCCTCGACGCGCGGGTCGAGGTGGCGACGCGAGAGGGCCGGCAGTTGCTGCCGCTCGACGAGTTCATCGTCGGCTACAGGCGCACGGTGGCGGGCGAGCGTCGGGGCGTGGTGACGGCCGTTCTCGTGCCTCACCGTCAGGGACGTGGCGATTTCCTCAAACTCGGCGCGCGAACCTATCTCGTCATCTCGATCGTCATGGCGGCGTCGCTCATCGAACTCGACGGTGGCGGTGTGGTGCGCCGGGCCGCGATCGCGGTCGGCGCGTGCTCGCCGGTGGCGCGGCGGCTGCGAGAGGCCGAAGCCGCGCTGGTCGGCAATCGACCCGATCCCGCCTTGGTCACGGGAGACCACCTTGCAGCGCTGACACCGTTGGACGATGTGCGCGCCAGTGCGACCTACCGTCGTCATGCCGCGCTGGTGCTGGTGCGCGATCTGATCGCGCGGGCCGCCGGCGTCGCGGGAGGCGTTCGATGAGCGGGAAGACGACGCTTTCCTTTTGCTTGAATGGGCGCGATATCGAGGCAAGCTGTGATCCTGCCGCGACGCTCGCCGGCGTTCTGCGTGATCTCCCGCACCCCATAGGCCCCTTGACGGGGACCAAGATCGGCTGCGACGCGGGCGATTGCGGCGCCTGCACCGTTTTGATCGACGACGCGCCCGTGTGTGCTTGCCTGATCCCGGCGGCGCAGCTCGGCGGCTGCCGGGTCGAGACCGTGGAGGCGCCCGCCGACGAGATCGTCAAGAAGTTGCGGCGCGCATTTCTCGATCACGGCGCGGTGCAATGCGGGATCTGCACGCCAGGCATGATGCTCGCGGCGGCAGCGCTGCTGCGGAAGGTGCGGCAGCCCACGCGTGCCGAGATCGAGGGTGCGATCGGCGGTGTGCTGTGTCGATGCACGGGCTATCTCAAGATCGTCGATGCCATTGCTGCGGCTGCGGGTTCGTCCTGGACGCCGCCGGAGGCGGCAAACGGAGAGGGTGTGGCCGTCGGTCGCTCCGAGGCGAAGTATTCCGGTGCAGAGGCTCTCGATGGCACGTTGCGCTTCGGCGCCGACGAGGCCCCAGCGGATGCCCTGTGGATGCGGGTGGTGCGCTCGCCGCACGCGCGGGCGAGTTTCGCACTGGGAGATGTTGCCGCGTTCGCGTCGGCTTCGGGTCTGGTCGCCGTGCTCACCGCGAAAGACGTTCCCGGAGCGAATTCGTTCGGCATATTCCCGACCACCAAGGATCAGCCGGTCTTGGCGGACGGCGCCGTGCGTTTTCGCGGTGAGGCCGTGGTGGCGCTGGTAGGCGCGCGCGAGGCTGTGGCTGCGGTGGCCGACGAGGATGTTCCCATCACGTGGACGCCGCTGCCTGCTGTGATCGGCATCGCCGCGGCTGTGGCGCCGGATGCGGCGCCCCTGCACGCGAGCGTCCCCGACAATGTGCTGACCCGAGGTCGGCTCGAGCGTGGCGATCCCGATTCAGCATGTGGTGCCGCTGCTGCCGTTGCGACCGGCACCTTCGAAACCGCCTTCGTCGAACACGCCTATATCGAGCCAGAGGCCGGATTCGCAGAAATCCTTGCGGGGCCTCGTCGCCGCATCCGGATCGTGGCCTCGACACAGGCGCCTTACATGGACCGGGAGGAGGTCGCGCGGGTCCTCGGCGTACCCAACAGCGACGTCGTGGTGCAACCGACGGCTTGCGGCGGCGGGTTCGGCGGCAAGCTCGACGTCGCGGTCCAGCCGTTGCTGGCGGTAGCAGCCTGGACGCTGGGGCGGTCGGTGCGCATCGTGTACAGCCGGCCGGAGTCGATGGCCTCGACGACGAAGCGGCATCCCGCGCGCGTGCGCGCCACCGCGAGTGCGGATCGAGATGGCCGCCTCGTTTCCTATGCCATGACCGGCGACTTCAACACCGGAGCGTACGCGTCCTGGGGGCCGACAGTAGCCAATCGCGTGCCGATCCATGCGGCCGGGCCCTACCGCGTGCCCAACGTCCGCAATCTGACACGGGCGATCTACACGAACGAGACCCCATCGGGTGCTTTCCGCGGCTTCGGAGTTCCCCAGGCTGCGATCGCGCACGAATGCTTGATGGATGATCTCGCCGCTCAATTGAACCTCGATCGCTGGCGGATCCGCCGGGCGAACGCGTTGGCGGGCGGTGACACCACGGCCAGTGGACAGGTCCTCACCGCTTCCGCAGGCCTGCCGCAATGCCTCGACGCGCTCGAGCCGGCCTGGATGGAGGCGCTCGCATCCGCCGCCGCGCATAATGCGCGCGAAACCCGACGGAGGCGGGGGGTCGGTATCGCCTGCATGTGGTACGGCTGCGGCAACACGTCGATGTCGAACCCTTCATCGATGCGTCTCGCGTTGACGCGGGACGGCCGGCTCACACTCTGGAGTGGTGCGATCGACATCGGGCAGGGCATCGACACGGTACTTCGTCAGATCGTCGCCGATGCTCTGGGCGTGGCGGTGGAGAGTGTCCGTCTCGGCGGCAAAGGCCCGGGCCGGTTTGCGCCCTCGACCGACGAGGCGCTCGATGCGGGCAAGACATCGGCGTCCCGGCAGACATTCGTGTCAGGCAATGCCGCCCGTCTCGCAGCCGAGGCGCTCCGGCGCGACCTGCTTCGCTTCACGAATGCCGGACCGGCGGCGCGCTTCACGATCATCCCCTCGGAAGCCGGCACGGGAGCGCTGGAGGTGATCGAGAACGGGGCGGTGCGCCGACTGCGGCTGTCGCAGATCGAGCCCTTCGCGCGCGACGAGGCAGAGATGTCGACGGTCGGCCGCTACGATCCACCGACGACCGCGCTGGACGCTTCGGGGCAAGGCGTGCCTTACGCGACCTACGGCTTCGCGGCTCAGATCGCCGAAGTCGAGGTCGATATTGCTCTGGGCACTGTGAACGTGCTGCACATTCATGCCGCGCACGATGTCGGCCGGGCGATCAATCCGCAGCAGGTCGTTGGGCAGATCCACGGCGGCATCGCGCAGGGGCTGGGACTTGCGCTGATGGAGGAGTTCGTGCCGGGGCGGACCGAGAACCTGCACGACTATCTGATCCCGACAGCCGGGGACATCCCGCCGGTCACCACGCACATCATAGAGGATCCCGATCCGGAAGGACCGTTCGGGGCGAAGGGCGTGGGCGAACCGGCCCTGATCGCGACGGCTCCCGCGATCCTCGGAGCGATCCGCCACGCGACCGGGATCACGATCCGCCGCGTACCGGTATTGCCGCATCGGCTGTGGACCGCATTGAAGGAGGCGAACGTCACGCCATGACCAGCGCCCGTTCGCGATTGTCCCCCGAGGCCCGCTCGCGCCAGTTCGGCGCGGAAGAGGACGGTGGCATCATCCGCTGCGACGCCTGCCCGGTGCTGTGCCGGATCAGGCCGGGCCGATCGGGGGCCTGCGCCCGCTATGCCAACGAGGCGGGCCGTCTCGTGCGCACGGAGCCGGTGGTGCTGTTGCGCAGGACCCTGGAGCAGGGGGGCGAGGTGATCCCGTTCGCCGAGGGCGGCAACGACCTGGGCGAGGCGACGTATGTCACCGGTGTCGGTTCCGGCACGACCTATCCCGACTACAAGCCGGCTCCATTCATCGTCTCGAGCCAGTTCGAAGGCATCGACACGGTAACGGTCGTGACCGAAGGCATCTTCAGCTATTGCGGCGTCAAGGTGAAGATCGACACCGATCGTCACCTCGGGCCGGAGACGGCAGCAATTCGCGTCGATGGAGAGACCGTCGGGCATGTCACGACCGCGGAGTACGGCTCGCAGATGCTGTCGATCGGCGGCGTCCGTCATCTCACCGGAGGCAGCAAGAAGGAAGGCAATGTCACCTGTGACACCCTTCTCAAGCTGTGCAATCGCGAGCCGGTGACGCTGGCGATCGACGGCGGGCACGAAGTGGTCGTGCAGTCGGGCCAGCCGCCGATCGTGGACGGAAGGCCCGAGGCGCGCATGCGCGTGGGTTGTGGCTCTGCGACGATCGGTATCTTCGCGCAGCAATGGCGTGGGCACGTCGACGAAGTCGTGGTCGTAGACGATCACATCACCGGCGTTCTGACCGAGCACCAGGCGGGGAAGGTCTTGCAGATGCAGCCTGCCGGCATTCGCGTGCGTGGGCGGCGGTCGACGCCGGGGCGCTACTTCCAGGTTGCCGGGCCCGGCCTGGGATGGGGCGGCACGGACATCACCGATCCCTTGTCGATCGTGCAGAGCATCGACCGCAAGGTCGCCTGGCCGGGCATGCGCGTGCTGTTCACATCGACCACCGGCGAGGACGCGCTCTACTGCGTCCTCGACAGTAACTTCGCTCTGGAGCCTGCACCGATGCCGGAGGCTGTCGCAGCAGTCGTCGCTCGCATCGGCGAGAACTGCGAGCCATCCGTCTGCACCGTGCTCTTCATGGCTGGGGCCGGCGGTTCTCTGCGGGCTGGTGTGACCACGAACCCGATCCTGCTCACGCGCTCGGTCGCATCTGGAGAGACCGTCGTGACGATGGGCGGCGCCCTGGTCACGATTTGGCCCGGCGGCGGCATTACGATCATGGCCGATGTCGCCCGGATGCCCGACAGGAGTTTCGGTTACGTCCCCACGCCCGCGATCGTCGCGCCGATCGAGTTCACGCTGCCGATGCAACTTTATCGTGAGATCGGCGGGCACGCGGACGATACCGTGCCGATCGCGGACGTGATCGCCGAGTTCTCTGCGTCCGCCCGGCTGGAGCCGTGGCGAGAGGAGCATCCATTGGCGGCGCATGCGCGTCGTCGGAAAACCGTGTCGGATCGATAGGAGACCCCTCATGACAAAGTCGAAAAAGGTTTCCAGCGCGCGTGCGCGCACAGGCACGGCCGACCACGCGAAGCCGCGGCCCGAGCGTGCCAGGGCACTCCTGGCCACGCCGAAGGCGGCGGTGAAGAAATCCGTGCCCGCCGCTGTCGGGGCGCGCCGGACAGCCGACGAGGTGGGCGGCACCACTAAGGGTGCATACAGGCTGGAAGAGCAGGTGGGCTTCCGGCTGCGGCGCGCACATCAGCGGGCCAGCACGATCTTCAACGAGGTCATGGGCCGCTTCGATGTCACGCCCACGCAGTTTGCGGCACTGGCGAAGCTGCACGACCTCGGGCCCGTATCACAGAACCAGCTCGGGCGGCTGACCGCCATGGACCCGGCGACGATCCTCGGCGTCGTGGGGCGCCTGGTCCGACAGAACCTCGCCCGCGCGCGGCCTGCGCCCGAGGATCAGCGGCTGATGATCATCGAGTTGACGGTCGAGGGGCAGGCTCAGGTCGCGCTGATGAAAGCCTTGGCGGGAGATGTCTCGCGGCGCACACTGGCACCCTTGTCCCCGGCGGAGGCCCTTCAGCTCAACGATCTTCTCGGGCGACTCGGCTAGATTGCGCCGTCCGAAAAAGGGGCGGAGGCTCGATTGGCACGGCAACCCACGATTCAGAAGCTTGCGGGCGAGCGGCTGCATCTGAGCCACGGTCCGATCGACATCATCCTCAAGGCCTGGGGAGCGCCCGACGATGTGCGCAAGGCGCATCGCGCGGTGATGCGCGGTTTCCCGCACGTTCTGCCCAATCTCACGGACGAGCTGAAGGAGCTGCGCAAGCCGATCGACAGGAAGCCCAAGGTCAAGGGATCGATCGCGCAGCGGATGGTGGCGGCGTGCGAGCCCTTCTCGGGCGAGTTCATCACCCCGATGGCGGCGGTCGCCGGCGCGGTCGCCGAAGCGATCCTCGAGTTGATGCTGAAGGCGGCGCCGCTCGAGCGCGCCTACGTCAACGACGGCGGAGATATCGCGATCCATCTTTCCGAAGATCAGTCACTCGTGCTCGGCGTCGCCGGGGATTTCACCGGCGGCTCGCTGCCCACGCTCAACGGCGCCTTGCGTCTGTCGCATGCGATGGCGGTGCGGGGGGTCGCCACCTCCGGCGCGCAGGGGAGATCCTTTTCGCTTGGTATCGCCGACAGTGTGACGGTTCTGGCGCGCAGTGCGAGCCTCGCGGACGCGGCCGCTACCGTCGTCGCCAACGCTGTGAACATCGACAGCCCGAAGGTCGAGCGGGAACGGGCGAGTGAACTCGATCCCGACAGTGATCTGGGTGACCGTCTGGTGACGACCGAGGTCGGTCGCCTGTCTCCGGAGGAGCGAGCTCAGGCGCTGGGGGCAGGCGAGAAGCGCGCCGAAGCGCTGCTGGCTCAAGGCCTGATCGCCGGGGCAATGTTGAGCCTGCAGGGTGAAGTCGCGATCGTCGGCGGAGATGCGTTCCGCATCGAGAACCGGAGCTGAGGGATGGCCGCGCTGGAAATCGATATCCGTAAAACGGTCCTCGCCGTGGAAGAGATCGAGCATGACGGCGGCGCGCGGCTTGCCGAGCCGATCCTGAAGGGGTGGATCGGGGTCGTCGTTGCCAACCCGTTCGCCGGTCGCTTCGTAGACGACATCGCAGGGATGGCCGAAGCACTGAAGGGGCCGGGGATCGCCGCGTCGCGGCGGCTGATCGCGGCGCTGGGGGGCGCCGGGCGGATACAGTCCTATGGCAAGGGGGCGATTGTCGGCGTGGACGGTGAGATCGAGCACTCGGCGCTGTGGCATGTGCCGGGCGGCTATGCGATGCGCGAGGAGTTGGGCAAGGCGCTGGCGATCGTGCCGTCTGCGGTCAAGGTTGGCCCGGCCGGCGTTACGCTCGATCTGCCGCTGCACCACAAGGACGCCTGCTACGTTCGATCGCACTTCGACGCGATCACGGCGATGATCGCAGACGTACCCAGGCCGCGGGAAATCTGCTTCATGCTCGCTATGGCGACCGGCGGACGGCCCCACCCCCGTGTCGGCGGGCTGACGGTGGACGGCATCTCGAAGTGGGATGGTCTGCGCTGATGTAACGGTTGCCCTGTGATGCTTGCAGCCGATTGCCCGGCAAATGGTCTTCGCCAGATCGAATGTCGCGGATATGCTCGGTCGCCTCGGCTGCCCGCCGGGGTGAAGCCTGCTTACTCGATCGGAGCGCTTTCCATGAAGCTGATGATGTTCGATGCGGGAAAGGGACCGCGGCTCGGCGTCGTGGACGGCGCGCATGTCGTGGACATCGCCGCCGCGGACGCGGCGCAGCCGAAAGACGTGCTGGCGTTGATCGACAAGGGTGTGACGGCGCTGGCCGGATTGAAGGTGGCTGCTTCGAAGGCGGCCCCCGCAGCGCGTCTGTCGCTCTCCAGCGTGCGTGCCCTGCTGCCGATTGCCCATCCCCCGAAATTCATCTGCGTCGGGCTCAATTATCTCGAACACGCGAAGGAGGGTGGCCATCCCCCGCCGACCTATCCATCGTTCTTCGCCCGTTACGACCGCTCTCTCGTAGCGTACGGTGATCCGGTCATCCGGCCCAAGTCCTCGATCCAGCTCGACTATGAGTGCGAGTTGACGATCGTGATCGGCAAGGGCGGCCGGCATATCCCAGAGGAGAAGGCTCTCGATCATGTGTTCGGCTACACGATCTTCAACGACGTCTCGGTGCGCGACTTTCAGCGCAAGACGTCGCAGTGGCTGGCCGGCAAGAATTTCGACGGGACCGGTCCGCTCGGGCCTGTCGTGGTCACGGCGGATGCGTTGCCGCGCGGCGCGACCCCGCTGCGTATCCAGACGCGGGTCAATGGCACGACGATGCAGGACTCCAACACATCCGATATGATCTTCCCGGTCGCGCGCTGCATTTCGTTGCTGTCCGAGATCATGACGTTGGAGCCCGGTGATCTGATCGCCACGGGTACGCCGCAAGGTGTCGCCCATGCGCGCAAGCCGCCGGCCTGGATGAAGGCGGGCGACGTCGTCGAGATCGAGATCGAAGGTATAGGCGTGCTGCGCAATCCGGTCATGGACGAAGGTTGATGCGAGAGGTCGTAGATCGTGGAGATGGCGCAGACGGCGCCGGTGACGTGTGAGGCAACGCAATGGCCGGCGATACTCAGTCCATCGTCAAAGCGCTTCTGTTCGACGTGTTCGGCACCGTCGTCGACTGGCGCACCAGCATCATCCGAGAGCTGACGCAATTCGGGCGTGATCGAGGCATTGCGGCCGAGTGGGAGGCGTTCACCGACGATTGGCGCGCGCTCTATCAGCCATCGATGGAAGCGGTGCGCAAGGGCGAGCGGCCATGGACCATCCTCGACGTGTTGCATCGGGAGAGTCTCGAGACGCTTGTCGCATGGTACAAGATCGCGGGACTCGCCGAGGCCGATCTGCAGCATCTCACCCGGGTCTGGCATCGCCTCATGCCGTGGCCCGACGTGGTCCGGGGACTGACTCGGCTCAAGAGCCGCTACATCATCGGAACTCTGTCGAACGGCAATGTGGGCCTGCTGACGCGGATGGCGAAGAATGCCGGTCTGCCGTGGGACGTCGTGCTCGGGGCGGAGACGGCTCGCGCCTACAAACCGATGCCGGAGGCTTATCTGTCTGCGGCGCGAATCCTCAACCTGGAGCCCAGCGAGGTGATGCTGGTGGCCGCCCACAACGGCGATTTGGCGGCGGCGGCACAGCAGGGGTTGGCAACGGCGTTCGTGCCGCGTCCGACCGAGTACGGACCGCACCAGAAAGTGGACTTCAAGGCGGATCGCGCGTGGACCGTGGTTGCCGCAGACTTCGGCGACCTGGCGACCCGGATGGGCTGTGCCTGAGCCGTGCCCGGCATGGGGAGCACTCTCCCGTTTCCTGCATCCGACAAGCTCCGTGCGCCAGCCGGATGCAGCGGGCATGCGCCACCGTCAGGGCTCGTCAGTCGATGTCCTCGACCTTGGTTTGCCCGCCGCCCTTCATGCGCTGCGCAAGTGCGCTTTCGATGAAGGCGTCGATGTCGCCGTCGAGCACGTTGGCGGGATTGCCGGAGGTGGTCCCCGTGCGCAGGTCCTTCACCAACTGGTAGGGCTGCAGCACGTAGGAGCGGATCTGGTGGCCCCAGCCGATCTCGGTCTTGCCGGCCTGCTCGGCCAGCGCCTTCTCTTCGCGCTTCTTCAATTCGAGCTCGTACAGGCGGGCCTTGAGGCGCTTGAAGGCGATGTCGCGGTTCTGGTGCTGCGAGCGCTGTTCCTGAGCGAAGATCTTGATGCCGGAAGGCTTGTGGTGGAGGTGAACGGCCGACTCCGTCCGGTTCACCGACTGGCCGCCGGCGCCCTGCGAGCGCGCGAATGAGATCTCGACGTCGGCCGGGTTGATCTCGATCTCGATGGTGTCGTCGACCACCGGATAGACCTGCACGCTTGAAAACGAAGTGTGGCGCCGCGCGTTCGAGTCGTAAGGCGAAATCCTCACGAGCCGGTGCACGCCGGCCTCCGTCTTCAGCCAGCCATAGGCGTTCTCACCCTTGATCTCGAGCGTGGCGCTCTTGATTCCTGCTTCGTCGCCCGGGCTCTCTTCGGTGAGGGTCACCTTGAAGCCGCGCCGCTCCGCCCAGCGTGTGTACATGCGCAGGAGCATCTGCGCCCAGTCCTGGCTTTCCGTGCCGCCGGCGCCGGCATGAACCTCGAGATAGGCATCCATGCCGTCGGCTTCGCCCGAGAGCAGTGCGGCTACCTCGCGCGAGCGTGCCTCGTCCGCGAGGCGCGTGATGGCGGATTCGCCTTCAGCGACGGTCGCTTCGTCGCCCTCCATCTCGCCCAGTTCGATCAGCGTCACGGCATCGTCGAAGGCGCGCTCGAAATCCTGAAATGCCTTGAGGGAGCGCTCGACCGCCTGACGATCGCGCATGACCTTCTGCGCGACCTTGGGATTGTTCCACAGGGTCGGGTCTTCGGCCTTCGTGTTCAGCTCCGCGAGCCGCTTTTCCGCGCCGGCCGGGTCAAAGATACCTCCGCAACAAGGCGAGGGACTGCTTGATGTCGTCCGCGAGTTTTTGAATCTCGGTGCGCATAGGCGTCTCCGTGGAAGCAGGGTGAATGATCCTGGGCCCCGCTATAGCTGCTTCGTTTGCCGGGGGCAAACGACCGTTGGGGTGGTGGGAGCGGGTGCCTGAGGGCGGGTTCCGGCGTCTTGCGGGGGTAGCCCGCTACGCGGGGACTGGACAGATGGCCGATTTCGAGCGATATTTCTGTCATGACAGAAATGACAGAAAAATTTGCCAGTCTGTCACCCGCGGTGCGGCGTTTCGTGATGCACTGGGGGGAGATGGGGCAGGCCTGGGGCGTCAACCGCTCGATCGGGCAGGTCCATGCGCTTCTGTACCTTTCGGAGCGCCCCCAGACCGCCGAGGCGATCGCCGAGACGCTGGCGATGGCGCGCTCGAACGTGTCGAACTCGCTGCGTGAGCTTCAGGGCTGGGGACTGGTGCGCCGGGTTCACGTCATGGGGGACAGGCGCGATCACTTCGAGGCCGAAGCCGACGTTTGGGAGATGGTCCGGCGTATTGCGGAGGGTCGCAAGGCGCGAGAGTTCGATCCGGCGTTGCAGATGCTTCAGGAGTGCAAACGGGAAGCCGACGCCGATCGAGCGATGAATCCGGTGGTGCGGCGGCGGCTGGACGAAATGATCACGTTCACGGGGCTGGTCGACCGGTGGGCGCGCGACATGCGCCAGGTGCCCAGAACACAATTGGCGGCGTTGTTGCGGTTGGGTGCGGCCATCGTGCGGTTTTTGCCGTCTCGCGGGCGCAAGTCGACCGAGTAAATGTGGCGATCCGGGAGGGGCCCATGTCCGATCATGCAGGCGAGCGGGTGGTGGATAAGGTCGCTCCGATCCTGCGGCGGCAGCCCCAGGATCTCGGCGATCCGAGGTTTCGGCAGGTCATCGGAGCCGAGGCATGGAGCCGCCTGACGGGGGGAGTGCGGCGTAGGTTCTCGAGCCGGCGGCCAGACGGGGCTTGCGTCGTCTATCGCGGGCGCTTGATCGTTACCCGCCATTCGAGACTGGGTGCACTCCTGGCGCATGCGGCACGCCTGGTGGGCGGGCCGCTGCCACTGCCGGATCAGGCCGGTGGTGCGGCCGTGGTCTCAGTGACCGAGGATTCCGAGGCTGGCGGCCAGATCTGGAGCCGAAGCTATGCGCGCCGCGGTCGCTTTCCCCAGACCATCAACTCGACGAAGCAATTCCGTGGGGAGACGGGCCTGCGTGAATTCCTCGGCTTTGGTCTGGCGATGCAACTCGCCGTGCGCGATCAGGAGGGCGGGCTCGTGTTCTCTAGCGCCGGATATCGCCTGTGTTTCCGAGGCCGGGAGTTGCGCCTGCCGGCAATCTTCGATCGGATGCACTGCGAGATCCGCCATGTGCCGCTGACGGACAGCAGTTTCCGGTTCACTCTCTCGCTGCGTGTGCCGCGCATCGGCGAGCTGATTTATCAGGAAGCCGAATTCGAAGAGTGAGGGAGCGGAGGGTTTGGCTCCATCGTGAGCATGGCTGCTGCCGCGGCGCGTGGCCGCGGAGCTGTTCGATCAGCCGTGACGGGCGTGGAGGGGATGCGGCTGGGCCGAGGTGGTCGCGAGGAGGCGCGGCGTCGAGCACGTAAACGTCAGGCGAGCGCATCGACGATGGTCTTGCCCAACCTGGCGCCGGAGTCGAACGCGTGCTCGGCGAGCCGGCCGAGGCACCAGTCGCCGCAGACGCCGACCATGCGTTCGGTCGAGAACAGGCAGGTTTCCCCAAGCGCGGTATCGACGAGTCCGCCGCGCCACAGATCGGCGGAGATCTGGGAAGGGCGTGTCGGCGGGAGGCTCAGAGAGTGGCTGAGTTCGGCCCACAATTCCTGGGCAACCGATTCTGGATCGGCCTCTTCCGTTTCGCGGCTCCAGCCCGGCGACGCATAAATGACGATGTGGTCGCCGCGTGTGTTGCGGCCGGGTTTGCCGTTGTTGCGCGCGACCCAGCGGATCACTTCCGACATGTCGGAATAGACGTCCTGGTCGGGCATGACCCGATCGTCCAGGCGGACCATCACGGACCAGCAGGGCTGCATGCGGACGCGGTTGATCGGCTCGGCCAGTTCGTCCATCCGTCCCAGCAGCAGAAGTGCCTCTCGCGCCGGCACAGCTACTGCGACGGCGTGGAACGGCCCGACGTCGGTCTGATCCTCGAACCAGAGATGCCAGCCTTTGTCCTGCCGTTTCAACGTATGGACGCGTTTTCCGTTGTTGATACGGACGCCTTCTGCGAGCGGGCGCAGGATGGAGCTCATGCCGGGGGTGCCGACGTGCCATGCATTCATGGTCATCGCTCCCGCGCCCGAGGAGGTGCGCGGCGTCCAGCGCGCGGCATATCCGGTGTCGACGAGCTCGGTCACGAAACGCTGGAAGGTGGGGGACCGGCCAGCCAGATACTGCGCGCCATGATCGAAGGACGTGGTGCCGATGCGTGTCGTGGCGGTGCGGCCGCCGATGATCCGGTCCTGCTCGAAGACGTCGACGAAGCAGCCGCCACGGCGCAGCACCCGGGCGCAGGAGAGCCCGGCCAATCCAGCACCGATAACCGCGACTCGCTGGGTCACGTCCACTCGCGGATTCGGACCAGCCGGACCGCGCCTTTTCCTGCCACCTGGTAACTCATCGACGGAGCCCGTGAGCCGCCCGTTGCAGGAGTGGTGCTCGAGCAACCGACAGCACGAGGCCCGTCGTTCCGTACACGTTACGCGATAACCGTTAACAAGCCGATGGCCTCTGCCAGGATGCCGGTCATATCAGCGCGGAATCGCCAGCCAAAGGTCGAGATCGAGCACGACGCCCTCCGCGTAGGCGTTGTTTTCGACCAGGGCGGGAAATTCGGCGCAAGGTCTGTTCTTGGTTGCAATCAGGCGTGCGCGCAATGCGCCGATGTCGGAGCGTCCCGGAATCTCGCACCGTTCCAGGATCTCGGTCCAGGCGTAGACGGTGTCGCCGGCGAAGAGCGGCGCGACATGTCGCCCGCCGTTGATGGCCGCGACGTGGAACGCATTTGCGAGCCCATTGAACGACAGGGCGCGCGCGATAGAAATCGTGACGCCTCCGTAGATGAGGCGGCGACCGAAGCGCGTGCCCTTTGCCATGTGCTGGTCGAAGTGGACCTTCGCCGTGTTCTGAAACAGTCGCGTTGCGATCTGGTGCTCGGCTTCCTCGACGGTCATGCCATCGACATGGTCGATACGCTCGCCGGCGGCATAGTCGGCCCAGCGAAAGCGCGACCCTGCCAGCGTCGTGTCGAACGACTTGGCATCGAAAGCGGGTACGGCGGCGCCGAGCGACTCGGGGGAGACGCGCTCCGCCAGCTCCGGCACGACGGGTTGAGGCGCAGGGCTTGCCTTGTCGCGCTTGCGGACCATCACCCAACGCACGTAATTCAAGACCGTGCGACCATGATGGTTGCGGCCGCTGGTGCGCACGTACACGACGCCGCTTTCACCGTTGGCGTTCTCGCGCAGGCCGATCACTTCGGAAGCAGCGGCGAGTGTGTCGCCGGGATAAACCGTTTCGAGAAAACGGCATTCCGCATAGCCGAGGTTGGCGACCGCGTTGAGTGAGATGTCGGGGACGGTCTTGCCGAAGACGATGTGGAAGACCAGCAGGTCGTCGATCGGCGCGTCGCGATAGCCGATGGCGCGAGCGAACGGTGCCGACGATTGCACCGCCGTCCGCATACCGAACAGTCCGGTGTACAGCGACACGTCGCCGGTCGTGACCGTTCGCGGCGTTGCATGGTCGATCACCATGCCGATGCTGAAATCCTCGAAAAAATTACCGCGACCGATCTTCGTCGTCGTCATTTCACGGGCTCCTGCCGAGCGCACCTGTCGATTGTATTTGTGCACGCTGTGCACAACTCGAGCGCTGTTGCAGCATCATCGGCGCAGTCTTCCACAGATTGTCGCCGACGCGGTGCAGGTCGCGAGAGGCGTGCTCCAGGAAGCGACGTGGTACGGCGCGCACGTGGTGCGGATCTGTGATGCCTTGAGGCGGCCGTATCCGCCATCGAGCATTTCGCCGCGCGCATCGGGCGCCTGTCGCTTGAGATCGGCCACGGCGCGTTGCTCCGCAATCGATCGTCCCCAAGACGTCGCGTGGCCCGTCACGCGATAGCAAGCCGCGCTCGGAGCGGTCGCCCGCTGTCCCGCACAGCCGGAAATGAGCATCGCCAGGCCGATCAGCCCGGCCCGCGAAAGGTATTGCCCCATGTCTTTCCCCGGTTGTCTCCCCGACCGGCACGCGACCGCTAGGGGAGAAATCCGGCGGGAGATTGGGGATGGCGCGGCCAAAACGTGGCCGACGTGCAGCCGGACCCGGGCTTACCGTCTGCGGATGCTAGATCACCACGGTACCGAAGCAAGGGGCCCGTCCCCAAACGAACAAGCGGTAGGACTTGCGCAGGCCTTGGACGAAGTAGGGATCGGCCTCGCACAACTGTGCTGCCTCTTCGCGGGTCGCGGCCTCGATCACCCAGAGCCCGCCGACGAAGGGGCCCGCGGGATCCTCGCGCAGCCCGCCCCCGACGCGGATACGGTCGCCGTGGGCTGCGAGATAATCGAAGTGGGCATCTGCATGGCTCGCGCGGACGCCCTGGCGCGCCGGATCGTCCTCGAAAATCGCAACCCAGCGGCTCACGAGTGACCCCGCGCCGCGATTGCGTCGGCGATAGCGACGGTGCGCCGCGCGATCTCCGCGTGGAGCAGTTCGACCATGCGCCCGTCGACCGTGATCACGCCTTTGCCCTGGTTCTGGGGTAGATCGAATGCCGCGATGATCGCACGGGAGCGCTCCACCTCGTCGGGGGCAGGCGCGAAGATGGTGTTGGCCGAGGCGATCTGATCGGGATGGATCAGCGTCTTGCCGTCGAACCCGAGCATGCGGCCCTGGCGGCACTCCGAATCCAGCCCATCGAGGTCCTTGAAGTTGTTGAACACGCCGTCGAGCACGCCGAGGCCGTGCGCGCGCGCGGCCGTCACGCTCGCCGAGAGCCAATAGAGCGCCGCGGTGCGGCCGGCGTCGAGTTCGGTGCGGGTTTCCTTGACGAGATCGTTGGTGCCGAGCACGAGCACGTCGAGCCGCGAGCCGGCATGATGGCGGGCCGCGGCGATCGCACCGACATTGAGGATCGAGATGGGGGTCTCGATCATCGCCCAGAGGCGAGTGCGCTCGGGTGCGCCGCAACGGCGCATGGCGGCGCTGGTCGCGTCGATGTCGGCGGCCGTGCCGGGCTTGGGGAGAAGGATGGCGTCGGGGCCGCATGCGCACGCTGCCGCGAGGTCGGCCTCACCCCAGGGGGTGGTGGGGGCGTTGACGCGAACGATCACCTGGCGCGGGCCGAAGCCTCCGGCGGCGACGGCGTCACAGACCTGCCTGCGCGCGACCTCCTTCTGCGCGGGGGCGACGGCATCCTCGAGATCCAGAATGACCGCGTCGGCGGCGAGGGTCCGTGCCTTCTCGAGTGCGCGCGCGTTCGAGCCCGGCATGTAGAGGGCGCTGCGGGTCGGGCGAATGGTCATCCTGCGTCTCCATGGCATCGGCGGCGCGGACCATAGGCACAACCGGCCCGGCAGGCCAGTCGTCCTTGGTCGTGCCGCTAAGGCTTCGCGGCGCCGCCCGCCTCCGCCAGCTTGACCATCACCTGGAGCGCGCGGTTGGTCGGAGTCGCGATGCCGAGTTCGCGGCCCTTGCGCACGACATGGCCGTTGAGGAAGTCGACCTCGGTCGGTTTGCCGCGCATGAGATCCTGGGCGGTGGAGGAGAACTGCTGCGGCATCGCGGCGGCGACCGCGAGCGTGCGCGCGGTGATGTCGCCGGGCAGCACGACGCCGAGCGCCGTCGCCACTTGCACGCACTCCGAGACCACCTCCGACATCACCTCCCTGGCTCCCTCCACCTCGACCATGGCGCCGTAGGGGATGCGGCCGACGGCGGAGAGCGCGTTATAGGCGCAGTTGACGATCAGCTTCTGCCACAGCGCCCCGGCGATGTTGTCTCTGACCGTCGTGGGGATGCGTGCCTCGGTCAGCGTGCGGGCGATTTCGGCGCTCGCCGAGGACGGCCCGATCAGAAGATCGCCGCGCCCGTGGTGGCGCACGTGGCCGGGCCCCGCCATCCCGGTGCCGACGTAGACGACCGCGGGGACGACCGCCCGGCCCGCGGTGGCGGCGATGCGTTCAGCGTTGTCGACGCCATTCTGGAGGCTGAGCAGGATCGTGCGCGGGCCGAGGTGCGGCGCGATCTGACGTCCCGCGTCGGCGCTGTCGGCCGACTTCACGCACACCAGCACGAGATCGGGCGTGTCGACCCCTTCCGCGCTGGTCGCCGCCTCGACGGCGACGGTCTCGGTCACCCCGCCCATCTCGAGCAGCAGGCCGCGGGCGCGGATCGCGTCGACGTGGCTCGCCCGTCCGATCAGGGTCACCCGATGGCCGGCCATGGCGAGCAGGCCGCCGAAATAGCAGCCGACCGCGCCGGCACCCAGCACTACAACATGCATGAGATCTTCCCCCGCAAGCCTCACAGCGACTTTCGCCGCTCATCTATAGCGTGAAGCCGGCTGTGGGGGAGCAGGGAGAGTCTTCGTGGCGCGCGGCGAGCCTCGTGCAGGGCGGGGGCGGGCGTGCCCGTCCTCCGGCCGCGACACAATCGCCGCGCCTGCCACCGAACCGCTTCCATGCGCCACCCGGAAGGGGCTATTCTGCGGCCACGCGTCGGCCGGGCGCGCGCACGCACGACACTCCCGGCGAGGATCCCCAACGATGCCGATCGTCAAAGGCTGCAATCTGCCCGACCACCTCCTCTATGACGTCGACAACCACATCTGGTTCCAGGAGCAGGGCGACGGCACGGTCAAACTCGGCATGACCACCGTCGCCACCGCGATGGCCGGCCAGCTCGTGGCTTTCACGCCGAAGAAGGTTGGCCGCTCGGTCGATGCCGGCAAGAGCTGCGCGACCGTCGAGAGCGGCAAGTGGGTCGGACCGGCAAAGAGCTGCGCCGCCGGAGAGGTGGTCAAGATCAACGACGATCTGGTCGCGAACCCGGCTCTGGCCAATGCCGATCCCTACGACAAGGGCTGGTTCGTCATCCTAAAGCCTGCCGATTGGGCGGCGGTGAAGCCGACTCTGACGCCGGGCGGCGGAGTGACCGCCAAGTACGAGGCCAAGATGGCCGCAGACGGCTTTTCCGGCTGCCCCTGAGGCCGGTCTCGCTCGCGGCCCCATTTGGTTCCGCCACGCGGAGAAGCTCAGAGCAGTGGCATAGCGCGAAGCGTGGTGGTCTCTTGTGGCGCGTGGCGACTCCCCTGCGGGGAGCCGGCCGCCACGCGCGGGAGCGCGACGTCGTCGAGCATTTCGTGGCCGCCCCGCACGCCGCGATCCTACGCGCGCTTCAGCGCGACGCAGCGGCGTGCAACCAGGAAAGTCAGCCGCGCGAGGTCTCGCTCTCGGGCGAGGGCGTGCCGTCGGCGCCGTTGGCCAGCCGCCGCGCGCCCCAGGGATCGCCCGCACGTCGCGATCCGACGCGCGCTTCAGCGCGACGCAGCGGCGCGCCATCAACAGAGCCAACCGCGCGCGTTGTAGGCGTAGGTGACGGAGAACGGCGTCGGCTGGTTCGGATAGGCGACGGCGGCGACGCGGCTGTGGGCGTCGTAGCTGGTGGTCGAGGTGTGGGTCGGTTATGAATCCGTCGCCCCCTCCCGCAACCGATCCTAAGCATCGGAAGCTCGCGAACTTCAGTCGCCAACCGCTCGCCGCCAAACCTCCTCAAACTCATCACGAGAGATCACGAACGGCTCAAACTGAGGATCGCTTGCAATTTCCGACAACGGCGGCAGAGGTTCAATGCTGAGTCCTGTATCTCCTCGGCTCGCCTCACGACTAGCAAACCAGATCGTGCCATCCCTGAATATTTCGACTTTTCGCATTTCCCACAATCCGTCATCCAATTCGCTATAAAGCAGAATCGGGTCATCATCGCGATCATGCCCCCACTTCACCTTAATGTAACTCATTGCGGCCCATCCTAAGGAACCTCTGAATAGCAGCTCCGCTCAGCAGGCGTGATGGCGATCGGCTC
>CAYMEB010000043.1:0-25759 GCA_964389095.1 uncultured Hyphomicrobiaceae bacterium
CGTGCCGGGCTGGACGCAGCCGATCATCATCGGCCGCCATGCCTATGGCGACCAGTATCGCGCGACCGATTTCAAATTCCCGACCGCGGGTACGCTCTCGCTGAAGTTCGTCGGCGAAGACGGCAAGGTGATCGAGAAGGAAGTGTTCAAGGCTCCGGGTGGCGGCGTCGCCTTGGCGATGTACAATCTGGATGAGTCCATCAAATCCTTCGCTCGGGCATCGTTCAACTACGGCTTGATGCGCAACTACCCCGTCTACCTGTCCACGAAGAACACGATCCTGAAGCAGTACGACGGCCGCTTCATGGAAATCTTCCAGGCGATCTTCGACGCCGAGTTCAAGGCCGAGTTCGACAAGCGCAAGATCACCTACGAGCATCGCCTGATCGACGACATGGTCGCGGCGGCACTCAAGTGGTCCGGCGGCTACGTGTGGGCCTGCAAGAACTACGATGGCGACGTGCAGTCCGATACGGTGGCACAGGGCTTCGGCTCGCTGGGCCTCATGACATCTGTTCTCATGACGCCCGACGGCAGGACGGTCGAAGCAGAAGCCGCGCACGGTACCGTGACGCGCCATTACCGTGAGCATCAGAAGGGCAAGGAGACGTCGACGAACTCTATGGCGTCGATCTTTGCCTGGACCCGGGGTCTCGCCCATCGTGCCAAGCTCGACGGCAACGCGGACCTGACGAAGTTCGCCACCACCCTCGAAAAGGTGTGCATCGACACCGTCGAGGCGGGCTTCATGACCAAGGATCTGGCACTGCTGGTCGGCCCCGATCAGAAGTGGCTGTCGACCACGGGGTTCCTCGACAAGATCGACGAAAACCTCAAGAAGGCGATGGCAGCCTGATTTCATGCGCAAGGGGGGCCGGAAATCGAATTCCGGCCCCGCTCTCTTCCATAGCCTCTCGTGCCGCAGGGCCTCGTCATCCCCGGCCGACCTGTTGGGTCCGCACGGCGTGACCCGCGACGCTGCTATGCGGCTGCGGCGTCGCATAGGCTTCGTCGAAGCCGGTAGACCGCGTGCGGGATCGCTGTAGAGTGCCGAAGCAGATTATCCCGGAGGGATCATGCAGCTTTCGGTCTTCAATGTCCTCGGCTCGATCGCGCAACTCTCCAAAGGTCTTTGGGCCGGTCCGAAGGCGTGGCGCACCTGGGCACTGACACTCGGCGCTTTCGGCTTCACATTGGCCGACGTGTTCATCCAGGTCCGCCTCAATCAATGGACCAAGTCATTCTACGATGCCATCGAGAAGCGTTCGCTCGATTTGGTCTCGAGCGCGGCCCTTCTGTTCCTGGTTCTGGTCGGCGTTGCCACGGCGAGCGTCGTGTTCGGCATGATCACACGCCAACTGCTCCAGATCTTCTGGCGTGAGCATCTGACCGAAAGACTGATCAGCCTGTGGCTGCACAATCAGGCCTTTTACCGGCTGAACGTGATCCGAACGGACGACTTCGCGCCCGAGCACAGAATTGCCGAGGACGCGCGTCTCAGCGTGGAGCCGATCGTGGATCTCATCATCGGCTTCGTCAGTTCGGTGATCACGTTCATAGCGTTTGTGGGAATCCTCTGGCAGATCGGCGGCTCGATCGAGTTCGCGGGCTACCACCTCCCCGGCTACATGGTTCTCGGCGCCATCGCCTACGCCAGCGCAGTGTCGCTTCTGATGATGCTCGTGGGCGGCAAGTATGCGCAGAGAGTCCGCGATCGCTCCGAAGCGGAGGCCCTTTTCCGTTACGAGCTGACACGGTTGAGGGAGAATGCCGAGAGCGTGGCGCTGGTGCGCGGCGAGGCGGGGGAGCAGGCGTCGCTGCTCACGCGCTATTCTCGCGTTGTCGAGACATGGAAGCGCTTCGCTTACCGCTGGGGCTCAATGACGGTCGTGGTCAATGCCAGCGCCCTTGCGGCTCCGATCGTGCCCGTGCTGCTGATGATGCCCAAGTATCTCAACGATCCCAACATGACCTTCGGCACGGTGATGCAGGCCGCCACCGCATTCGGAACGGTCCAAGGCGCACTTGCCTGGTTCACATCGAACTTCGCCCGTATCTCGGAATGGTACGCAGCTGCTTCGCGGGTCGCAGAACTCAACACCTACATCCAGGCCGCCGCTCGCCCTGACGAGGACAGCACCCGCATCGAGGTTCGCGAAAGCGAGGTAGGCGTCCTCAAGCTCGACAAGGTCATGGTGAAACTGCACAACGGGCGCCAATTGATCACCGACGCGGATCTGACGGTCGCTCCCGGTGAGATGGTCCTGGTCACCGGCAAGTCCGGAATCGGCAAGAGTACGCTGGTTCGTGCCGTCGCCGGGCTTTGGCCGTGGGGTGCCGGCACCATCGAGATTCCCAAAGGGGCAGTCGTCGCCTTTGCGGCCCAGCGTCCATATCTGCCCGCAGGCACACTCAAGGCGGCACTCACCTATCCCGTTCCACCCGAAGCAATCAGCGATGAGGAGGTCTCGCGCGTTCTGAAAGCGTGCGATTTGGAATCGCTCGTCTCGCGCCTCTCAGAGCGGGCGCCTTGGGAGCGGATACTGTCGGGCAGCGAGCAGCAGGTCCTCGCATTCGCGCGATTGATGCTGCAGAAGCCGACGATCGTAATCCTGGACGAAGCGACCTCGACGCTCGATGAAAAGACGCAGGAGCGGTTGATGGAGCTCTTCAAGACAGACCTCGTCGAGGCTTCGGTGATCAGCGTCGCGCACAGTCCCGTCATGGCTCGCTATCACGAACGACAGATCGAGCTCAGCAAGGTGAAGTCCAGCGCGCGCCTGATCGATCGGATCCGCCAGCAGTCGCCGTTCCAGCGCATGCGCGAAGCGATCGCCCGCCGGCGCAAGAAGCAGCACTAGAGCCCTCAGCACAGAGAGCGGACGCACTGGTCCATGATACGCGGCAGCCTCGAGGGCACAACCACAAACCAGGCCTTGGGAACGCATTGGCAGGCCGTTACCGCACCCGGCCCCGAGCTTCCCAGTGTCGACGGGACCGAGAAAGCCGACGTCGTCGTTATCGGCGCCGGCTTCACGGGATTGTCAGCCGCTCTCGCTCTGCGTGCGGCCGGCGCGGATGTTGTCGTCGTCGAGGCCATGGAGCCGGGATGGGGCGCTTCGGGGCGCAACAACGGTCAGGTCATCCCGACGCTTTCGCGCCCAGATCCTGACGCGATCGCCGCCATGCATGGAGAGGCCGGCGAACGGTTCGTCGCCCTGCTCCGAGATAGTGCAGCCGACCTGTTCGATCTCGTGAGGCGAGAGCGCATCGAGGCGGAAGCCGAACAGACGGGCTGGGTCCAACCGGCTCATTCGCCCGGGCGCATGAAGATTGCCGAGCGGCGCGTATCGCAATGGTCGAAGCGCGGAGCGGCCGTCGAGCTTCTGTCCCGACAGGCCCTCTCGGCCAAACTCGGCACCGATGCCTGGCACGGCGGCTGGTGGGCACCGAGCGGCGGGCACATCAACCCACTCGCCCTCGTGCGCGGGCTGACGCGCCGTGCGCTCGAGAAGGGTGCGCGCATCTTCGTGAGGACACCCGCCCTCGCGATCAACCGCACGGCCACCCACTGGGTCGTGACGGCACCGCAAGGCCGCGTCATTGCGCGAGCCCTCGTCCTGGCCACCAACGCCTATACCGGCGAGATAAAGTCGAACCTCGCGCCCGAGATCGCGCGCGAGGTCGTGCCCGTGCTCTCCTGGCAGATGGCCAGCGAGCCGGTCTCGGCGAGCATCCGCAAAACTGTGATGCCCGAGCGCAATGCCGTTTCGGACACCCACGGAGAGCTCTACTTCATGCGCTACGATGCGCGGGGGCGGATCATTACCGGCGGCGCCCTGGCGATCGCGCACAATGGCGCTGAACGCCTGAAGCCGATCGTGTCCCGGCGAATGGAGCGGCTGTTTCCTGCTTTGGGTCGTCTCCGTTTCGACGCCGTGTGGAACGGATATGTCGGAATGACGACGGATTTCATGCCTCGCTTCCACACCGTTGGGCGTGAGGGCTTCACCTGGACAGGGTGCAACGGACGGGCGGTGGCCCTGTCGCTCTCGATCGGCCGCGAGCTGGCCCGCGCCGCCCTCGGCGCGACTCGCCGCGATCTCGCCCTGCCTTTCAGCGAGCCGCGCCCCCTGCCGCTACACGGCTTGGTCCGAAGGTTCGCCCCTATGCGTCTGTTAGAGTACCGCTATCGCGATCGCCGCGAGATCTGAGGCCATCCATGTCACTGTCCCTCACGACTGCCGACAAAGCCATGCTGGCAGGCCAGCACGGCGAAGCCGCAGCTTTCGCCCTCGCACTCGTCGTCAAGTTCGGGGAAGCCATGGGCGCGAGCGAATTGATCGACATCTCGTGCGCTCATATCGACGGGTGCCTGTACCATGGCGAGGTCAGCCTGGATTTCGTCGAGAATTTCGTTCGCAAAGGTGGGCGGGTCCGCGTGCCCACGACGTTGAATGTCGGCTCCATGGACCTCATCCACCCCGAACTGTTTCGCGGCAGCGACGCCCTGCGCACAGCAGGAACGCGGCTTATGCTGGCGCACGAGGAACTCGGCTGCGTGTCGACGTTCACCTGTGCTCCCTACCAGACGATTTTCCGGCCGCGTGCCGGAGAGCAGATCGCATGGGCGGAGTCCAACGCCATCGTTTTCGCCAATTCCGTCATCGGCGCCCGCACCAATCGCTACGGAGATTTCATCGACCTAGCGTGTGCATTGACCGGCAGGGCGCCGCTCTACGGACTCCACATCACCGAAAACCGCCGCGCGCGGCTGCATTTCGACATCACCGAACTTCAAGCCGGCTGGACCGAAACTGAGCGCGTCGCCATCGCGATCGGCGCGATCATCGGCGCCGAAGCCGGGACCGAGATCCCGGTCATCACGGGTCTGCCGACGTCGACGACAGAAGATGACCTGAAGGCACTCGGCGCAGTCGCCGCCTCGGCCGGTGGAGTGGCCCTTTTCCACGCCGTAGGCCTGACGCCAGAAGCGCCGACGCTTGCGGCGGCCCTGCAGGGCCATGAACCGCTCGCGCGGATCGAGGTTTCGAGCGACAGATTGCTGGAGGCGGCTCGCAACCTCTCGACCGCCGCAGATGGCGCGCCGCTCAGCGCCATCAGCCTCGGAACACCACATTTTTCGGCGGCGGAATTTGCCCGCCTGCGCGATCTGCTCCAGCAGCAGCGGCCCCGCATACCCGTTTACGTCAACACGTCGCGCAGTTCGCTCCAATCCATCGAAGCGAGCGGATGGCGCGACGAGATCGAAAGCGCCGGCATCACGATCGTCGTCGACACCTGTACCTACGTCACGGCCATCATGAAGGAGCTCGACGGGGTCGTCATGACAAATTCGGGCAAGTGGGCCTGGTATGCGCCGGGCAACCTCGGAATAGAAGTCGCCTTCGGCTCATTGTCGGAGTGCGTCGCCTCCGCCGCTGCCGGGAAGGTCGTGCGTCTATGAAAATCACCGGAGTATCACTTGTTCCCGGCCGCGCGCAGGGCGCGTCGTTTGCGCTTGGCGAACCGCTGAGCTTCTGGGGTGGCTTCGATGCCGGTGACGGCCGCGTCATCGATCGGCGTCATCCCGATACCGGCCGGTGCCTGACGGGGCGGATTGTCGTGGTGAGCGCAGCGCGCGGGTCGTCGTCGGGCAGTTCCGTCCTCGCCGAGGCCATCAGGGCCGGCACTGCCCCGGCGGCTTTCGTCGTCTCGAGCCGCGACGCGATACTCACAGTCGGCGCGATGGTCGCCGCCCAACTCTACGAGCGACGCTGTCCGATCGTGATGGTCTCGGAGGAGGATCTCGCCCGGATCGCGGCCTCCCCGAGCGTCGAAGTGGATGCCGACGCCACCCGCGCGGTCGTCACCATCGACTGACGGCCTCACTCGGTATGCTCACTCGGCATGGGTGCTGCGCCGCTATTCAATCAACCTGTTATGGCCTGCGACCGGCGCATCAGCGATACAGACGCCATGTCGATCCGCTCCACCAGTGCCGGAAAGCCGGATGCTGCTCGTTCACCGGCCGTCCTGCAACTCGGTGTGGCCGAGTATGGCCTCATAGCCCTCCAGTCGGCCCTGTGGGGCAGTGCGTTTTTTTTCGTGGCGCTCGCAGCCAACGGTCTCCCCCCGATCACGATGGCGACCGCCCGGCTCGTGAGCGCCGCCGCGACAGTCGGGCTGGTGATGTGGGCGCTGCGGCTTCAACTGCCGCGTGATCCCTCGATCTGGATGCGCTTTTCCATCCTGGGCGCCTTCAACACGCTCCTCCCCTTCATTCTGGTGATCATCGCGCAGCGCGAAGTGACCGGCGGGGCCGCGGCCGTGCTCAACGCAACCGCGCCTTTGTTCGGGGTCGTGCTCGCACCCCTGCTGATCCGGGAAGAAAGCTTCACATGGCGGCGGCTGACCGGCGTCCTGATCGGCATAGCCGGCGTTGCCGTCATGACGGGAGCGGGCAGCGCCGCACTTTCCGGCTCATCCACCTCACGGATGCTCATCCTGGCGGCGGCTTTGCTCTACGCTCTCGCCAACATCTATGCGCGTCGGGCGCTCGCCGATACGGAGCCGGTGGTCATCGCCTCGGGCCAGATCTTCGCGGGGTTGGGATTGGGCATCATCTTTTCTCTGGCGATCGAGGCGCCGTGGCTCCTACCCTTGCCGTCGACCACCACGATCTTGGCGGTTGCTGCCATGGGAGTGCTCGGTTCGGCTCTGGCGGCCTTGTGCAACTTCACTATCGTCAAGCGGGCGGGCGCCATGAACGCGATGCTCGTCACGATCGTACTCCCGGTGACACCAGTGCTCCTGGGAGCGGTCTTTCTAGGGGAACGCCTCACCGTGCAGGAGATCGTCGGCGCGGGAATCATCGCCGCAGCCTTGCTGGTGATCGACGGACGCATCTTGAGATCGAGCGCCGACGATGCGTGAGCCCAGCGCGCCGCTCCGGATGTCCCTGCTGGATTGGAGCATCTTCGTACTCTGTGCCGTTCTGTGGGGCAGCGCATACACGTTCAACAAGCTGACGATCACCGAAATCCCTATTCTCACGATCACGGGCTCCCGCCTTCTCATCGCGGCGCTCATACTTCACGGCATCACGATCGCCTGGGGGCAGAAGCTGCCGTGGACCATCGAAGCGTGGCGCCCGTTTCTGGTCCTTACTCTGTTTTCCAACATCTTCCCGTTTCTACTCATCCTCTATGGGCAGCGGGAAACTGCCAGCGGCCTTACCGCGATCCTGGGTGCGACCACCCCTTTGTTCATCATTCCGCTCGCGCACGTCTTCACCCACGACGAGAAAATGCGCTCCAACAAGGTTGCCGGCGTTATCGTTGGGCTTTGCGGAGTTGCGATCGTGTTCGGTGCTGACGCCTTCGCCGGCTGGTCCTCGGCGCTGGTCGCCAAAGTAGCCATCGTCTCGGCCGCGCTTCTCTATGCCATCGGGGCCATCTACTCGAAGCGGCTGGTCGGCCATCCACCTTTGACGATCGCGACCATGCAGATGACATGCGGCGCAGCAATCACCCTGCCGGCGGCGTTGCTCGTCGACCAGCCCTGGACGGGTCCCGTCCCTTCAGGGACCGCCATTGCGGCACTGCTGGGGACTGCGGTGCTCGGATCGGCTCTCTCGTCGGTGTTGTATTTCCATGTACTGCGCAAAGGCGGCGCGACGAATGCGATGCTCACCACGCTCTTGGTCCCGGTCACACCGATCCTTCTCGGCGGACTTCTTTTCGGCGAGAAACTCCAGGCGCGCGAACTGATGGGCACTGCGATCATCGCGCTCGCGCTCGTAATCATCGACGGACGCTTGCTCACCTGGCTCGCGGGGCTGATCGACCGGCGATCGGAGAGATCATGAACGCGTCACAATCACCCGCCGCAACAATCAAGAGCGCCGCGACAGAACGTCAGAATGTCCGTGGCGCCATCGCCTGGATGAGCGTCGCCCTCGTTTCCTTCTCCGCGATCGGTATCGCCGGCCGCGAAGCGTCACGCGTGCTCACCACTTACGAGCTGATGTTCTGGCGGGGCATCATCGGCACGATCGTGCTGTTTCTCATCTTGCGCTCGACCGGTCCTCTCCTGCCGCAGTTGCGCTCCAGCCAGCCCTACCTGCACGGTGTTCGTGCCGTCGTTCATTTCGGCGCTCAATACAGCTGGCTCTTCGCGGTCACCATGATCCCGCTCGCCCAACTCTTCGCGTTGGAGTTCACAGCCCCGCTTTGGGTCGCCCTCATTGCTCCTCTCGCTCTGGGTGAACGTCTGACGCCGAGCCGGATCGGGGCAGCACTGCTCGGATTTGTCGGCACGCTCGTGGTGGTGCGGCCGGGAGCCGCCGGCCTGTCGACCGGCGCCGTCTTCGCCCTGGCGTCTGCATTGGGTTTCGCCTTGTCCATGATCTGTACAAAGCGGTTGCTGCGCACCGACACGCCATCGTGCATCATCTTCTGGATGCACCTTCTGCAGACGGGCATCGCCGCGGTCCCGATGACGCGCGGCTTTGTCTGGCCGGCTGCTGCGACATGGGGCTGGACGATCGTCGTCGGTCTTGCGGGCCTCGCCGCCCATTTCAGCCTTGCCCGCGCTTTCTCGCTGGCAGATGCGATCATCGTCGCCCCTATGGACTTCCTTAGGGTGCCTCTGATCGCTGTCGTAGGCGCGCTGATCTATGCCGAGCCGCTGAACCCATGGGTCCTCGGCGGCGGCGCGATCATCCTTGCGGCGAACACGCTCAATATCGTGGCCGAGCGCAAACGCTGATCCTCAGTTGACGCCTTCGACTACGAAAAGGCGTCCGTTGGAGGCAGCTTGCCGGATGGGCACGAGCTCCTGGTAGTCCGGTGATGCATAGAACCGACGGGCATCTTCGGAGTTGGCGAACTCGACGAGGACCACACGTCGTTCGGGCTTGCCCCCTTCCAGCGGCGGCGTCGGTCCTCCGCGGGCGATGAAGCGCCCACCGAACTTTTCTACGACCGCCTTCGAGCGAGCCGCATAGCGCTGGTACCCTTCAGCGTCGTGAACCTCGATCTCACCCACCAGATAAGCTGACATCTTTCACCTCCGGATTTGCTTGATCCAGATCTGAGAGCACAGACTACATTCATCAACTTCAGGTTGCAATATCGTGTTGCATAACGGCCTTGGCGCCCGAGGGGGTCCATATGACCCCGACGGGAGCGAGTTCACGGACCCGATCACACTCGCAATTCCCTGCTGCGCGCCTGCCTGTCCAAGTCAGCCACTGCGGCCGCGGCGGCCACCGCGCCGACGTGCGGGATCATGCGAACTCGCTGGCGTATCCGGCAGCTTGATCGACTTCGAAAGGCGGGGAAACGGGTCTTGCGCGTTCGGAAATGCCATGGCGTCGACGAACAGAGCCTGAAACCGCGGCTCCAGCGCAGTCTCGATCTTCGCGATGGTCCGCACAATTTCCGCAACCTCGCGACGATGCGCGCGGTTCAACAGCGCCATGCGGGCGCCGGTCCCCGCCGCATTGCCAACGGCGGTGACCTGCTCGACATCACAATCCGGGACCATGCCGATCAGCACCGCATACAGCGGATCGATATGCGTGCCGAAGGCGCCCGCCAGCTTGATGCGGTCGAGGCGCTCGACCCCGGCATGCTCCATCAACAACCTCACCCCGGCGTAGAGCGCCGCCTTGGCCAATTGAATTGCGCGGACATCCGCCTGGGAAATCCTGATTTCGATGCCGCCTCGCCAGAGTACATAGGTGAACGTGCGCCCGTCGCTGATGACGCGATCGCTTCGCGCCGCCTGGGCTCCGTCGATGATCCCGGAGGACGTGATGATCCCGGCAAGAAACATTTCGCCCAGCGCTTCGATGATGCCGGAGCCGCAAATACCCGTGACGCCGAGACCAGACGCCGCCTCCGCGAACCCTTCATCATCAGACCACAAGTCCGAACCTATGATCTTGATCCGCGGCTCCAGTGTCGTGGGATCGATGCGGACACGCTCGATGGCACCGGGTGCGGCCCGCTGCCCGGAACCGATCTGCGCGCCCTCGAAGGCCGGGCCGGTCGGAGACGAAGCGGCAAAACGCCGTCCCTGGCAGGCGAGCAAAATCTCCGCATTTGTACCGACATCGACGACGAGCACAGCCTCGTCCCCGTCCCTGGGCAACTCGGAAAGCGCGACGGCGGCGGCATCCGCACCGACGTGCCCCGCGATGCACGGCAACATGTGAACGCGCGCGCCAGGATGGAGCGCCAGACCAACAGTCTCGGCCACAAGCGTCAGCGGACCCGACACTGCGAGCGCAAACGGCGCCTGCCCCAGCGGCGTCGGGTCCAGGCCGAGAAACAAGTGATGCATGACGGGATTGCCGACGACAGTGACATCGAGAATGTCCGAGGACGACACTCCCACCTGGGCAGCCACGCGCGCTGCCAATGCATTGACCGCGTCGCGTACCGCCGTGGTCATCGCAATCCCACCGTCGGGGTTCATCATCACATAAGACACCCGTGACATCAGATCTTCGCCGAACCGGATCTGCGGGTTCGACGTTCCCGACGACGCGAGTGTCCGGCCGGAAACGAGATCGACGAGATGAGCCGCAATCGTGGTCGAGCCGATATCCACGGCCAGCCCGAGACATTGTTCACGCCTACCAGGCCAGATGCCGACCAGGGAGACACGGGTGCCATCGTCATACAGGGCTGCCGTGAGGGCGCCGTCCTGCTCGGCCAAGACCGCACTGATCCGAGCCGCCACGTGCAGGTCCACGCCCTGGATGGGGCGGCCGATGACCTCGGCCAGCATCTGCTGGAGGCGATCAACGTCGCCCAGCGGCTCCACCATGTCGGCCGGTGGCAGCGTGAGGCAGGCGAGGCTCACCGACGGAGCGACGGGGATGGCGCGAGCTTCCGCCCGCTTCCGAACGACCTGATGATTGATCGCGGTATCGACCGGGACATCGATGACGAGGTCGCCGTCGATCCGTGTCTGGCAGGAGAGCCGACGTCCTGCGGGAAGCTTCTTGATCCCCGCGTAGCGCTGCTCGACCTCATTGACGGCAGACAGATGGGTCTCATCGCAAGTGATGCCGTGCTTGGCGAAATGCCCGAAGGTCGGCGTCACCTGGCAGCGGCCACAGATTCCGCGCCCGCCACAGACGCTTTCCACATAGACGCCGAGCGATCGGGCGGCATCGAGCAAGGCCGAGCCACGGGCGAAACGGCCTCGCCGGCCACTCGGCATGAAGATGACAAGCGCGTCATACAAAGGGCCGCGTTCGGTCAAGGGACGCGGCCTCCATTGGCGACCAGCTCGCCGAGGCGGCGATTATCAACCGTCTCGAGAATCTCGGCGAGCGCCGCATCGGCCTCCGCCTCGAGGTCGTCGCTACACGGCTGCGCGTCAGCCTTACGCCACTCCGCCAAGTAGGCTTCGCTGTCCTTTGCACCGACAGTCATCGCGCAGCGGTCGATTGCCTGGAGGAAGCGCTCCGGCAATTCACGCTTTGCCGCCGTGCGACCTCGTCGCACGATGACCTGCGCCGGAATATCGCGCCAGTAGATGATGATGCGTTCGGCCATCTCGGGGCTCCTGGACCCTTTTAGTCCGCAACGGCGGCAGGGAGCCCGTCGACTGCGACACAGACATGCCGCAAAACGACATGTCGATGTCGGACCAAGGCCGACGCCGACCGCAACGCCGGCACATTCTGTCGCCAAAAGGACGCCCCGATGCTCGAGGATCTCCTGCGCAAGCGCGACTGGCTGCTCGCCGACGGCGCCACTGGCACTAATCTGTTCGACATGGGCCTCGTTTCCGGCGAGGCACCCGAGACTTGGCTCGACCTGCACCCCGATAAGATCGTGAACCTGCATCGCAAGTTCATCGACGCAGGCGCAGACATCATTCTCACCAATACCTTCGGATGCAATCGTCGCCGGCTCGCCCTGCACAACCTTCAGGACAAGGTCCGGCGCCTCAACGCGACCGCCGTTCGCCTCGCCCGCGAGGCAGCCGGCAGTGCAGGACGGCCGATCGTCATCGCAGGATCGGTGGGACCCACGGGTGATCTGCTCGCGCCTCTCGGGCCGCTCACCGTGGAAGAATGCGAAGACGTCTTCGTCGAGCAGATCGAGGGGCTCCGGGATGGCGGCGCACATGTGGCCTGGATAGAGACCATGTCGGCATTGGAGGAAATGCAGGCCGCGGCCCGCGCCGCGCACCGCTGCAAGATGCCTTTTGTTGTAACGGCCAGTTTCGACACTGCCGGGCGCACGATGATGGGCCTTGCGCCCGGACCACTGGCCCAAACGCTCAATGACATCCAGCCGCCGCCAGTCGCGATCGGCGCCAACTGCGGCGTCGGCGCGTCGGACCTTCTGGCATCGATCCTGGCGATCACGGCAGCAATCCCCGGCGCCGTAGTTGTCGCCAAAGCGAACTGCGGGGTGCCAAAAGTCAGCGGCGATCAAGTCATCTACTCGGGAACACCGGCATTGATGCAGGACTACGCACGGCTCGCGCGCGATGCCGGCGCGCGCATCATCGGCGGCTGTTGCGGCACGTCACCCGACCATCTTGCCGCCATGCGCCACGCCCTCGACGAGCACACGCCAAGCATGCGGCCCGATCTGGCATCCATCGTCTCCGCGCTCGGGCCATTGGTTTCGCCGCCGAGCGACAATGCCGGGCAGAAGCGGCGCTCCCGCCGCAGCGGCAGCGGCAGCGGCACTGCCGAGTAGCACCGTTCCCGTCCTCCAGAAAGGTTCCCTCCAGCATGAGCGATGGCGACATCAACCTGTCGGAACTGGGCGATGCAGACCTCGTTGCTCAGATGCACGACGACCTCTACGACGGTCTCAAGGACGAGATCGTCGAGGGCGTGAAGATCCTCCTGGAGCGAGGCTGGTCGCCCTACAAAGTCCTGACCGACAGCCTCGTCGACGGCATGAAGATCGTCGGCGACGATTTCCGGGACGGCATCCTGTTCGTACCGGAGGTTCTGCTCGCCGCGAACGCCATGAAGGCAGGCATGGCCGTGTTGCAGCCACTCCTCGCCGCGACGGGCGCACCCCGGGTGGGCAAGATCGTGATCGGCACCGTTAAGGGCGACATCCACGACATCGGCAAGAATCTCGTTTCGATGATGCTCGAAGGGGCCGGATTCGAGGTCGTCGACCTCGGCATCAACACGGATGTCGACAAGTTCCTGGCCGCCATCGAGAAGCACAAACCTGAACTCATCGGCATGTCAGCCTTGCTGACGACGACGATGCCGTACATGAAGATCGTCATCAAAGCCCTCGAGGACAAGGGCCTGCGAGACAAAGTCACCGTTCTGGTAGGCGGCGCCCCAGTGAACGAGGACTTCGCCCGATCCATCGGCGCCGACGCCTATTGCCGTGACGCCGCGGTAGCCGTCGAGACGGCCAAGGAGTTGGTCCGCCGGAAGCACAACCAGCTCGGGGCAGCGCGATGAGCGAACCGAGGCGTGACCTCGTCATCGCCTGCGGCGCGCTCGTCCGAGAGATCCTCGGAATAGTAGAAGCAAACGGGTTCACGCATCTGGATGTGCGGGGAATCCCGGCGCTGCTGCACAATCGTCCCGAGCGCATTCCTGATGCCGTCCGAACGGCGATCCGCGATGCCCGAAGCGCCTATCGCCGCATATTCGTCGCCTTCGCGGACTGCGGCACCGGCGGGATGCTCGATCGCGTGCTTCGGGAAGAAGGCGTCCAGCGCCTGCCGGGTGCCCATTGCTATGCCTTCTATTCTGGCGTCGCCGCGTTTGCGGACCGCGCAGATCTCGATATGCGAGCGTTCTACTTGACCGATTTTCTGGTCCGCCAGTTCGACACTCTCGTCTTCTCGGGCTTGGCCCTGGATCGCCACCCCGAGTTGCGTGACACCTACTTTGGCGCTTACGAGAAGGTTGTCTATCTCGCGCAGACCCACGATCCTCAACTGCGGCAAGCTGCTGCCGTGGCCGCCGATCGCCTCCGCCTGCCACTCGAATTTCGTTTCGTGGGGCTCGGCGACCTCGAGCCCGCACTTGCGGACTTCGCCCGGCAATCGATGCCCGCTCACCCGCCCGCCTGACAGAGACGCCCAATGTCCATGCGCTACGGCCGACAAAAGAATTTCATCAACGGCACTTTCGTCGATGCCGCGTCGGCGGACACTTTCACGACCATCGACCCTGCGCGCGGCGAAACCCTGGCGGAAGTCGAATCCGCGGGCGCCGCGGACGTCGATCGCGCAGTCGCTGCGGCTCGCAAGGCACAATCCGCGTGGGCCGCGATGTCGGGAACCCAACGCGGCCGCATCCTGAAGAGAGCTGCCGACCTCCTGCGGGAAAACAACGACGAACTCGCCGAGATCGAGACCCGCGACACCGGAAAGCCGATCCAAGAAACGCGTGTGGTCGATGTCCAATCGGGGGCCGACGCTTTGGAGTATTTTGCAGGCCTCGCGCCGCAGATCGCCGGCGAGCACATCCAGCTCGACGGGGCGTTCGCCTATACGCGCCGCGAGCCGATGGGGCTCGTCGCCGGCATCGGCGCATGGAACTATCCTCTGCAGATCGCGTGCTGGAAGGCGGCTCCGGCGCTGGCGGCCGGCAACGCGATGCTGTTCAAGCCCGCTGAATTGACCCCGATCACTGCAAATCGTCTGGCTCAGATCCTGACCGCCGCGGGCTTACCGCCTGGCATCTTCTCAGTCTTACACGGCGACGCGCAAACCGGGCGCCTGCTCTCGCGCCATCCCGGCATACGAAAAATTTCACTGACCGGAGAGGTTTCGACAGGCAAGGCCGTCATGCGGGACGCTGCCGATACGCTAAAGGCCGTCACGCTGGAACTCGGCGGGAAGTCGCCGATCATCGTCTTTGCCGATGCAGATCTCGACACCGCCGTTTCAGGTGCGCTTCTCGGCAACTTCTATTCCTCGGGAGAGGTGTGCTCCAACGGCACGCGGGTATTCGTCCACCGATCGTTGATGACCAACTTCCTGGACCGCCTCCGCGACCGTATCGGCCGCATGACGATCGGCGACCCGTTAGAGCCGTCGACCCATGTCGGCGCCCTGATCTCGCAGTCTCACATGGAGAAGGTCCTGGGGGCGATAGAGCGTGGAAAAGCGGACGGCGCTCGCCTTCTGTGCGGCGGCAACCGCGTCACCAGCGGCGCCTGTGCGCATGGCGCCTTCGTCGCACCGACCGTCTTTGTCGACTGCGGAGATCAGATGGGGATCGTGCGCGAGGAAATCTTCGGGCCGGTCATGACCGTGCTCGCCTTCGACGACGAAGACGAGGTCCTCGCTCGCGCAAACGCAACCGAGTATGGGCTGGCTGCGGGCGTATTCACCCGCGACCTGCAACGTGCGCACCGAGTGGCCGCGCACCTCGAGGCCGGGATCTGCTGGATCAATCACTACAACATCACGCCTGTAGAGATCCCCTTCGGTGGCGTGAAGCTTTCAGGGATGGGACGGGAGAACGGCCGGACCGCGTTGGAGCACTACACGCAGATCAAGTCGGTCTATGTCGCCATGGCCGGGATCGACGCGCCGTACTGAGTGCCACAGGTGCATGCCGGCGACCGCGTGAAGCCACCGTTTCGGAGCTTACCGCTCAATGCGTGGCATCCGGCATCGCGGCCTTTCGCCTCGCCATAAACTCCTGCAGAGCCTCGTCGACGCCGGGATCCAGCGCTGGTTGCTCATAGTCCGCGAGCATCTTTTTCCATTGCCGATTCGCACGCTGGGCCATGTCGAGCCGCCCGTCGGCCTCCCACTGCTCGACCGAGTTGTTGTCGGCCAGCGCAGACCGGTAGAAAGCGCTCTCGAAGTTGGCTTGGGTATGGGCACACCCGAGAAAGTGCCCTCCCGGACCGATTTCCCTGAATGCGTCCATGCCCTGCGCGTTCTCGGAGAGATCCATGCCTTTGGCGAGCACATGCATGGCCCCGAGCTGGTCGCAATCCATGACGAACTTCTCATAACTAGCCGACAGACCACCCTCGATCCACCCCGCTGCATGCAGAACGAAATTTGTGCCCGCCTGAAGCGTCGGCAGCAGGGTCATAGCGCTCTCGTACGCGGCCTGCGCATCGGGGATCTTGGATGCACACAACGAACCGCCGGTGCGGAACGGCATCTTCATGCGCCGGGCGAGTTGTGCCGCGCCGAAGATCGCGAGGGAGGCTTCCGGCGTGCCGAAAGTCGGAGCTCCCGACTGCATGGAAAGCGTGGAGACGAACGTGCCGAAGATCACCGGGGCGCCAGGCCGGACGAGCTGACAGAATGCAGTGCCCGTCCAGACTTCGGCGAGAACCTGCGTCAACGTCGCGGTCATCGTCACCGGGCTCATAGCGCCCGACAGGATGAACGGGGTGATGATGCACGCTTGATTGCTTGCCGCGTAGGCCTCCGCCGCGCCGAGCATCGTCGCGTCCCAAACCAAGGGCGAGTTGGCGTTGATCAGCGACGTGCAGACGGTGTTGTCCTTGACGAACTCCTCCCCGAACAGGATTGCGCACATCCGCAGTGTATCGACAGCGCGTTCGGGATGGGTAACCGACCCCATGAATGGTTTGTCCGAAAGCGCCATATGGGCGTACACCATATCAAAGTGCCGCTTGTTGACCGGCAGATCCACCGGCTCGCAGACGGTGCCGCCTGAGTGATGCAGATGCGGTGAAGCGTACGTCAGCTTCACGAAATTCCGGAAATCCTCGATGGTGCCGTAGCGACGTCCTTTGTCGATGTCGTGCACGAACGGCGAACCGTAGTTCGGTGCAAAAACCACATTGTTGCCGCCGATGACCACGCTCCGGGCGGGATTGCGGGCATGCTGCGTGTAGATGGCTGGCGCTGTCGCGCACAACGATTTGGCAAGCCCCTTGGGAAAGCGCAAGCGCACGCCGGAAACATCCGCGCCGGCAGCCTTGAAGCGCTCCAACCCCGCGGGATAGTCGCGAACCTCGATACCGATCTCCTGCAGCAGCGTCTCAGCATTGCGCTCGATAAGGTCGAGGCCTTCGGCCGAGATCACTTCGGTGATCGGCAGCTCGCGCTTGATGTATGCGACCGAGGCGGCACGCCGGCTCTCGCGCTCGCTTCGCCGGGCTTCGCGGCCGCGGCGCGCGCGTGGGCCGGACTGAGTATCGTTCGTCATCTGAATGGTTCCTGAGCAATGATGCGTAAACGGGTCAGCTTCTGAGCCGCGTGTTGGCAGGATCGTAGGGGCTATCGCCTATGATGTTCGCGCGGTGAGGCTTCCCGAGGATGACGATGTCGAGTTCTTGGCCGGGTTCGCCGAGCGCGGGCTCGACCATCGCGAGGGCGATCGACCGGCCGATCCGCCAGCCATATCCGCCGTTGGTCGTCCGGCCGACCAGACGACCCTTGTGCAGCACGGGCTCTGATCCACGCGCATCGCAATCATTCACGTCGTGCACTTCCATCGTAACGAACCGATTCTTGAAGCCCTCGGCTCGCCAATCCAGCAATGCGTTCCGGCCACGGAAGTTCTTGTCGAGCTTCACGAACCGATCGAGGCCGGATTCCAATGCAGCATACTCGATCGACAGTTCGCGCCCGATCAACCGGTAGCTCTTCTCGATCGACATCGCGATCATGGCCTTTATGCCGTAAGGCTTGATGCCGGCCGCGGCCCCCACGTCCATCAGCAGATCGAACAGGTAGTTCTGCATCTCGATCGGGTGATGCAGCTCCCAACCGAGTTCTCCGACATAGTTGACGCGCAGTGCGGTCAACGGCGCCGCGCCTACAGAGATCTGCTGTCCGCTCAACCAAGGGAACGCCTTGTTCGAAAGATCCGCATCAGTGAGCTTTTGGAGAACCTCCCGCGACCGCGGACCGGCCAGCACCAGAACGCCCTTCTCGGCGGTTATCTTATGCAGGTCGACCGAACCGTCTCGTGGCCGCGCCTTGAGCAAGTAGTCCCAGTCGTGGCGCTCCAGCGCCCCGGGGCCGACCAGATAGAAGCGATCATCCGCTTCGCGATAGATCGTCATCTCGGCACGAACGCCGCCGTTCTGCGACAGCATGTGTCCCAGGGCTACGCGGCCAACTTTCGGCATGCTGTTGGCAAACAGCTGATCGAGCCAGGCTGCAGCCCCCGGCCCCGACGCCTCGTACTTCGCGAACGGGGTCATGTCCTGCAATCCGACGGCATCCCGGACCTGCATGCACTCGCGACCGACATGCTCGAAGTAGTTGGACCGGCGGAACGACCATTTCTCGCGCGGAGGCTTGCCATCGGCAGGACGGGGCGGATGGTTGTGATTGAGGATGACGTCCGGATAGGCCTTGTCGGCCTGGGTGAGTTCATAGCCCTTCGGGGCAAACCAGCCGGGCCGCTCCCAGCCATAGACCGACCCGAACACAGCGCCGAGTGCAGCCATGCGATCGTAACACGGGGCCCGTTTCAGCGGGCGGGCTGCAACCCGTTCCTCGTCCGGGTAATGTACCGAGAAGACGTTGGCGTAGGCTTCCTCGGTCTTTGCTCGGAGGTAGCCGCGACCCGCATAGGGACCGAAGCGCCGGGGATCGACACCCATCATGTCGACCGTGGGCTCGCCATCGACGATCCATTCGGCAAGCTGCCATCCGGCGCCACCCGCCGCCGTCACTCCGAAAGAATGGCCCTCGTTCAACCAGAAATTCGGTAGCCCCCACGCCGGACCGACGATCGGCGACCCGTCCGGCGTGTAGGCGATCGCGCCATTGTAGACTTTCTTGATACCCAATTCACCGAAGGCCGGAACGCGTGCGATCGCCGACTCGACGTGCGGAGCCAGTCGATCGAGATCCTCCTGGAACAGCTCGTATTCGGATTGCGGCGCTGGACCGTGGACATAACAGTTCGGCGCGCCGACTTCGTACGGCCCGAGCAATAGCCCGCCATTCTCTTCGCGCATGTACCACGAGGAATCGCTCTCACGGAGCACCCCCATTTCGGGCAGTCCCTTCCTGTGGCGTTCGACGATCGCGGGATGTGGTTCGGTGACGATGTACTGATGCTCGACCGGAATGACGGGTACGTCGAGCCCGACCATGGCGCCGGTGCCCCTGGCGAAATTGCCGGTCGCCGACACCACATGGTCGCACGCGATATCGCCCTTGTCCGTCTTGACCAGCCAGCGGCCGGATTTTCGCTCGATCCCTAGAACCGTGGTGAACCGATAAATCTCTGCCCCGCGCGCGCGCGCGCCCTTGGCCAGGGCGTGGGTCAGATCCGCGGGCTGGATGTAGCCGTCGTCCGGATGCTGGATCGCCCCCAGAATCCCATCCGTCACAGCCAACGGCCACAGGCGACCCACATCGTCCGGTGTGAGAACCCTTACGTTCACGCCGATGGTGTCGGCCACACCCTTGTAGGCCATGTACTCGTCCCAGCGGTCAGCTGTCCGGGCGAGGCGGATGTTCGAAACTTGGCGGAAGCCGACATGCTGACCTGTTTCGGCTTCGAGGGTGTTGTACAGGGCGACCGAGTACTTGTGCAGCTGGCCGACGGAGTACGACAGGTTGAACAGCGGCAACAGGCCGGCGGCGTGCCACGTGGAGCCCGATGTCAGTTCCTTGCGCTCGACCAGAACGACGTCAGACCATCCCTTTCGGGCCAGGTGATACAGCGTCGACACACCGACGACGCCGCCACCTATGACGACCACTTTTGCGCTGGTTTTCATCGCCGCCGCTTCCTTGGTTTGCCCAAGGATTAGCCGTACGTCGCACGGTGGCGGGCTTTGCGAATTGCGACTGCCTCTGGCATATTCTCGACGTCACTGCTGGCCCGACGACACCATGGCGCGAACCTCGCCGAAACCCTCTCTCCGCGACGCTTCCACCACTGCCGCCAAGGGGACGCCCCGGCGGGTGGGCTTCGTGCTCGTCCCCGATTTCTCCATGATCGCTTTTGCGTCCGCGATCGAGCCCCTGCGGCTCGCCAACCGGCATTGCAACAAAGCGCACTATGACTGGCGGACCCTGTCATGCGACGGCGGCGCGGTCACCGCTTCCAATGGCGTCTCGCTCGGCGTCGATGGAGCCCTCGGGGCATGTGGACCGCTCGACATGCTGATCGTGGCGTCCGGCATAGACGTCGAGCAGCAGGACCACACCAAGTTGATCAGCGAACTCAGGCGACGCGCCGTCCTGGGTGCGCAGATCGGGGCCCTGTGTACCGGTGCTTACGTACTGGCCAGAGGCGGTCTGCTCGATGGTCATCGAGCTACGATCCACTGGGAGAACCGGATCGGCCTCATGTCGGCATTCCCGCAGCTCGCAATCTCCGAGGAACTGTTCGAAATCGACAGGAACCGGCTGACCTGCGCCGGAGGCACTGCAGCCTTGGACATGATGCTGTCGCTAATTGCCCGGGATCTGGGGTTCGAGGTGGCCTCCGCCGTCACCGATCAACTCATTCATCATCGCATCCGCGACAAGAGCGAGATCCAGCGCGCGACACTCCATACCCGCCTGGGCGTGGCGCAGCCCAGAGTGCTGATGGTCGTCCAGCGGATGCAGAAGAGCATCGACGCGCCGCTTCCGTGCAGCCGCCTCGCAGCGGATGCGGGGATTTCGGTCCGCCAGCTGGAGCGTATGTTCCGCCGCGCGTTTGCCCAGACGCCAGCCAGGTACTACCTCAATATGCGCCTCGATCATGCCCGGAGACTGCTCAGGCAGACGAATATGTCGGTGATCGACGTCTCATTGGCTACCGGCTTCGAATCCGCATCGCACTTCTCGAAAAGCTACGGAAGCCATTTTGGTGTGGCTCCAAGCAGCGATAGGACCTCCAACAAGCCGTCCTAGTCATGTCGTCGGCGACGAGGCCGCAATCGAGCGCCCCGTCACTCAAAAATGGCTCCAACTGCGGCAAACACCCGGAACCACCCAACGCTCGCTCAGCCCGGCCCCCCTAGGCGCATTGTCCAAGTCACTGCGACCGGCACATTCACCGGCTCTGGCGCCAGAAAGGCCAGATCAGCTGCCTCGAAAACTCTGGCGGCACAGGGTCACCCTCGATGCCTGTTTCCGGCGGCCACTCGCCGCGAGGCATGTGGTACGTCCCAAACAGCCGATCGATCCAGGGAAAATGAACCGCAAAGTTCTTGTCGATCGGCTGCATTGCGTGGTGCCAATGGTGGAAGCGCGGCAGAACAAGGAACTGGTTCACCACCGGAATGTCGAAGCGGATGTTGACATGGTTGAGGGTCGCCTGGACTGCGACGATCACCAACCAGATGTAGAGCGCCGACTGTGAAAAGCCGAAGGCGAAAAGCGGCACCAGCACGAGGGTTCGCGTCACAACGATATCGACGACGTGCAGGCGAGAACCAGCCAGCCAATCGAGCGTCCGCGATGAATGATGGATCGCGTGAAACGGCCACAACCACCCGACCGCGTGGAACGTTCGGTGGATTGCATACTGTGCGAGGTCGGCGACGACCATGATGGCGAAGACCTCGACTGCGAGCGGCAGGGTCGTAGGGTCGAAACCGGAGACTTGCGCGTGGAACGAGCGCGCGATCAAGGTCGCGGGCAGCAAAGTGAAGAACGTTAGAAGCTCGACCAGGACATGGCTGACGCGGAAGTAGATCCCGTCGGTCGTCCAGCCAGGCCGAAACGTCCCTTGTTCGGCATTCAGGGGAAAAAGGCGCTCGAGCGGAACAAAGACGATTGCGAGCAGCACGACGTTGAGGACGAACCAATCGAGGCCGACCCTGAAGGCGGCGGGGCCGCCGCCGACCTCCACCGTCCTCCCACCTGCAAGAACTGCCGCCATGCAGAAGAACAGCCCGGTCAATCCCAGCCGCTTGGACGGCCGCAGAAGGATGTTCAACGCCGACAAGAGAAAGCTCGCGATGATCGCCAGCGCCAAGATCATGCGCATGCTCTCGACGGGGTATCGCGGAGCCGTTTCCGAAGCGGTGAGCCATTGCGGATATCGGAAAGCCATGACTGCGAGGAGGCTCCCCGCGCCGAGGAGCACTCCAAAAACACCTGCAAACCAACCCGACCCCAAGTGTTTTGGGAGGCTGTCGCCAAGAAGCGCCTCCATCCGCCGATCGAGCTTGGTCTGGCCGGCAGGGACCGTCGAGTTCGCATCACTTGTCGGCATGTCGACCAACTCCGGATCACCCGCGATGTCGCCAGGCTGCGACGCACCCGAAAATGCCAATTCACTACGTCGTCCGGCACCCTCGGCCGCACGCGAATTCAAGCGACCTCACCCAAAGACCAGGAGACGCGCATCATAGTGCAGTCGTCGATTCTCTATTCTCGGCGGCTAAGCTGCCTGAAGCCGGTCAGACGCGACCTTTCCATGGCACTGCCCGCGCCTCGATCCAGCGCATGAGAATTTCGAAGAGATATGCGACCACGCCAATGGCCAGAATTCCGAGAATGACGACATCGGTTCGCAGAAAATTCGATGCATTGAACACCATCTTCCCGAGGCCCGCATCGGCCGCGACCATCTCCGCAGCCACCAGCGTCGTCCAGCCCACGCCCATTCCGATCCGCAGGCCGACCAGGATCTCCGGCAATGCGCCGGGCACGATGACGTTGCGAATGACCTGCCAGCGAGAAGCACCCAATGAAAGGGCTGCCTGAATCTGCTCTTGGCTGACCGAGCGCACCCCCGCTCGGGCCGCGAGCGCAACTGGAGCAAAGATCGCTAGGAACAGCAGAAGGATTTTCGACAACTCGCCGATGCCGAACCAGATGATCATCAGCGGCAGATACGCGAGCGGCGGCAGCGGCCGGTAAAACTCGATCGGCGGATCGAAGATGCCGCGTGCGATGCGCGAGACCCCCATGGCGATCCCGACGGGAATCCCGATGACCACCGCGAGTCCGAAGGCGGCGAACACGCGATACATGCTCCACAAAAAATGGACCCAGAGCGTGTGATTGTCGAGATTGCCCTCTACCGCCTGCCTGAAGGCGAAGGCGATCGATTCGGGTTTGGGCAGAAACAACGGTTTGATCCAACCGGCGTGGGTGGAGACCCACCAGAGTCCGAGAAGGAAGGCGACGCTGCCGACATTGATCCAGGTCGCCGATCCTTCACCGAGGATACGGTAGCGACTGGTCTTGAGCTTGGTTGCGGCGCCGGTCCGAGCAGCCTTCGTATCAGACATCTGACTGTTTCCCCGCCGCGCTGCCGCCGGCTTCGCGGCGCAAGATATCGGCCAGAACCACCTCACGCATCCGGATGAAATCGGGGTGCGACTTGACCTCACGGGCATTGCGCGAGCCGATGAAGCGGCGTCCGAAGTCCAGATCGTAGGTCTTTTCGATTTTGCCGGGACGCGGCGTCATGACGACCAGGCGCGTCGCGAGAAAGAGTGCCTCCTCGACCGAGTGGGTGATGAAAAAGATCATCTTGCCCGTCCTGTGCCAGACATCGAGGATGAGTTCCTGGACGGTCTCGCGCGTCAGCGCATCGAGAGCGCCGAGTGGCTCGTCCATGAGCAGGACTTCCGGATCCGACGCGAGAGCCCGAGCAATACCCACGCGCTGCTGCATCCCGCCGGAGAGTTCGTAGATCATCTTTTTCTCGAACTCTTGCAGGCCGACGAGACCGAGCTTCTGCCTCGCGACCTCATACCTCGCGGCCTGCGGCAGGCCGCGCATCTTCAGGCCGAAGGCAACATTGTCGATGACGTTGAGCCAGGGCATGAGCGCGTGCTTCTGGAACACGACCCCACGGTCGGCTCCGGGGCCGGTTACGGGTGCTCCATCGAGGAGGACCTGACCATCCGTCGGCGGCAGGAACCCCGCCAGAACTGAAAGTAGAGTCGTCTTCCCGCAGCCCGAGGCGCCGATGGCCACGACAAAGTCACCGGGTTTCATGGTGAGGTTGACGTTGGCAAGCGCGTCGACATGGCCATCGCGCGTGCCGTAGCGCACCCAAAGGTCACGGACGTCGAGGCTCGCATTGGCGCGCGTGACGTCGGCACCATTCACCATTGAACACTCCGGTCACAGCAAAAAAGGAAGGGCCCGGTTCATCACCGGGCCCACCCTCGGTACGAGTTACTTCGCGGCGGCGGCCGCGAATTCCGGATTGACGAATTTGCCGAAGTCCTTCGGGATGTCCGTGATACGTCCCTGCTCCTTCAGGAAGGTCGCCGTATTGGCCATCGCCTTTGCGACACCCGAATTCGCACCGCCACCGAGCCACTTGTCCGAAGCCTGCTCGGCCGCAGTCGGGAAACCGTAATCCTTGAGCGCGGCCGGCACGTCTTCCGGCTTTGCTCCGACGACCTTCGCGATCGTTTTCACCTCTTCGGAAGCCGCCGTGTACTTGGCCGCATTCGCCTTATAGGTAGCATCGGCCTCGGCCAGCTCTTTGACAAGCGCAGTCACGAACTCCTTGTTCTTCTCGGCCCATGCCTTGTTGACCATGAGAGCGTCGAACGTCGGCGCGCCCTGCTTGGCCACGTCGGACGCCGAAAGGATCTTGACGCCGCCACCCGCCTTCACCTTCGCGAGAACCGGATCCCAGACGAACGTGCCGTCGATGTCACCACGTTCCCATGCGGCCGCAATTTCCGGCGGGCGCATGTTCATGATCTGCACGTCCCTGGGATTGATCCCGGCCTTGTTCAGGGCGAACAGCAGCTGGTAGTGCGCCGTCGAGGCCAGCGGAGTCGCAATCTTCTTGCCCTTGAGGTCGCCGAGGGCCTTGATCCCCGACTTCTGTGTTACGACCAACTGCTCCGCGTCGTTGATGTCGTCAAGGATCCAGACAATCTGGACATCGAGCCCCTGAGCCGCCGCGGCCGTGGCGGGCGAGGAGCCGACCTCGCCGATGGGAACTTCGCCGGAGGCCATGGCCTTGATGACGTCGCCGCCGCCACCAAACATCTTCCAGTTGATCTTGTAACCGGTTGCCTTTTCGACCGCTCCCGCCGCCTGAGAGACGCGAAACGGAATGATCATGTCCTGATGCGCGATCGTCACTTCCTTCGCTTGCGCGAAAGCCGTCGACGAGGCGACGCAGGCCGAGGCGGCTGCGCTGACGAAACTGATGAATTGACGGCGGTCCATGCATACTCTCCCGAAAATGGCCCGCGACGGCATCAGTAGCGCGAGCCTAGGCGAAGACAACTTGGCGACTACAGTGCCGGATCGCATCAGCCATCCGGCCGACCACCCCGAACGGGGTGGATCGCCGAAGATGCTAATTCATCGTTCGCCGTCGGTATAGACTGTCTACACCTCATACATGCTCCGCCCGGCGTCATGCTACACCGCAAGATCCGATCTGACGAACCTGTTGCAGTTTGCCAAGCGATGGGCGTTCGCCGAATAAGGCATCATGATATTGGTTCGTTCTCGCGACGCCCGCCGTGCATTGCAGCACGTCGGAGGTGCCTGTCTTCAGCAAGGGAGCGTCACAGATCCCGCGGAAGACCCTGCCCAAACGCTCTGCCGGAGCGAATTCCGGCTTTGTCGCCGTGATTGAAGGCCCTGCCGCCACTTGGGGCCCAGCTCCAGCAATGGAAACTGAGATGGCGGCTGCCAACAAGCATCTTTCGAGTGCAGCGGGAGCCTGAAAAGTGGGCCGGATCGCGCACGGGTTGGACAGTCTCAGGCTACGAAGAGAATAACCAGCGCGCGACTAGTCCGCGGTCGGACGCAAGCCCTCCGAGCCGCAGACCTCTGAGCTATCGCCAAATCTTGGTGACGGCCTGATGGCTCAGGCGGCGGCTTTGGG
>CAYMEB010000044.1:0-25375 GCA_964389095.1 uncultured Hyphomicrobiaceae bacterium
CCCGCGAAGGTCTGTCAGCTTGCTTCCGGTTGCCATGCTGGTCCGCCCAAAAGCCTACCCACGCATCTACCCACGAAAATGCGTGGGTAGCCGGCGCATGTCAACGGACGGCTGCGAACCAACTTGGCGGCGCGGCAAGCCCGGATCGCGAAGAAAAACAACGGTTTTCCGCACCTTCGGCGACCATCTGCGAACGACGATGAAACGGTGATTTGGCGGATGGGGAGGGATTCGAACCCCCGGTGAGCTTGCACCCACGCCGGTTTTCAAGACCGGTGCCTTAAACCACTCGGCCACCCATCCGGAGCCGGTGCTGCCGGCCTGGACGGACCTGCTGTTACGCGTCTGCGGCAGCGCCGACAAGGGGCTTGCGAAGAAAGCGCGGGCGGATGGGCCATCAGCGGGCATCCTTCTCCATCGCGATCAGCAAACAGCCGGCAGCGATCATCGCCGAGCCGACCCAAACGGCCAATCCCGGAACTTCCCGAAAAATGGCGTACCCCAACAAGGCTGCCCAGATGAGGCCGGTGAACTCGACGACGGCGTAACGGATGGCGCTTATGCCGGCGAGCGCGTTGACCAGCATCAGATAACCGGCCGCGCTCAACAATCCGACAATTGCGACTTGCAGCCATTCCTTGGGGACCAGATCACTCCAACCGGCAGCCGCAAACGGCGCAGCCATGATCGAAATCAGAACCGCCTGGACCAGGATGATCACTACGGGCGGCTCTCTGACCGCCTGCTTCTTGAGCAACGAGATAGAAACGGCATAGGTCAGCGGGGCCCCCAGCGCCGCGGCAAGCCCGTGCATAGGCCAATCCGATGCGGATCCCGTCTGACCGCCTTTGACGATGACCAGCATACCCGCAAATGCGACGGCTATCGCCACGCCCGCACCGATGCCGAGCCGCTCTCCATGGAGCACCACCCCCAAGACGGCAATGAAGATCGGCCCGAGGAATGAGATAGCGAAAACATCAGCCAACGGCAGAGCCGACAACGCATGAAAGAAGCATGCATTGGAAACCATCGTGAGCGCCGAACGTAAAGCATGGCCGCGCAATGCCGCACCGCGTGGCCAAGGGTGCTGCATATACAGCATGATCGGCAGCACCCATGCGGCCGTTGCAAAGAAACGCAATGCGACCAGAGCGGGAGCATAGTGTGTCGCCGACAGATCTTTGATGAAGGCGTCCATCACGACAAGGATCGCAATAGACAGGACGCCAAGTGCGAAAGCAGGCAAGCACGGCTCCAGTCGATAAGGTATTTGCTAACGCTCGATGAACCCAATGTGTGGACGAAGCAAGGGGCAAGGCACATAATCACCCAGTGTGGAGCTGCCGTGCGCGGACGCCGCACTCATTGAGATCGGCGGCGACGCGCTCGACGAGCGACGCGTGTTCGACCGCGAAACACCGGGTCACCATGTCCACAGAAGACGTCAGTCCGCGTTTCAAGGACTTGGACTCTTGGCCGACCGAGGTCGCAGTCTCGGCCGTCCTCGAAGGACAGCTGTCGGCCGCCGCTGCATGCGTCGCGGCCGGTCCCGCGATCGCCCGCGCAGTCGATGCGGCCGCTACTGTCATCGGAGAGCGCGGACGCCTCATCTACGCCGGTGCGGGGACGTCGGGTCGCGTGGCGGTGCAGGATGGCGCGGAACTCATGCCGACCTTCGACTGGCCGGCCGAACGCGTCGTGTTTCTTTTAGCGGGCGGCGCAGAAGCCGTGACCCGCAGTATCGAAGGCGCGGAGGACGACCAGGCAGCAGCCCGGAAAGCCGTCAACCGGGCGAAGATCGCGGCTGGCGATGTGTTTCTTGCCGTCGCTGCGAGCGGCAGGACGCCTTACACGGTCGCCGCCCTGCAGTGCGCGCGCGAGTGCGGCGCACTCACAATTGCGATTTCCTCGAATGCACGCACACCACTCCTGACAGCTGCCCATCACCCGATCCTGGTCGAGACAGGAGGCGAAGTGCTCGCGGGTTCGACGCGTATGAAGGCGGGAACCGCGCAGAAGATCGTGCTCAACGCCATCTCCACCGCGCTCATGATACGTCTGGGGCGGATCTACCGCGGCTATATGGTCGACATGAGAGTGTCCAACGAGAAGTTGCGCCGTCGCGCCGTGCGGATGGTGGCCGACGTCGCGGCTTGCGGCACCCGCACTGCAGAGGTCGCCCTCGACAGGGCAAACGATGAAATCAAACCCGCAGTCCTCATCGCACGCGGAATGGCCGCCTCCGAGGCCAGAGCGGCGCTACGAATGGAAGGAGGAAGCCTGCGCAAGGTACTGGAGCGGATCGTTGAACCTGACGGGCGGTCCTCATCGGTCGCCACGAAGCCGCGGATCGAGCGAATCGCGCAAGACGTCACCGAGAAGGTTCAGGCCGAACGCAAGAAGCAGAATGGCAAGGCCGGAGAATACCGCACTCCACGGCGATAGCATGAGGACGTTCCGGCCCTCCGAAAGCATGAGGCCGAGTGACGGCGTCGGGGGCTGCGTGCCCAGGCCCAGGAAAGACAGGGACGCTTCCACCAGGATCGCGGACGACAGCAGCAGGCTCGCCTGAACAAGTACGACACCCAAGAGATTGGGAAGGATGTGCCTTCCGATGATTCGGGCATCGGACGCTCCTATGGCGCGAGCATTTAATACATAGTCGCTCGCGGCGATCACCAACGCCGGGCCGCGCAAAAGACGCGCGAAGATCGGCGTGTAGACTATGCCGATGGCAATCGCCGCACTCAACGAGCCCGGCCCCAACATCGCAACGATCGCAATCGCCAGCAGCAGAACCGGGAATGCAAACAGGATGTCCATGGTTCGCATCACGATCCGGTCGAGCCAACCACGATAGTACGCTGCCATCATCCCCAACGTTCCGCCGACGAGCAGCGCAAGTCCAACAGCCACCCCCGAAACCAATAGAGATGTCCTCGCTCCATAGAGAATGCGCGTCAGGATATCCCTGCCGAACTGGTCGGTACCCAGCCAATTGCTTCCACTCGGAGACTTGAGCCTCGCGATGATCGACTGCTGCATCGGATCATAGGGCGCGATCAGCGGCACCAGAGCAACGATCAGGAGCTCCGCGACAACGAACATCGTCGCGAACTTGAGAAGAGGGCGCGCGTTTGCGAACGAAGTAACGATCTCGCGCACAAATCAACTCCGTGTCCGCGGATCGATGGCGACATAGAGCAAATCGACGACAAAATTCGCCAACACGAACCCCGTGGTGACGACGAGCAAAGTCGCCTGCAGCAAGGGGTAGTTGCGCTCCGCGATAGCTCCCAGGATAAGGCGACCCAGCCCAGGGATGGCGAACACCTGCTCGACCACGATAGCGCCCCCAAGCAGATACCCCGACATGATGCCGAGACTGGTAACGAACGGAATAAGGGCGTTGCGAAGTGCGTGTCGGTAGAGGACCAAGTTCTCCGTGAGGCCCTTCGCGCGCGCGGTGCGAATGTAATCCTGGCCGAGCGACTCCAACATCGATGACCTCACCAGCCGCGCAAGGCTCGCGAGAATGGGCAATGCCAGCGCAAGAGCGGGCAGAAGCAAACGGGCCAGGGAGCCGAGTGGGTCCGTTGTAAACGGCACGTAACCCAGAACGGCGAGCTCAGGCGCCAGAGAGACGACTGCGAGCAGCATGAGGATGCCGAGCCAGAACGACGGCACCGTAAGCCCGATTACCGACCCGAGCTGAATGAGGACTTCCGAATTGCGCCCGCGGATCCGCGCCATGAGAACGCCGAGTGGTACTGCGAGCCCGGCCGCGATGACGAGAGACAACAACGCCAATTGCAGCGTCGGCCAGGCATGCGCGGAGATTTCGTCGATCACTGGCCGGCCGGTCCAGATCGAAGTTCCCAGATCTCCGGAAAGCGCCTTCCCCATCCAATCCAGGTATTGGACGTGGAAGGGCTGGTCGAGGCCCAGCCTCGCTCGCAGCGCTGCCAACCTCTCCGGAGTTATCTCGGTATTCGCGCCGAGCATGATCGCCACGGCGTCGCCGGGAACCAACCGGATCATCAGAAACGCGAAGATCGACACTGCCCACAACACAAGCACCAGATCGACGATGCGAGTAGCGACGGCGCGGGCGAACATTGTCGAGTTGCTTCCTCTGACTCCAGAAGGTCCAGCAGAAGCTACAGCGGGAATGCTCGGGCATGCAAAGGCCGTTGCGGTTCCGAGGCGCTAATTGCGGTTGCTCGCGAAGTAGCCCCTCGGCACGTGGCCCTCGTCCTCCAGGACGATCTGGCAGTCCCGCGAAATCGAGCGCCGCTTGCTCTCCATGCAGTAGCGCATCTGCGAGGAACCCAGCGGATGTTCTGGACACAGACGTTTGGCATCAGGCGTGCAGACCTGTCGCAATCGGTCGGAAACCGGGGTCGCGCTCTCTGCGGAGTTCGCCCGTGCGCCGCCCGGCGGCGCGACGATGACGGCTGAGCCGAGAATCAGCCCGAGGGTGCACATGTACCGTGCCGGACGGCAAGCAATCACGACGCACCCCGCAAAGAGCGTTGACGGACTGTCTGTGAGCTAATCTGTGAAGCGCTTCCCGGTCCAGAGGCCGCCGGGGGTGCTCGCACGATTTCTGCGGACCGTGGCATTGCCGACGCGCCAGCTGAACCAACCCGGCATTTTTCGCTTGATCCCGGCAATAGGTCAGCTATCCTGTCCTTATTGCCGCAACGTCCGTTGCGCCTGTCGAGCCGCCGTCGATTGTGCGGTGCCGAACAGGGCACGTTGCCCGGCAGCAGAGGTGATGCCGCCTCGACCCACCAGATGTGGTCCCGAACTCGGCCTGCCTGCGTCCGAACCGGTTGACGCTGCTGCCGAAACTAGAGGGTCGCCATCGACTAAGAGCGGGGGTCGCGGAGGACGGTTCAAGGCTTGGCGAGACTTGCCAGTCCATGCCATTTAGGCGGGACGGCGGTCTGCCGCGCTGCAGCATGATCGCCTCGCAGATCCAGAAATCTTTCGCAGACCATTTCGACTGAGGGTAGATACCCATGGCCGACACGATACCGCACAGCCCCGCCGAGGGGGACCGGGACCACGCGGGCGTGATTCCGCCTGCCCAAGGCTTGTTCGATCCTCGGCGTGAGCATGATGCTTGTGGCGTCGGTTTCATCGCCGACCTCAAGAAGCGCGCGTCCCACAAGATTATTCAGGACGCACTTGCGATTCTCGAGAACCTCGAGCACCGCGGCGCGGTCGGTGCCGATCCTCTGTCCGGTGACGGTGCGGGCATTCTTATCCAGATTCCCGACGCGTTCCTGCGGACCGAGTGCGAAAAGCTCAAGATCAAGTTGCCCAAGCCGGGCCACTATGCGGTCGGGCACATCTTCCTGCCCCAGGACGAGCGGCTGCGCGCCCATTGCGAGCGCGTTTGGGTCCGCCTGATCCGGCAAGAGGGGCTGGAATTCCTCGGCTGGCGCTCGGTGCCGGTCGACAATCGCTCGCTCTCGGACATGGTGCGCGGCACCGAACCGGTGCATCGTCAGCTTTTCGTCGGACGTCCGAAGTCGATCAAGGATCAGGATGAGTTCGAGCGTCGCCTTTTCCTCGTGCGGAAAGTCGTTTCCAACGCGATCTACGACGCCTACAAGGGCCGCGACATCGGCCACTACACCGTTTCGCTCTCGAGCCGTACGCTCGTCTACAAGGGCATGTTCCTGTCGTTTCAGGTGAAGGCCTACTACAGCGACCTCTCCGACCCACGGATGACCTCGTCGATGGCGCTCGTCCATCAGCGCTTTTCGACCAATACATTCCCTTCTTGGCGCCTCGCTCACCCTTACCGGATGGTGGCGCACAACGGCGAGATCAACACGCTGCGCGGCAACGTCAATTGGATGGCCGCCCGGCAGGCTTCGGTCGGCTCGCCGCTGTGGGGCGCCGATATCTCCAAGCTCTGGCCGATCTCGTACGAGGGCCAGTCCGATACCGCGTGTTTCGACAACGCACTCGAGTTCCTGGTGATGGGCGGATACAGCCTCGCCCACGCGGCGATGATGTTGATCCCCGAGGCCTGGGCTGGGAACCCGCTCATGGATCCCAAGCGCCGGGCGTTCTACGAGTATCACGCATGCCTCATGGAGCCTTGGGACGGCCCTGCGGCAATGGCTTTCACGGACGGACGCCAGATCGGCGCCACCCTGGATCGCAACGGCTTGCGGCCGGCTCGCTACCTCGTCACGAAAGACGACATGGTGATCATGTCCTCCGAATCCGGAGTGCTTCCGGTCGACGAAGCGAATGTCGCAAAGAAGTGGCGTCTCCAGCCCGGCAAGATGTTGCTGATCGATCTCGACGAAGGCCGCATCATCTCGGATGACGAACTGAAGCGCGATCTGTCTTCCCGCCATCCCTATGAGACCTGGCTGAAGCGCACCCAGATCCAGGTCGGTGACCTGCCGCTTCCGAAGAAGCCCTCAAAGAGCCGGACGAATTCCTCGCTCCTGGATCTTCAACAGGCGTTCGGCTACACGCAGGAAAGCCTCAAGTTCCTGATGAGCCCCATGGCTCACACGGGTCAGGAGGCCGTGGGCTCGATGGGAACGGACACTCCTGTCTCGGTCCTGTCGACGAAGCCGAAGCTCCTGCACACCTACTTCAAGCAGAACTTCGCGCAGGTGACGAACCCGCCGATCGACTCGATTCGCGAGGAACTCGTGATGAGCCTCGTCTCATTCATCGGTCCGCGCCCCAACATCCTCGACCTGGAGGGCACTTCGAAGCAGAAGCGCCTCGAGGTCTATCAGCCGATCCTGACCAACGAGGACCTGGAACGAATTCGCCAGATCGGACTCGTCGAGGACAACCAGTTCTCATCGGTCACGATCGACATCACCTACCCCGTCGACAAGGGCGCGGCCGGCATGAGCTGGGCGTTGGACGTCGTTTGCGCCGAGGCGGAAGAAGCCGTGCGCTCGCGCGACTACAACATCATCATCCTGAGCGACCGCGGAACCGGCCGCGACAGGGTGCCGATCCCATCCCTTCTGGCGACCAGCGCCGTACATCACCACCTCATCAAGCAAGGGTTGCGCACGTCGGTCGGACTGGTTGTGGAAACCGGCGAAGCTCACGAAGTGCATCAATTCTGCACCTTGGCCGGCTATGGCGCCGAGGCAATCAATCCCTATCTCGCCTTCGACACCCTCGAGCAGCTCCTTCCCGAGCTCGATGAGAAGCTGACCCTCAAGGAGGCCCAGAAGCGGTACATCAAGGCCGTCGACAAGGGCCTCCTGAAAGTGATGTCCAAGATGGGCATCTCGACCTACCAGAGCTATTGCGGGGCCCAGATTTTCGATGCCGTGGGCCTGAAGTCCGCTTTCGTGAAGCGCTACTTCACAGGAACGCATACGCAGGTGGAAGGCGTGGGGCTGAGGCAGATCGCGCGCGAGACGTTCGAACGTCACAGGCAGGCGTTCGGCGATGTGCCGCAACTCGAGACCATGCTCGATGTCGGCGGCGAATACGCCTATCGCACGCGTGGCGAGGCGCATATGTGGCGCCCGGCGGTGGTGGCGGACCTGCAGCACGCCGTAAGGGGCACGGCGGTCGCGGCGGCGAAGGCAGGCAAAGTCCCGCAGAAGTGGCGCGACTACGCCCGCCAGATCAATGAGCAATCCGAACAGCTAATGACCCTCCGCGGCCTGTTCAGGATCAAGAATGCGGAAGAGCTGGGCCGCAAGCCCGTGGACATTTCCGAGGTCGAACCTGCGACAGAGATCGTGAAGCGGTTTTCGACCGGCGCCATGAGCTTCGGCTCGATCAGTCGCGAAGCCCACACGACGCTTGCGATCGCGATGAATCGCATCGGTGGAAAATCGAATACCGGCGAAGGCGGTGAAGAGGCCGACCGCTTCAAGCCGATGCCGAACGGCGACAGCATGCGTTCGGCAATCAAGCAGATCGCTTCCGGCCGCTTCGGCGTAACGACAGAGTACCTCGTCAATTCAGACGTAATGCAGATCAAGATGGCTCAGGGTGCCAAGCCGGGCGAGGGTGGGCAGCTGCCGGGGCACAAGGTCGACCAGACTATTGCCAAGGTGCGCCATTCCACTCCGGGCGTCGGGCTAATCTCACCGCCGCCGCACCACGACATCTACTCGATCGAAGATCTGGCCCAGCTCATCTTCGACCTCAAGAACGTCAACCCCCAGGCCGACGTGTCGGTCAAGCTCGTGTCGGAGGTCGGCGTAGGAACCGTTGCCGCCGGCGTCGCCAAGGCGCGGGCCGACCACGTAACGATTTCCGGCTTCGAGGGTGGAACCGGCGCAAGTCCGCTCACCTCAATCAAGCATGCAGGATCGCCTTGGGAGATCGGCCTAGCAGAGACCCATCAGACGCTGGTGATGAACCGGCTGCGCGGTCGCATAGCCGTGCAGGTCGACGGAGGCATTCGCACCGGCCGCGACGTGATCATCGGTGCACTGCTCGGCGCCGACGAATTCGGCTTCGCGACGGCACCTCTGATCGCGATGGGCTGCATCATGATGCGCAAGTGTCACTTGAACACCTGCCCAGTCGGGGTTGCGACGCAGGACCCGGCGCTACGCAAGAAGTTCACCGGGCAGCCTGAGCACGTCATCAACTTCTTCTTCTTCATCGCAGAAGAGGTGCGGGAACTGATGGCTGCACTCGGCGTGCGCAAGTTCTCCGAATTGGTCGGACAGTCCGACATCCTCGACAAGGACCGGGCGATCGGACACTGGAAGTCCAGGGGGCTCGATTTCTCAGCCTTGTTCCACCGCCCGGATGTGCCGTCCACAGTGGCGATCCGCAATAGCGAGCGGCAGAACCACGGGTTGGAGAAGATCCTCGACGTCTCGTTGATTGAGCAGGCGCGGCCGGCACTGGAAACCGGCAAGCCGGTGAAGTTCAGCAGCCGCATATCGAACCGCGATCGCGCGACGGGTGCTATGCTGTCCGGACGGGTGGCGAAGCGCTACGGCCATGCCGGCCTTCCCGAGGACACGGTCCACATCACGCTGGAGGGGATTGCCGGCCAGAGCTTTGGAGCGTGGCTCGCCGCAGGCGTCACGCTCGACTTGGTGGGAGAGGCCAACGACTACGTCGGCAAAGGGCTTTCCGGAGGCAAGATCATCGTCCGGCCGAACCCCAAGTCGGGCATCGTACCGGAAGAGAGCATGATCGTCGGCAACACGGTCTTGTACGGGGCCATCACCGGCGAGTGCTATTTCCGGGGCATTGCCGGCGAGCGTTTCGCTGTCCGCAATTCGGGCGCCGTCGCTGTAGTCGAGGGCACCGGCGATCATGGCTGCGAGTACATGACCGGCGGCGTCGTCGTGGTCCTCGGTCCGACCGGCCGCAATTTTGCGGCCGGCATGTCCGGCGGCATCGCGTATGTACTCGACGAGGACGGAGCCTTCGACCAGAAGTGCAACCTCGCCATGATCGACCTCGAGCCGGTTGCAGCCGAAGAAGAAGTCATGCGACGGCTCGCCAATCAGGGCGGTGACCTCCAGAGCCATGGCCTGGTCGACGTGATGGCCGACATGACGGGGCAGGATGCGGAGCGGCTGCATACGTTGATCACGCGCCATGCACACTTCACCAATTCCGCCCGGGCAAAGACGATCCTCGCGGATTGGCCGACCTGGCAGAAGAAATTCCGGAAGGTCATGCCGGTGGAGTATCGCCGCGCGCTTCAGGAGATCGCACAGCACCAGAAAGCGGACAGCACCGGCCTCGACGTGATCGAGATAGGCGTACCCGGCAAAGGTCGCTCAAGGTCCAAGGCGGCTCCGTAACGGCCTCCCTTCGCCGCTGCGATGCGGGGAAGGAGAACGACGAACACCGACAGTGACGAGATCGCGCGACCTCGCGCACCGGATCGAACCACGAGCGCCCGAATGCCTGCAGGATTCGCCAACACACCAAGTCCGCCCTACTACGCGGTGATCTTCACGTCGAAGCGCACCGAGAGTGACAACGGCTACGCTGCGATGATGGAGGTGGTGGCGCCTCTTTCAGTTCAGCAACCGGGCTATCTCGGCCGTGAGAGCGCTCGGACATCGGACGGCTTCGGCATCACCGTGATCTACTATACGGACGAGACTGCCATCCGTGCCTGGAAGACCAACGAGAAGCACATTGTGGCCCAGCGGATCGGCAAGCAGCGTTGGTACGAGCACTATGAAATGCGCATTGCCAAAGTGGAGCGCGCTTATTCCGGCCCGGAAGGACGCGAATGATGCGGATCTTCGGAGATGAGAAATCCGGAAATTGCCTGAAGGTGAAGTGGACCGCCGAACTGATCGGGATGGCGTATGAGTGGGTGCCAGTCGACATCATGAAGGGCAAGAGCCGAACGCCGCAATATCTCGCTAAGTTCCCGCAAGGCCAGGTTCCTGCTGTGGAGTTCGAGGACGGTCGCCGGCTGGCTCAGTCGAACGCGATTATTCGGTATCTGGCGCGGGGCTCACGCCTTCTGCCCAATGATGCCTTCGCGCAGGCCAAGGTCGACGAGTGGCTTTTCTGGGAGCAATACAGCCACGAGCCCTATGTAGCGACCTGCCGTTTTCACATGCACTACCTCGGCAAGAGCAGGGAAAGCCGTGATCCGGGCAAGGTCGAGCGCGGGGAAAAAGCGCTCGACTTCATGAATGTGCAGTTGACCGGCCGCCAGTACCTGTCGGGTGAAGCGTTCTCCATCGCCGACATCGCACTGTATGCCTATACCCACGTCGCCCACGAAGGCGGCTTCGACCTCACCGGACGCGGTGCTCTGCGCGATTGGATCGCGCGGTGCGCCGCCAATCTGAAGACGAACTGACGAGCACGACGGACCAAGACCATGGGCAAGATCACAGGTTTCATGGAATTCGAGCGTGTCGACCGCGACTACCGTCCGGTCAAAGAGCGCGTGAAGCACTGGAAGGAATTCGTCGTCCCGCTCGGTGACAAGGATACGCGTACGCAGGCGTCCCGCTGCATGGATTGCGGGATTCCCTATTGTCACAACGGCTGTCCGGTTAACAACCAGATCCCTGATTGGAACGACCTCGTCTATCGAGGTCACTGGCGGGAGGCGCTGGCCAACCTGCATTCGACGAACAACTTCCCCGAAGTGACCGGCCGCGTTTGCCCGGCGCCTTGCGAGGCTTCGTGCACGCTGAACATCGACGACACGCCGGTGGCCATAAAAACCATCGAGTGCGCCATCGTGGACAAGGGCTGGCAGGAAGGCTGGATCGTGCCGCAGCCCGCCGAAGTACGGACCGGCAAGAGGATTGCCATTGTCGGCTCTGGTCCTGCCGGACTCGCGGCAGCACAGCAGCTTGCGCGTGCCGGACACGAGGTCCACGTCTACGAGAAGCAAGCTCGCCCCGGAGGGCTGATGGTGTACGGCATTCCGGATTTCAAGATGGAGAAGACTGTCATCGCCCGCCGCGTCCATCAGATGGAAGCCGAGGGCGTCGTCTTTCACTGCAACAGCCATGTCGGTGCCAACGTCTCGATCCGCGATCTGGAAGCGCGGCATGACGCCGTGCTGCTGACGTGCGGCGCAGAAAAGCCGCGCGACCTGGCAGTGCCCGGTCGAGATCTTCGGGGCATTCATTTCGCCATGCATTTCCTGCCGCAGCAAAACCGCCGGGTCGCTGGTGAACCGCTGGGCCTGGGAACGGAGGAAACCGCCGAAGGCAAGAACGTGGTCGTCATCGGGGGCGGCGATACGGGTTCCGACTGCATCGGCACATCGATCCGTCAGGGCGCCAAGAGCGTAGTCCAGCTCGAGATCATGCCGGCGCCGCCCGAGAAGGAGAACAAGCAACTCACTTGGCCGCATTGGCCGTTGAAGATGCGGACGTCGTCGTCGCAAGAGGAGGGCGCCAAGCGCGAGTTCTCGATCACGACCAAGCGTTTCGAAGGGAAGGGCGGGCGCGTCTCCAAGCTCGTCTGCGCGCGAGTCGACGACAAGTTCAAAGAGATCCCCGGCAGCGAGTTCGCCATTCCAGCCGACATGGTGCTTCTCGCCATGGGCTTCGTGGCCCCGGTACAGGACGACATCGTGACGGAACTGGCACTCGAACTCGACAACCGCGGGAACGTCAGGGCGTCCGACAAGGAATACCTCACGTCCCGGCCGAAGATCTTCGCGGCAGGAGACATGCGCCGCGGACAAAGCCTCGTCGTATGGGCCATCCGTGAGGGACGGCAGGCGGCACACGCCATCGATAAAGCATTGATGGGGCGAACCGATCTGCCGCGCTGACGCCCGACCCTGCAGGTGACGTCCAGGCTACGCCCCCCAAGCGCGGTCTTGCTTTGAGACAAGACATGCCACAATCGGCGTGCTTCACTATCGTGGCTCATTCGACGAGCTCTACCGAAAGGGCCACACACATGAATTCCGGGCTTGACGTCCACTTCCATGGGATCGAGCGCAGCGCCGCGGTCGAGGCGCGGGTTGCCGAGAAGTATGCGAAGCTCAAGCGTCACTTCTCGCGCATGACAGCGTGCCGGGTCGTCATCGAGGCCCCAACGCGGATCGCCACCAAGCCGACCGTTCTTGCGGTCAAGATAGAGATTTCGGTGCCGAACCAACGAGCCCTTGTCATCACTCACGAGCGGGAGGGTTCGCACGTTCAGGAGGACCTACTGATCACTGTTCGCGAAGCTTTCGACGCAGCCATTCGCCGTGTCGACGACCTTGCTGAGCAGCAAGCGGCCAGAACAAAGCTGGAGCGAAATCGTCGGAGGCCGGCCAAGTCTTCGGCTTGATCTCGGCCAGTGGAACGTGGACAAGGCTGCGGAGGGGCGACTTGCTCGCCAAACGGCGGTCAAGATCCGGCCCTTCCCCGACCGCACTCGGCGGTTAGGGAACATGAGTGGTTGCCTCGGGTCCTCCGCACCGGATCGCCTAATGCTTTCTTGGCGTTAACGGTATATTAGGGATGCGAGGCGCAACTGATTCGCTGCCATTGTCTGATGACGACTCGGGTTCAGGGCAATGGCGCAGCTGTAATGCGTAGAGACGAGCCCCCGGGGAATATGAGAGTCGCGAAGTCCATTACCGCTCGCTTGGTACTCCTGGCCGCAGCCGTTCTGCTGGCTTCGTGCGCCAAGGTAGATCTGGCGGCTCACCTGAGGCCCCTGTCGAAGGAGACGATGATGCTCCTCGGCAAGAAGGGCATGGATACGACCGCGCCGATTTTCGTGCGGGTATTCAAGGAAGAGTCGGAGCTCGAGGTCTGGAAGCAGCGCCCCGACGGGCACTTCTATCACTTCAAAACCTATCCCATCTGCAACTGGTCTGGAGACCTCGGCCCGAAGCTGCAGCAAGGCGACAAACAGGCCCCGGAAGGCTTTTATCAGGTGGCGCGCCACCAGATGAACCCCAACTCACAGTTTCACCTCGCCTTCAATCTCGGCTATCCAAACGCCTACGACAGGGCCAATCGCCGTACCGGCGACTTCCTGATGGTGCATGGTAAGTGCAAGTCGGCCGGCTGCTACGCCATGACCGATGCGCTGATGGAAGAGATTTATGCACTTGCCCGGGAAGCATTCATCGGGGGGCAGGAAGTCATTCATGTTCATGCGTTCCCGTTCCGCATGACCGACCAGAACATGGCTCGCCATGCCAGGAGCCAATGGCTACCGTTCTGGTCGACCCTCAAGGAAGGCTATGATTACTTCGAGGTCGCCCGTCAGTTGCCGCCAGTGCATGTCTGCAGCCGCCGTTACCTGGTGAACGCACGCTTCCGCACAAATGCGTCGAGCATCGACCCGGAGGGACCCTGCCCGGCGTTCGAGCGCGGAGAAATCATGGCGTTCAAGCAGCCCCATGGCGAGAAGCACGCGGAGGAGCGGATTACCGCCCCGGGACCGAAGTCTCGCCTGGCGCAAACGCAGACCGGGGGTGACGTGCCGCGATTTGGCCTTGGTGCTGCGCGAGACGATTGAGGGTTGCCTTCGACGGCGCCACCCATTGTGACGAAGCGCAATCTGGGCCGCCACGTACGCGCCCCTAGCCGCACCTTGACCGACGATCAGACCTGGAAGACGCTCGTCGCGAGAAGCGCGGAACCCAGCAGGGCAATCGCTGCACCAGCCGTCCGCGTCCGCCACGAATGGGTGGCGTCGTGGGTCAGCGTCATGCCGACCACGGCCATCACCGTGTTGGAAACTGCTAGCTGAGACGCGGCGAGCCCGAACAGGTACCAAAGGATCGGCGTCGCCTCGGCGCCGACGACCGCCTCTCCGAACGCATAGCCATGGAGCAGACCCGCCAGTGCGGCAAAGGCTATCCAGGCGGCGGCAGGGCCGAGCCGCCCGACCGCCATCGCAAGACCCGCCATGACGACGGTGCCCGCGACCGCCGCCTCGGCGAACTGCATGTCGGGCAGCACGAAGCGCAGGGCGACGCCTGCGATCGAGAAAGCCGCAAACGTCGCCGGCACGCGCCAACCCGAATTCAGGTAGGCGGCGATGACTCCGGCCGCAACGACGAACGCAAGGTGATCGAGCCCGATGACCGGGTGCGCGAGGCCGGACAACAGGCCTTCGATCCAGGTCGTCGGCGCCGAGCCGCCCATGGCGTGATGCGCCGCAGCCGGCCCTGCACCCGGGACAAGAGCGATCATCGCAAGGGCGAAGGATCTGCCCAACACTCCGCGCAATTTGTACATCGAGAACCTGCCCCCGGCCGCCACGGCTCGTTCGCATGCAGTTGCCGCCACAGCGTTGCCCGGAACGCGCCCTTGCGCAATGGCCGCCTGTCGGGCACCTGATGTGACTGCGACCTTTCCGAGCCAGCGCGTGACATCGAGCCGGTGCCGACTATAGTGCACCGCAAATCGGACCAGGATGCGAGCCCTTTCGATGCCGAGAACCGCCGTGGGATCGAAGCCCCAGCCGACGCAGAGCACCTTGGCGGCGCTGCGCCCGCGCGAGAGCTTCCAGGACCTGATATTGACACTTCAGCAGTTCTGGGGCGCCCAGGGCTGCGTCATTCTCCAGCCCTACGACATGGAAGTGGGCGCCGGCACATTCCATCCGGCCACAACCCTTCGCGCGCTCGGTCCCAAGCCATGGAATGCCGCTTACGTGCAGCCTTCACGCCGTCCCAAGGATGGGCGTTACGGCGAAAACCCCAATCGCATGCAGCACTACTATCAGTTTCAAGTCATCATGAAGCCGTCGCCGGCAGATATTCTTGATCTATATCTGCGCAGCCTTGATGCCATCGGGATCGACACCTCCAAGAACGACATCCGGTTCGTAGAGGATGATTGGGAAAGCCCGACACTGGGAGCCTGGGGCCTCGGCTGGGAAGTGTGGTGCAACGGCATGGAGGTGACGCAGTTCACCTACTTCCAACAGGTCGGCGGCTTCGACTGCCGGCCGGTCTCTGGAGAAATCACTTACGGACTCGAACGGCTGGCGATGTATGTCCAGGGCGTCGACCGCGTGTTCGACCTCAACTTCAACGGACGTACCGAAGACCGCAAACTCACCTATGGCGACGTTTTCCTGCAAGCTGAGCAGGAGTACTCACGCTACAATTTCGAGCACGCTGACACCGCAATGCTGCTGCAGCACTTCAAGGACGCCGAGGCCGAGTGCAAATCGTTGCTCGAGCGTGGACGCTCGGACACGCGCCACCTCATGGCACTGCCGGCATACGATCAGTGCATCAAGGCGAGCCACGTCTTCAATCTTCTGGATGCGCGCGGAGTCATCTCCGTCACGGAGCGCCAGAGCTATATCCTGCGCGTGCGCGAACTCGCCAAGGCGTGCTGCTCAGCCTGGCTCCAGACAGAGGCCGGCGGAAGCGCCTGAATGGGGTGCGACCGCTTTACCGTCCCGAGACCTCTTGGCCTCAGGCCTGCGGCTTTCCGTTCGCTGCGTCAGCGCCCGCTTCACTTGACGAGCCCTCTGCACTGGTCTGACCGTCGGTATTGTCCGACGACATGCCTGACGGCGACGCGGCGAACTGGGAGGGCTGGCTTCCAGGCTTCGGTCCGCCGGTTGCGACGACGACCATAGCCGGGCGAAGCACTCGCCCCTCGATCGTGTAGCCGGATTGGAATACCTGGACGACAGTTCCCGAAGGGACGTCCGGCCTGGGCAATTCCATCACGGCCTGATGAAAATGCGGGTTGAACGGCTCGTTTTCCGGCGCGACGCGCTTCACGCCGTGACGTTCCAGGGCATTCAAGAATTCCCGCTCGATGAGCGATACGCCCTCGGCGAGAGATTTCAGTGCCGGATCTGAGTCCGCCGCGCCGGCAGGAACGGCACCCAGTGCTCGCTGGAAGTTGTCACCTACCGTCAACACGTCGCGAGCGAACTTCGTGATCGCGTACTTGGCTGTCTCTTCCTTTTCACGTTCCGTCCGCTTGCGAATGTTCTCCACATCGGCATGAGCGCGCAAGACCCGGTCCTTCAGGTCGGCGATCTCACGCCTCAGTTCGCCAATGAGGTCGTCATGGTGCTTGGGAACCGCCTCCGCCGTCGAAGGCTGCCGGGGCTCCGGCGAACCGGTCTCAGTCACATTTTCGGGCGCCGTGGGTTCGGGCGTCTTCGGCTCGGTGCTCATGGTATCTCCGTCGTTCTTCGCGACGACATCAGACAAGGAAAACCAGGGGGATATCGGCGCTGCGTTGCGAAAAATCAAGTCAACAGCTTGCCGACCAACCGCGCCGTATAGTCCACCATGGGTATGATCCGGGCGTAGTTCAGCCGCGTCGGACCAATCACTCCCAGGATACCGACGATTTTCCGCGTTTCGTCCCTGAAGGGCGAGACCACGAGCGACGAGCCGGTCAGCGAGAACAGCTTGTTCTCCGAGCCGATAAAGATTGACACGCCCTCCCCCTTCTCCGCCAGATCCAGCAGCTGGATCATCTCGCGCTTCGTCTCGAGGTCGGAAAAGAGCTGCCGAATCCTTTCGAGTTCCTCCAGTGCCTCGACGTTCTTGAGCAGATTGGCTTGTCCCCGAACAATCAGGCTCTTGCGCTCGTCCAGAGAACCCGACCAGACCGCCAACCCGGCGTGTACGACGCGCTGCGTGAGCTGGTCCAGTTCGGCCTGAGCCAGTGCCAGTTGTTCCTCTATCCTCTTCTGGGCATCGGCGAGGGTCATCCCGGACGCGTAGCGATTCAGGTAGTTGGCTGCCTCGACGAGAGCGGATGCCGGCACACCGACCGGCGTCGCGATCACCCGATTTTCCACACTGCCGTCCTCGCCGACGATGATGACCAAGGCTTTGCCGGGCTCGAGGCCGACGAACTCGATCTGCTTCAAGCGCGCAGTGTGCTTTTCTGCGATGACTACTCCTGCACAGTGCGACAGCCCAGAGATCGTCTCGCTCGCATCCGCAAGGACCTGGTCGGCGGACGATTGGCCTCTGACCTTGATCTGGGCATCCAGTCGGTGCCGCTCCTCCTCGGGGAGGGATCCGACCTCGAGCAACCCGTCGACAAACAGCCTCAATCCCTGCTCGGTCGGCAAACGTCCAGCCGAAGTGTGAGGCGAAAAGATGAGCCCCAGTTGCTCCAGGTCCGACATGACGTTTCGGACGGACGCGGGCGACAGCTGCATCGGCAGAGCCCGCGACAAGTTCCTCGAGCCGACGGGCTCCCCTGTCGAGAGGTAGGTCTCCACGATCGAGCGAAAAATCGTCCTCGTACGCTGGTCGAGGCGCTGCAACTCCGTGATGCTCTTCAAGGTCTCGCGTTGCACGACACGTTCCGATCGCTCCGAGCTGCGGGTTGCCCCAGGGGCGTCAGCGACCCACAAACCCCACGATGTCACGAACTTTTCTCATGATCGGCGATGCTATCGCACGGGCACGATCCGCTCCATCGACGAGAATCCTGTCTATTTCGGCGGGGTCCTTCAAGAGGCGACGCATCTCCGCGTTGACTGGGGATACCTTTGCGACCGCCACATCCGCGAGCGCCTTCTTGAAAGTCGAAAACTGTGCGCCGCCTAACTCGCGCAACACGTCCAGTTTCTGCACGTTGGTCAGTGCCGCATAGATGCCGACGAGATTGTCCGCTTCGGGGCGGGCGTCGAGACCAGCGATTTCCGTCGGAAGAGGTTCGGGATCGGTTTTCGCCTTCTGAATCTTTCGGGCAATCGAATCCGCATCATCCGTCATGTTGATCCTCGAAAGATCGGACGGATCGGACTTCGACATCTTCTTAGTGCCGTCTCTCAGGCTCATCACTCTCGTTGCAGGCCCCATGATGACCGGCTCGCAGAGGGGAAAAAACTGCTCGCCATAACCATGTTCCGCGATCGCGGCACGGTAGTCCTTGTTGAACTTCTGCGCGATGTCACGGGCAAGCTCCAGGTGCTGCTTCTGATCATCGCCGACTGGAACATGCGTGGCCTGGTAGACGAGAATGTCGGCCGCCATGAGCACCGGGTAGTCATACAACCCGATGGAGGCATTCTCCCGGTCCTTGCCGGCCTTTTCCTTGAACTGGGTCATCTTGTTGAGCCAGCCCAGACGCGCAATGCAATTGAAGACCCACGCGAGCTCGGCGTGTTCGGCCACTTGGCTCTGGTTGAAGAGAATCGACTTCGTCGGATCGAGGCCGGCAGCGATGTAGGCGGCGGTGACGTCGCGGATCGATTGCCGCAACTCCTTGGGATCCTGCCACACGGTAATCGCATGCATGTCGACGATGCAGTAGATGCACTCGTGGCTCGACTGCATTTCCACCCAGCGCACGAGAGCTCCCAGGTAGTTACCCAGGTGCAGGTTGCCGGTCGGCTGCATGCCGGAGAAAACGCGCGGCTTGAAGGTCATTGGATCATGGTCCCGGTGCGTTCTTGCGGGGGCCTTATCGCCCGCTCGGACGCGGGATGCAAGAAGGCGGTCCAGCCCAGCCTGCGGAGGTTTTGCCCGGGCACGGAGCAACGAACTCAGGTCGCATGAAAAGTGCGCTCGATTCGGCCGGCCTCATGCGACCTGGCGGCGGCCGGAAATCACGTCCCAGGCTATGTTGATCTGCTTCATCCGATCCTCGCGCAGCTGCCGGTCGGCATCGTCCTTGGCGTGATCAGGATGCCAACTCTGCCGGAGCCCGTCGACGATCTTCTTGACCACGGTGGTACTGGCATCCGGATTGATGCCGAGCATCTCGAAAGCCTCCCCAACAGACGCCGGTTCGGCCGGAACCGCCTGTCTTGCCTTGGATGCCTCCACCTCCGTGTTTGCGGATGCCTCAGCCCTGCGCAATATCCGGCCCAGTTCCGCGATTGCACCCTCGACCGTCACACGCACATCCCCCCAAGCCTCTGCTGCCACCAGTTCGGTGAGCCGGTCGGACAATAGTCGGGCCTGAACTTCTGCAAGATCCTCGGCCAGGAGCTTCTTGATCGCCGTGTCGCTCACCCGGGAGAGCCGTTCCCGAACCTCGCGGTGCAGGTTCACCGCCTTTGCAATCAGTTCCGAGCAGAGTGCAGCTCCGGCATCATGCCCGCTCGAGCCTTCGGCATCGACTGGCTTGTATTCTGCCCGCGACATTCCCCGAGGGCGCAGCTTTCTGAGACGATCGGCGGCGAGCCAGAGCGCGACGATGATCGACATCAGCGCGATGACCCTCAGCGCATCGAAGCCTCCGCTCGCGGACGGAGCTCTCTCCGTGGTCGTTACCCAGTCGCCTATCGAGCCAGACGTCTCCAGGGATTGTGAAGCGGCGGCATCTTCGCCCGCGATCGTCGGCTCGATCGGCGGCAATGGCAACGACACTGGTTGCAAGCCCGGAGAACCCTGCGATTGCGCCTGAGGCTCCGTCGGCTGTGCCGTGCGCCCGCGAGGGAGTTCAGTCACGCGTGCGCGGCCTGCCGGCTCCGGCGCAGAGAAGCGCGCCGCGATCCCCACGACCGGAGCATACCCGGAGGGTAAGGCTACGCCCTGTGACTGGTTCGGATACCGGCGGTTCGCTGCGCTCTGAGTCCGCCAAATGGGTCCGATGGCGATATGGATCCGCCCGTTTTCGAGCCTAACCCGGCGCGGCGGCCTGTCATTTGCCGCTGCGACGACGGATGCCCACGCCACCGGTGTCGCACCGCACATCATATCGAAACGGTGGATCATCCAAGTTCGGCATCTGTCCGGCTGTCCCGGAGCGCATGCCGTGAACGGATGCTGATTGTGCTGCCCGACGATCCGATAGGCCCGTTCTGTCGACGGGGCCAACCGGATGCGCCCCTGCTCTATCGAGCAATGGAACGGCATCGCAACATACGTGCTTGCCATCGCCGTGGCCGAGAACGCCGCAATGCCGCACGCTGCAGCCGAGGCTACAGCAGTCAATCGACCGCGGCCGTAACCGAAGGTACCCCTCACAACGCCCCCTGGGTCATGACATCGGCGCGTACTTCGTTCGCGCGCCCCGCCAACGCATCGACCGCCGCCACTACCTCATTGCCGAGCGAAAATGGCCGTTCCAGTTTGGCCAGATTATGACCTGTGAGCCCCAGTTCAGCTGCGGCGCAAATCAGGCCGGACCGAATGACATCGCTCCATGACGCGGGCCGGCAGCACGAAACGCGGGCGCTCCTCGCCCCTCATGAAACGTCATTGAGGTGACACGCAGCCATCCGCTTGGGCGCGATCTCCTTCAGGCGCGGTGCCTCGATCCGACACCGCTCGGTCGCAAGAGCGCAGCGAGGATGGAAGTGACACCCTGTCGGCGGCGATAGTGCTGACGGGATTTCGCCCTCGATGGGCTGGAACTCCCGCCTTCCCTTCTGAATTCGGGGTACCTCCGCCAGCAACGCCTTCGAATAAGGGTGGTTGGGTTGCCCAAAAAGCTCCTCGGTCGGGGCGCTCTCGACCACCCGGCCCAGATACATGATGACGACCCTGTCGGAGATGTGCTGCACGACGCCCAGATCGTGGCTGATGAACAGATAGGTCAGATCGAGCTGGTCACGCAGATCCATGAACAGATTGATGACCTGTGCCTGGATCGAGACGTCGAGCGCGGCAATCGCCTCGTCGCAGACCAGGAACTCGGGTTTGACGGCAAGCGCGCGAGCGATACCGATGCGGCTTCGCTGCCCGCCGGAAAACTGATGCGGAAATCGGCGTGCGAATGCCGAGTCCAGTCCCACACGAAGCAGCATATCCGACACGAAGCCCGAGACGTCCCGGCGGTTCACGATGCCATGAAATACCGGCGCCTCGCCGATGATCGATTCGACCCTGGCTCGCGGGTTGAGGGATGCGTACGGATCCTGAAAGATCATCTGGATGCCGAGGCGCGCCGACCTCGCTTCCCCGCCGGAAAGGCTCTGACGGTCGCGTCCCTTGAAACGGACGACACCCGCCGTCGGCTCAAGGATGCCGGCAATCATGCGGCCCAGGGTAGATTTGCCGCATCCCGACTCACCGACGAGACCGACCACCTCGCCCTTCCTGAGCGCGAGATCCACGCCGTCGACGGCCTGAACCACTTCCTCGCGAATATCGGCGCCCAGCTTCGCCGCGATGCGTCCGGCCAAGTCGACCGCCTTCTTGAACCGCTTGCTCAGGCCGACAGCTTCGACGATAGGGACGTCACTCATGGCTGGTCCCTTCCGTCAATGGATTGCAACATCTGACACTATGGGCAGCCCCAATCTCCCTCATGTCCTGTGGTTCGCTGCATTTCGAGGCGATCGCCCGGTTGCAACGAGCCTCGAACGCGCACCCTCGCGGCAGGGCGAGCAGCGACGGCGTCATGCCCGGGATCTGCGTCAAACGCCGACCGCGCCGGTTGTTGCTCGGTACCGAGCCGATCAACCCGGCGGTATAGGGATGGCGGGGAGACTCGACGAGACGGTCTGTAGCGGCCGTCTCCACGATTCTTCCCGCGTACATAACAGCGACCCGGTCCGCCAGAGCAGACACGATTGCGAGGTCGTGCGAGATCCAGATCAGCGCGGTACCCGATTTCCTGCAAAGACTCTGGACCTCGTGCAGAATCTGCGCCTGGATCGTCACGTCAAGGGCCGTCGTCGGCTCATCGGCGATGATCAGGTCCGGCTTGTTCAAGAACGCGGTCGCGATCGCCACGCGTTGCCGCATTCCGCCGGATAATTCGTGCGGATAGCAGCCGAGCCGTTGCTCCGGCGACGGCATTCCGGTCATCGCCAGCGCGTCCCGCGCAATCGCCCGGGCCTCCTCCCGGGATACGGCGCGATGCGCCTGGACCGCCTCGATCATCTGGGTATCAATTCTCAGGACCGGATTGAGCGTCATCATCGGGTCCTGGAAGATCATCGCGATCCGGTTGCCCCGCAGCGAGCGCCGGGTTTCCTCGCCGGCTTGAATCAGGTCGATCCCATTAAATCGGATCGAGCCGGAAACAATCCGGCCAGGCGGATCGATCAGACCAATAATGGAGAACCCGGTTATCGACTTGCCAGAGCCGGACTCTCCGACGAGGCCGAGCACTTCACCCCGACGCACCGCGAAGCTGACACCGTCCACGGCCTTCACGACCCCAGCCTTGGTGAAGAAGTGCGTCGTCAAGTTTTCGACGAGGAGCGTCGGCTGCTCATTGGTTGCGTTCGCGCTCATTTCTGCAGCCTCGGATTGAGGGCGTCGCGCAACTGGTCGCCGACAAGATTGATCACGACGATAGTCAACAGCAGCACTATTCCAGGGAAGAAACTGATCCAGTACTTCCCTGACAGCATGTACTCGAAGCCGTTCGAAATGAGCAGGCCGAGCGAGGGCTCCGTCTGAGGTAGACCGACACCGAGGAACGACAGCGTCGCTTCCAGCGCGATGGCGTGGGCGGTCTGAACGGTGGCGACGACGATCAGCGGAGGAAGAACGTTCGGCAGGATGTGGCCGAAGATGATGCGTGGCTGGGAAAGACCAAGGCACCGCGCCGCTTCGACATACTCCTTTTGCCGCTCCACCAGCGAAGAGCCACGAACCGTTCGCGCGTAGTAGGCCCACTGAACGGTCACAAGAGCGATGACGATCTTGTCGATCCCCTTGCCCATCACGGCAATCATAATCAGAGCGATCAAAATTGCGGGGAATGAAAGCTGCAGGTCGACCAACCGCATGATCAACGTTTCGGTGCGACCTCCGACGTAGGCTGCCAGAAGCCCGACAGCGCTGCCGAGTGCCATGGCAATGAACCCTGACAGCACTCCAACAGACAAGGAGATCCGCAGGCCATAGAGCATTGCCGAGGCCAAGTCCCGGCCGGCGCCGTCTGTCCCGAGCCAGTGAGTATAGCCGTAATTGCTCTTGGTGCCCGGAGGCAGCCGGCTGTCCAATACGTCGACTTGAGCAAGATCGTAGGGGTTCTGGGGGGCGATCCATGGCGCCAAAGCAGCAAGCAGGATCATAATCACCAGCAATACGAACGCGATTCCCGCGAGCCGGCTCTCGAAGTAGTCCGACGCGAGGCGACGGAAAGGTGACACGACCCGAGCGGGATCGGATGGGACCGTCATGCTGTTCTGTCCGCCAAACGCACGCGTGGATCGAGCAGCGAATAGAGAATGTCGACCACCAGGTTGATGACCACGAACATCAACACGATCAGAATGAGGTAGGCGACGATCACGGGGCGATCGAGCGACTGTATCGAGCCGATGAGAAGCTTACCCATGCCGGGCCACGCAAAGATCGTCTCCGTCACGACCGAGAAGGCCACGAGGTTCCCGAACTCCAGGCCCAGGACCGTGACGACCGGGATCATGATGTTCTTGAGCAGATGCACCCCGATCACCCGACGTTGCGAGAGACCCTTCGCACGTGCGAATTTGATATAGTCCTGGTGGATCGCCTCGCGCGTCCCCGCGCGGGTCAGGCGGATGACGAGACTGATCTTGAGCAGCGCAAGATTGAGCGCGGGCAGCAGCAGATGCTGCCACCCTTTCACCGTGAAGAGGCTACTTGTCATGCCCAATACGGTCGCCACCGGCCCACGGCCAGTCGACGGCAACCAGCCGAGCATGACCGCAAAGACCATGATCATCATCAGTCCGACCCAAAACGTCGGCAGGGAAAACCCGACGATCGAGCCGGCCATGATGGTCTTGGACGCAAAACTGTCCGGTCGCAGGCCTGCATACAAGCCGAGCGGAATGCCCAGAACGACCGCCAGAATTGTCGCAGCGATCGCCAGTTCCAGCGTCGCAGGCATTCGTTGAACTATGACCTTGAGTGCGCTTTCCCCGAAGATGAAGCTCTTGCCCAGGTCACCCTTCAGCGCTCCCAGAACGAAATGCCAGTACTGCTCCCAGATCGGCCGGTCGAGGCCCAGGGCCTTGATAGCCGCTTCGATGTCTTTCTGGTCCGCCTGGGGATTGATCAGCAGATACACAGGATCGCCGATCACGTGGACGCCGAAGAACACGATCAGCGACATCACCACGACGACGAAGCAGCTCTGCATCAGACGCCGGATCACGAATGCGGTCATTTACCCGACCTCCCATAGCCACAGTAGCCCGCGCATGGGGCGCGGCCGGCGACGCGGGGCAGACCGCTATCTCTGCGCACGGGCGTGGAGGCCATCGAGCAGTTCCGTGAGATACGCACTTGTAATTCCGTTCCCATGAGTTCGCCCGAAGGCAAAGCATGCGGCGGCACCTGCACGCAACATAGTTGCCCCGGCGCCGCATTTTTTTTGTTAGGGTGATCAGCAGTGGGCTGACGCCGACCAGGAGAGAAACACGAATGTTCCGCCGTGGCGGCCAGAAGGGGCCCGGACGGGCCCGAGGCGGCGGACCGGTAATGCCGTTGCCATTCGCATTGGACGCCCGCCCCCTGTCGATGGCAAATCCCCGGCAACCCTCGGTGGCGGGTTCGGGCGAGCCGGCAGCGCACCCCGAAGCAGGAAATGCAGTTGCGGATACCGACAGCACGCGCGCACCGAGCGAACCGCGTGGCCGAAGAGAGGAGACGAGCCGTACAATGTCGAATTCAGACCTGAGACGCGCGGCACTGGACTATCACGAGGCCGATCCTCCGGGGAAAATTGCGATCCGGCCGACCAAGCCAGTCGTCAATCAGGCCGACCTTGCGCTTGCCTACTCGCCCGGCGTGGCTCACGCATGCACCGCAATCGCAGAGGACCCTGCGATGGTCTCGAGGCTGACCGCGCGCGGCAACCTGGTAGCGGTCATCTCGAATGGAACTGCCGTGCTCGGGCTCGGCGATATCGGCCCGCTAGCCTCCAAGCCCGTGATGGAAGGCAAGGCAGTCCTGTTCAAAAAATTTGCGGGAATCGATGTCTTCGACATCGAGGTGGACGAAAAGGAAATTGCCCCGTTCGTCGAGGCGGTCGCTCGGCTGGAACCGACGTTCGGCGGCATCAACCTCGAGGATATCAAGGCG
>CAYMEB010000045.1:0-24978 GCA_964389095.1 uncultured Hyphomicrobiaceae bacterium
GCTCCCCTGCCGCCTCGTCGAGGCCCGGGCACCGCGGCCCGGCCTCGGCACGGACCAAGCTCCATTTGCGACCAGTGGGGAAGCCGGCGCCTCCCAGCCCGCGCAATCCACCGTCGGAAAGGGTTGCTACGACGGTCTCCAACGATCTCGATCCGCCCAGGCAAGAGCGCAGGACCTCGTAACCTCCCGTTGCCGCGTAGGCTTGAAAGCCGAGGTAGTCCGGCACTTCGGCGTGCACGTGTCCGTGTGCCGCGAGCGCCGCAACGGCCTGCGCTGTCGCCAGCGGAACGTGACGGTGGCCGACCTCGACGACAGGCGCCTGGTGGCATGCCCCGAGGCAAGGGGCCCGCACGACGCGGACATCATCCGGCGTCGAAGTCTCGAGCGCAAGCCGCAGGGCGTCCGCGCCGGCCAGCATGCACGACAGGCTGTCGCACACCCGAATTGTCACCTTCGCCGGGCGCTCGGCGCCATCCGGCACGATGTCGAAATGGGCATGGAAGCTGGCGACCTCGTAGATTTCCGCCATCGGCAGGCGCATGGCCTCCGCGAGACCGTGCAGGTGACCGGCCGGCAGGCATCCCTCCGCGTCCTGGATCTTGTGCAGGTACTCGATCAGCAGCGAACGCTCGTAAGGCCCTGGCCCGATCAGGTCCGTGACGGCATCGAGTTCCTGCTTGCGCAGGACCCGGCCCTTCGGGAACAGAGGAGCATTCCTGCGCCCGGAGCCGGGATGAATGCGGCCAGGTCGCGGCTGCCCCCCGCGACCGCCAGCGGTCCCCTTAGGATCGTCCACGCGTGCCTCCCACCGCCGGCGAGCCCGCTCCGTTCATGAGCGTTGTGGCAGGAGCGAAGAGATGGCCTCGCCCCGGGTCCCGTGCTGTGGCATACCATATGCCATCCGACCGGAGGCTGTCGAGACGAGTACCGGCAGGATCGGCTTTCCGGTCACAGTGCGAACGGATGGTCGGCGACTTGGCCGCGGTTGCATCAGGGAGTGTGACAGCTTTACGCGGCGCGTTGATCCCAACGCGACCACTGTTAATACTCTGTCGATCCGTCGCGGCCTGTGACCGACAAGGTCCATGATTCGAATGGATTGAAACGCCGATACCGCTGATTCGAATGAGAAAGGACCGGGTGCGAGCCCGCCAGTTACGATGATCGACCAGATTTGGGCTTATCTCGCAGAGCACCTCGGCACTCCCGGGCTCCTCGGTCCGCAGCTCCTCCAGATCATTCTCGTGAACATCGTGCTTTCGGGCGACAACGCGGTGGTGATCGCGGTCGCCTGCCGCTCGCTGCCTCAGAAGCAGCGCAAGTGGGGCATTCTGCTCGGCGCCGGGGTCGCGGTACTGATGCGCATCTTCTTCACGATCGGCGTGACCTCGCTGTTGACGACACCCTATCTGAAGATCGTGGGCAGCCTTTTGCTGCTCTGGATCGCCGTGAAACTCCTGGTCGAGGAGGCGGACGAATCGAACGTCAAGGATTCGAGCAACGTCTGGGGCGCCGTGCGGACGATTGCGATCGCCGACCTCGTCATGAGCCTCGACAACGTCCTGGCCATCGCCGCCGCCGCCAAAGGCAGCTGGGGACTGATCATCCTCGGCCTTGCAATCTCGGTACCGCTGATCGTGTTCGGCGCGACCCTGGTCATGGCGCTGCTGAGCCGTTTTCCCGTGCTGGTATGGGCCGGCGCTGCCCTGCTGGGGTGGATTGCAGGCGAAATGATGATCCAGGATCCCGCGATCAGCACGTGGGGAGAAACCTTCGCCAAGACGCTGGGAATGGACTTCCACACGCTGGAGCTTATCGATGCGGCCCTGGGCGCGATCTTCGTGGTCGGCCTCGGCTGGCTGCTCAAGCGCCGGCACGAACGGCGGCACGCGACGGCGTAACGGCGATCAGGCCGCGTTGGACCGCTTGAGGCGCTGTTCCCACGCCAGAGCATGGCGCACGATGAGTTCGAGATCGTCGTGCACCGGAGACCATGACAGAGTGGCGCGGATCTTGTCGGTACCGGCGACGATGCTCGCGGGGTCGCCTGGCCGCCGCGGCGACATCCGCGCCTCGACCGGACGGCCGGAGACGCGGCGAACCGCATCAAGTACCTGCAAGACCGAGTAGCCACGGCCATAGCCGCAGTTGAACACCTCTGAACGTCCTCCGCTCTCGAGATAGCCCAGCGCTGCGACGTGCGCACGGGCGAGATCCGTCACGTGGATGTAGTCGCGGACGCAGGTGCCATCCGGGGTCGGATAGTCGGTCCCGAAGACTTCCATCCCGTTGCGCTTGCCGACCGCGGTCTCGCAGGCGACCTTGATCAGATGCGTCGCTCGCGGAGTCGATTGCCCGGTGCGTCCCTTCGGGTCCGCGCCGGCGACGTTGAAGTAGCGCAGTGCCACGTAGTTCAGGTCGTGCGCAGCCGACGCGTCGCGCAGCATGAGCTCCGTCATCAGTTTCGAGGTACCGTAGGGCGACATTGGCTCGAGCTGCGCGGTCTCCGCGACGGGCATCACCTTCGCCATGCCGTATACTGCGGCGGTGGAGGAGAAGATGAAGTTGCGGACTCGACAGGCCACGGCCGCCGCCATGAGCGTGCGGGATTTGACAGTGTTGTTCAGATAGTATCCCAACGGGTCGGAGACGGAGTCGGGCACCACGATCGAACCTGCGAAATGGATGATGCCCTCGACCCGGTAGCGGCGCAGGACCGTCCTGACGAGATCCTCGTCTCCGATGTCTCCCACGACGAGCGCTGCCTGAGGCGGCAGGTTCTCGCGTACGCCCGTGCTCAGATTGTCGATCACCACCACGTCTCGGCCGAGATCGACGAGTTCGTGGGCCATGTGGCTGCCGATGTAGCCCGCGCCCCCGGTCACCAGTATCGTCATGGCTCAGCTCCTCTTGGTCTGCGTCTTCGACGCCGGCATCCTGCAGGATGTGGGTGATCCGTTTACGACCCAGGCAGTTAATGCCCCATTCACGTGCTCCATGGCACCTGGACGGCCAGCGCGTTTTCGTCTCTCGCGGCCGAAGAGGGCCGCCCGAGGAGGTAGACCCATGCCAGATCGCAAGCGGAAGATTCGCAAGGCGGTGTTCCCCGTCGCCGGCCTCGGCACACGCTTTCTACCGGCAACCAAGGCCATGCCCAAGGAAATGCTGACCGTGGTCGACCGCCCGGTCATCCAGCATGTCGTGGACGAGGCGAGAGCGGCGGGCATCGAGCACTTCATCTTCGTCACCGGCCGCAACAAGGGCGTCATCGAGGACCACTTCGACAGCCAATATGAATTGGAGCGCACGCTGGCCGAACGCGGCAAGAAGGCGGAACTGGACCTGATCACCCGGGATCTGCCGCATCCCGGCCAGACCAGCTTTACCCGTCAGCAGACGCCGCTGGGCCTGGGTCATGCCGTGTGGTGCGCACGCGAGCTCGTCGGGAACGAGCCCTTCGCCCTCCTGCTTCCCGACATGCTGCATCACGGACCGAAGGTGTGCCTCGCGGAGATGATCGAGGCCTACAGCGCACATGGTGGCAACCACGTGGCCGTTCAGCCGGTGCCCGAGGACCAGACCCACCTCTACGGGATCTGCGGCGTCATCGACGCCAAGGCCAAGGTGTCGCCGATCACGACCATGATCGAGAAGCCGTCCCGGGGCACGGCACCGTCGAACCTGCATATCACCGGCCGCTACATTCTTCAGCCCGAGATCTTCACGGAACTCGCCCGCCAGGAGCGCGGCGCCGGCGGGGAGATCCAGCTCACGGACGCCATGATCCGGTTGTCGCAGGACACTTCGCAGCCCTTCTTCGCGGTCCGCTTCGACGGCCGGATCTACGACTGCGGCTCCAAGATCGGCTTCCTTGCGGCCAACGTCGCCTATGCGCTTGCCCGCGACGACCTCGCGCCGGCATTCAAGGCCGAGATCAAGAAGCTCATGTGACCGTCCCAGACGGCGGCGGCGGCGCCTTGCCAGAAGTTGCGGCACGCCAGACGTCGAGCGCTTGCCGGGTTGCTGCGACGTCGTGCACACGCACGATCTGGGCGCCCTGCGAAACGCCGGCCAGCGCCGCCGCGAGCGAGCCGTGGACGCGCTCGGCAGCGAGCGTCACGCCCGTGACGGCGCCGATCACCGACTTGCGCGAGGCCCCGAGAACGATGGGCACGCCCAGGCCGTGCAGCAACGCCAGACCGGCCAGCAGCGCCAGATTGTGCTCCAGCGTCTTGCCGAAGCCGATGCCCGGATCGACCAGGATGTTCCTTCGGGCGATGCCGGCTCCGACCGCCGTTCCAATCCGCGCGTGCAGGGCATCGAACACATCGAGCTGCACATCGGCGTAGGTCGGCGACAGCTGCATCGTGCGGGGATCACCGCGGGCGTGCATGAGAACCACGGGCACGCCCAGTTCGGCGACAGCCTCGAGCGCACCAGGATCGTGCGACAGGGCCGAAACGTCGTTGACGACATCCGCACCGGCCGCGACGGCGCGGCGCATCACCTCGGCATTGCGGGTATCGATCGAGATGCGCGCATCAATGCGCCCGGCCAATCCCTCGATCACAGGCAGCACGCGCCGCAGTTCCTCGTCGATCGACACGGGCTCCGCACCCGGGCGGGTGGATTCACCGCCGATGTCCAAGAGCTCCGCCCCTTCTTCCGCAAGGCGCCGTGCGTGAGCGATCGCTGCCGACGAACCGCCGAGGCGGCCACCGTCGGAAAAACTGTCCGGAGTGACGTTCACGATCCCCATGATGCGCGGCCGATCGAGCGAAAGGCCGGCGAGACGCGGCCGCTCCTCCCTCAAGGCCTCGAAATCTGCCGCGGCAGCGAGCGTCGCGCGTCCCCAGTCGCGCTCCGCGAAACCGGCAATGCTCGATATCCTCCGACGAGTGCCGCCTCCTGCGGCCCGCTCGATCGTTTCGACCGCCGGGAAATCGAGCCAGCCCCCGGCAAGCCGCAGGCACTCCGAGGACGGCGCGGTCACCTGTTCGGCGGGAATCAGCCCGACAGGGCGTATGTAGATGTCACGCACGCGCGGCCTCCTCAGGTACGATCGATCAGCATGTGCCCGCTTGCGGGCCGCGTGGCAACGGAGCGCTTGCCCCAGCGGCCGGCCGGTGCCAAACGGGCGTTTGCAACACGTCAGGGCCCGCCCCGGCCCAATGGAAAGACCATATGTCAGCGGACCCCGAGGCCGCCCGCAAGATTTACGATCGCGTTCTGCTGGTCCTCACGGAGGACTGGTTCGTGCTGTCGCATTTCCGCGCCATGATCCGCGCGCTCGGGGGAATAGCCCGCGAGGTCATCGTCGTCACACGCGATACCGGCCGGATTGACGAAATTACCGAGCTGGGTGCGCGCGTCATTCCCTTCGACGTGCGGCGCAAGGGCATGAACCCGGTACTGGAGACTCTGGGCGGCGCGCGCCTCTCCGCGATCCTGCGGCAAGAGAAGCCAGACGTGATCCATCTGGTCGGGATGAAGCCGATCATCACCGGCGCTCTGGCACTCGACATGGCACCATCGTTGCTGCCGCGCGTCGTCGTGCACATGATCGGCATCGGGCACGTGGCGATCTCTCAATCCTGGCCGATCCGCCGCGTCATCCGGCCGACGGTGCTCGCCTATATCGCCCGCTTGCTGCGGCGCTATCCCTCCTGGCTGTTCGTCGAGCAGACCGACGATCTCGCGTTTCTCACCGATGGAGGTGCCAGGCCCGGGCCGAGAGTGACGGTCCTGGGCGGCGCCGGTGTGGACACCGATCACTTCGCCGCACTGCCGGCGCCCACCGGTCCGGTGCCCGTGGCGGGGTATGTCGGGCGCATGATCCGTTCCAAGGGCGTCGACACGCTCGTCGAAGCCTGCGCAATCCTCGGCCGACGCGGGATCGCCGTGCGCGCCGACCTTTACGGAGCCTGCGACGCCGGAAACCCCGAGTCCCTGACCGAGGACTACCTGCGGAGATTGACCGCCGAGCCTGCCGCGCAAGTGCGCTGGCACGGCCCGCTCCGGGATGTGCGCGAAGCCTGGCGGACGAGCGACGTCTTCGTGCTGGCGGCGCGCAGCCGTGAAGGAATGCCGCGCGCGATGCTCGAGGCCGCAGCGTGTGGCCGCCCCCTGGTCGTCACGGATGTCCCTGGTCCGCGCAGTTTCGTTCGCGACGGAGTGGAAGGCTTCGTCCTGCCGATCGAAAATCCCGAGCGGCTGGCCGATGCTCTCGCCCGGCTCGCGGGGGACCCGGAGTTGCGCCGGCGCATGGGTGCGGCGGCACGCGCCCGAGTGCTCGACGGGTTCACCGAGACCGCCGTCTGCGACGGTGTCGTCAAGGGCTACCGCGAGTTGGCACTTCTTCTGGCTCAGCGCACGTAGTGCAGGCGATCGAAGGTCCGACGATAGGCCGAGACCTCCTCGGCCAGGCTCTCCGGCGCGTCGTTGCCCAGCAGCGACCGGGCGATCAGGTCGGCGAGGCGCGGCATGTCGGAGACGCGCATTCCCCAGCGCACGATCTCGTTGACGCCGAGACGTAATCCGTTTGTGTCGCCGGCGACGGCTGCAATCGGCAGTCCGATACCGCAGGTGAGAATGTTCGAGCGGCGCAGATGCTTGGCCGCCGAATGACCTCCGCCCCAGCGCGCCGCCTCGAGCGCCAGTTGGTGCGAGCGCGTCGCTCCGCGGTCCGCGGCGTGAACCGGGAGCCCGCGGGCGGCGAGTTCGGCCGCCAGGGCCATCGCCGTTTCCGCCATGGCCTTTCCGTAAGCCTTGCCGTGCACCTTCCAATCGAGCAGCGCGACCGCCAACGCAGCGGATTTCGAAGCGTCGAAATTCGCCGTGAGGCCGGGATAGGCGATCGCATCGAGACGCTTCGCCAGTTCCGCGTCGCTGGTCAGAACCAGTCCGCCGGCCGGTCCTCCCAGGCTCTTGTAGGTGCTCATGGTCATGATGTGCGCCCCTTCTTCGAGGGGTTGCTGCCAAGCTCCTCCCGCGATCATCCCGGACATGTGGGCAGCGTCGTAGAGCAGGTGCGCGCCGACTTCGTCCGCGATGGTCCGCAAGCCGGCGACGGGATGGTCGAACAGGTTGATGCTGCCTCCGATGGTGATCAGCTTCGGACGATGGCGGCGTGCCAGTCGCCGCACGCCATCGAGATCGACCGTGAAACGGGCCGCATCCACCGGCATGGCGATGCTGGTCAGGCCGTAGAGACCGGCGGCGCCCGCGGCGTGATGCGTGACATGGCCGCCGATTTCGGCCGGCGGCACCAGGATCGTGTCGCCCGGCTTCGCCGTCGCCATGAAGGCGTAGAGATTGGCGAGCGCGCCAGACCCGACCCTGATCTCGACGAACGGTGCATTGAACACTTCCGCCGCCAGTTCGGCGCAGATCACCTCGATCCGCTCGATACCCTCGAGCCCCATTTCGTATTTGTCACCGGGGTAGCCGAGCGACGGACGGTTCCCGATACCCATGGCGAGCAACCGTTCGGCTTTCGGATTGACGGTGTTCGTCGCCGGGTTGAGGTTGAAGCAGTCCTTCTCGTGAATGGCTGCATTGAGAGCCACCGCGGCCAGTATGTCTGCCTCGACGGCATCCGCACGTGCGGCGCTGGTCGCACCGGCGATATTCTGCACCAAGTCCTCGTTCGCACCGGGGACCCAGGATCGGCGGGCCAAAGACGACATCGACGTGCTCCATCACTACGACCGGGTTTCCATAGCGTCATCGCACCGCTGCTGACCAGTGCACGGGCGCACCCAGTGGGCTGCATTGCGAGCACGGGTGCAGCACGCATGACGCTGGCGAGATCCGCCGTGTTGCCGCAAACTGCCGGTGGTCTTCAGGACGGGCGGGCAAGGACATGGTCGAGAGCGCGGAGTTGCACGGAACAGCGCGGCGTATCCTGGCACTGGACGGCGGCGGCGTGCGCGGTATCGTGAGCATCGCGTTTCTCGAGCAGATGGAGGCACAGCTGCGCCAGCACAGCGGGCGAAGCTCGGCCGTGCTCGCGGACCACTTCCACTTGATCGGTGGCACCTCGGTGGGCTCGATCATCGCAACCATGCTGGCCCTCGGCTGGCCCATGGCGGAAGTCTCCAAGACGTTTCGCAGCTGGTGCCCTCAGATCTTCGGCCGGGCGATCGCCTTCGGGATTCTACGATCGAAGTTCGACGCCGACGTCCTCGAAGACAAGCTTGAGACGACCCTGGGCGACATGCGGCTCGACGATCCCCGGCTGCGCACACTGCTCGCGATCGTGACCAAGCGCCTCGATACCGGGAGCCCGTGGTGGATCGTAACCAACAATCCAGCGTCCCGCTGGTGGGATGGCCCGGGCCCCGAGCGGCGCAATCGTGCGTACAAGCTCGCCGACCTCGTTCGCGCGTCGACGGCTGCACCGACCGTGTTCGAGCCCAAGCGGCTGCCGATCGGCCAGGGGCTGCCGTATGGAACCTTCGTGGACGGCGCGATCTCGCCGTTCAACTCTCCCGCCCTGGCCATGCTGATGATGGCTCGCCTGGAAGGTCATGGCCTGAAATGGCAAATGGGTGCGGATCGATTGAAGATCGTTTCGGTCGGTACGGGCATTTGGCGCGAGCCCGTGCATTACGGCTTCTGGCATCGGCGGATCGTCGCGCTGTTCGGCTCTCGCGCGTTGCAGGGCATGATTACCGATACCCAGATGCTCAATCTGGCCCTGCTGCAGTGGATGTCTCGCCCGCGGATGGCTCATCGCATCAACGCCGAGATCGGAGATCTCGGCGGCGACCTGCTCGTCCATGACCAGGCGCTGTTCGGCTTCCAGAGATACGACCTCGAGATAACGAGCGAGGAGGTTTCCCGCCTGTCGGACGCCGAGCGGAGGCCATCCAGGCGTCGATTGGCCCGGTTGCGCAGCCTCGACGACCCGTCGTCTTTGGACGATCTTTACCAACTGTCGCAAAAGGCAGCCCGCGAGCAGGTTCATGCCGGGGATTTCATCTGAACCGTTCAAGTTCCGACCTAAGATGAGCGCATGATCGGGATCGGTGTAACGGGACACAGGCCACATCGGTTGCAGGTGCCGGAACGGGCGCTCGCGCGACGGGTCCGCAGCGTGCTCGGCACGCTCGCGGCGGCTGTGCGAGGCGGTGGCATCGAAGTGGTATCGCCACTGGCGGAAGGTACCGATCAAATCGTCGCTTGCGCGGCCCTGGAACTCGGATTGCCGATCGCGGCACTGCTGCCTTTTCCCAGGAAAGACTATGAGGGCACGTTCGACGACCGGGCGGCCACCAGACGCTTCCGCCAGCTCCTGGCATCGAGCCACAGGCGGCTCTGCCTCGGTGGTACGCCGAGGCGTTCGAAAGCGGCTTATGTCGCTGTCGGCGACGTCACGCTCGCACAATGCGACATCGTCTTGACCATCTGGGACGGGAAGCCGGCACAAGGGCGCGGCGGCACACCGGAAATTCTGCAAAACGCACTGGAGTGGGACATTCCGATCGTCTGGATCGATGCCGTCGAGGATCGCACGCCGAGAATGATCACACGCAAAGCAAGAAACAATTCGGTTCCAGACCTCATGGGGTCGGCACGGCGGGCCGCGGATGCGGACCGTGCACGGCTGCGCGATCTGGTTCGCCGCATCCAGGATCAAAAGACGTAGAGCACCGGCGCCCGTTCAAGCGTCGCCGCCGCCGTGCCCACCCACCGAAAGCACCTCGGGCTTCGACGTGAACCAAGCGAAATGCTCGGCCTCGAGGATGCGCTGAACATCCGAAACGTAGGATTTGACAGCGACTTGATCCCCGCGGTCCGCGGCGTGCTCCGCGTCCCTGCGCCGAACGGCAAGGAACTGAGCGACCCTGGCGGCGGTCGCGCGATACAGGGCGGCGGTTCTGGCATTCTGATCGAGCAAGGTTTGCGCGCTCGCGTGCGCGAGCAGGCTCGAGGCGATCGTCGCGGCGGCCAGACGCCAACGGTCCGCCTCGTGGGTCAGCAGCCAGTCCGTCAGATGCGCGAGCCGGGGCCAGACCGAATACCCCGCCCAGCTCAAGAGCCGCCCGATCAGCGGAAGGGCCAGGATGCTCACCACAACGAACAGGGCGTAGCCGAACAGCCGCAGGGGTGTCCAACGCCCGCACGCCTTCTCGTTCTCCTTACTGCGCTTCTCGAAGAAGCGCAGCTGATCCTCGACATAGGCCGCATGGAAAACGTCGAGCCTGCCGCGGAGGAGCTTTTCCGCATCCGCGCCGGACGCCGGCGGCGCCTGCAGGAACCCGCGAAAGTATCTGCCACGCAATTCCTCGGCCTCCGCTCGCGCACCCATCCACTTGTCGACACGCCGACTGGCGGTGATCCACCACGCCGAGAGCGTCGCGATCACAAGCGCCAAGGTCTGTGCCGCGCCGACGAGTCCCGGGGGCAGGACAGCGACAAGGGATTGGGGCAAGAGCAGCACAGCTCCCATCACCGCACCGACCGTCGACGCTCCGAGCATGACCCGGCCGGCGCGTTTGAAATGCGTCTGAAAGCGCATGGCCTCTGCATCGCGAATCTCGTGCTCGGTCAGCGCCGATTGCATTGCCGCGCTCTCGTGGACCCGCCGAAGCTCCACACTCATCGGATGAGCTGCAATCGCTTTCTCGATCTCCCGTCGCTGGTAGAGCTTCTCGGGATCGAGCCGGGTGGGCCGGTCACGCCAGTACCAGGACATGCGCCTTCTCCCCGGCCTGCTCTTACAGCGGATCCCAGCTGAAGACGTCCGCCGACCGATCAAGCCCGTAGAAGGAACTCTTGAACGCGGGAAGCATCGTCTCGGCGATCGACTGGGGCGACCAGCCGCCGTCCTTGTGCGCCATGCGGAGCGGCCGCGATTGGCTCATGAGAAAGATCTCGTCCTTGCGCACGGCGAAAATCTGACCGGTTACGTCCTTGGCGAGATCACTCGCGAGAAAGACGACCATCGGCGCGATCTTGCCGGCGGTCATGGTGTTCTTGATGCGCTCGACGCGCGCCTGCTGCTCGGGGGTTTCGGTGGGGATGGTGCCGATCATCCGCGACCAGGCGAACGGCGACACACAATTCGAGCGCACATTGAACTTCGCCATGTCGAGCGCGATCGACTTCGACAGTCCCACGATCCCGAGCTTGGCGGCGGAATAGTTGGCCTGGCCGAAGTTGCCGATCAGGCCGGAGGTCGAGGTGAAGTGCACGAACGATCCAGAGTTCTGCTCCTTGAAATACGGAGCGGCGGCCTTCGACATGTAGAAGGCACCGTAAAGGTGCACCTTGATCACGGCGTCCCAGTCGACCACGCTCATGCGATGGAAGATGCGGTCGCGCAGGATGCCCGCGTTGTTCACCACGCAATCGACGCGGCCGAAGGCGTCGACGGCAGCCTTCACGATCTTTTCGGCCGACTGCGGCTCAGACACGCTGTCACCGTTCGCCACGGCCTTGCCGCCCGCACTCTTGATTTCAGCGACCACGGCGCCGGCGACCGATGTATCCATCCCTTCGCCCTCGGTGGACGCGCCCAAATCGTTGACGACCACCGCCGCTCCCTGTGCGGCCGCAAGGAGGGCGATCTCGCGCCCGATGCCCCGCCCGGCACCGGTTACGACCACGACTTTACCTGACAGGCAATTTCCACTCATTCTGCTCTCCCGATGTCATATCCTCGGCCGGCTCGCGCCGCTGCAGACAAGAATGTCACGATGCTGCCGATCGCGCGAGCCCCAGAGAACAACTGAGCCATGAGAGGTCTGAGTGCGCGCTGTCGTCTGCCGAGAAGTCGGAGAGCGTCCCGAAATCCAGATTACCGAGCTTCCCGATCCTCGTCCCGGGCCCGGACACGTGCTGGTCAGGGTCGCCGCCGCGGCGCTCAACTATCCCGATCTGCTCATGATGCGCGGCACCTATCAGCACAAGCCTTCAGCGCCGTTCGTTCCGGGGATGGAGGCGGCCGGAGAAATCGTCGCAGTCGGCGAGGGCTCCGATCCGGCATGGCTGGGACGCGAGGTGGCGGTCGCCACGCGGACCGGTTGCTTCGCCGAGTTCGTCTCAGCGGATCGCAGCCAGATCGTCATGGATGTGCCATCAGGCTGGAGCATGGCTGAAGCTGCGGCGTTTCCGGTCGCGGCCAAGACCGCCTATCATGCGCTGGTCCAGCGGGCCGCCCTCAAGTCCGGAGAAACCGTGGTCATCACCGGCGCCACCGGAGGGACCGGGCACATGGCGATCAAGCTCGCGCGGGCCCTCGGGGCCCGCGTGGTGGCCACGACGGGATCTTCAAGCAAGCGCGATGCCCTTGCGCAGCTCGGCGCAGACCACGTGGTCGTGGCATCAGCGGAGATCGACTTCGCCGCAGCTCTCAAGGCGGCCTGCGGGCCTGCCGGAGCCGACGTGGTTTTCGACCCCGTCGGGGGACCCGTGCTGGACAGCGCCATGCGGGCCTGCGGCTACGGTGCGCGCGTCTGCGTCGTCGGGTTCACGGCCGGGGCGCCGACATCGCTGCGGAGCAACTACATTCTCATCAAAGGGCTCAGCATCCTGGGTATCCGCGCCGGCGAAACGTCCAGCAGGAACGCGGGTCTGGGCGTAGACTTCCGAGCCGCGCTTCCCCGTCTGACCGGCGCCATGAATCTGCGGCCCTCGATCCATGCCAGCTACCCGCTCGATCGGGCAGCCGAAGCATTCGAGACGCTCGAACGGCGCGAGGTGGTGGGCAAGCTGGTCCTCAGCCTCGCGTGACAGCGGAAGCCGCGCATGCTAGCGCAACCCGCGACGAGAAGCGCGCACAGCTGTGGCCGTGAAACAGATGCCGAAGTTCCGCCTGCCCAGCAATACCGCACAGGCCTGCATCGCCGTCGCACGGCGCGGCGAACGACGACGACGTATGCCCAGTTGAGCTTCCCGAGCCGTCGTCCGTTCTGCGAGGCGCCAGGTGGCGCCGATAGCCTGCGAGCCCTCACATGTCCGACCCGATCGCGGGGAGACCACCCGACGCCATAGTTCCTTCTTCGGCCTACGCCGAGACGTACTCGTCGCGCGCGCCGACGGCGTCCGACCAGGCACAACTCGAAGCGTTGCACGATGCTGCGTTCGGCCCCGGCGCCCTGACCCGGACGGCGTACCGGATACGTGAGGGCATGTCCGAGCGTTCCCCGTACTGCCGCGTAATCGAGTTCGAGGGGCAGATCATCGCCATGGCCAGATTCACGCCGGTATTGGTCGGCGGGCGGGGCGGTGCCGTCATGGTCGGCCCGGTCGCCGTCGATGCGAGCCACGCCAACCGCGGCCTTGCGCGCCGCCTGATCGCGGAAGGCCTGGATGCGGCGAGGGCTGCGGGTCAGAGCGTCGCCATCCTCGTCGGCGATCCGCCCTACTATGCGCGCATCGGTTTCGTCCCGGTCGCGCCGGGACGTATCGTGTTTCCAGGCCCGGTCGACCCTGCGCGCCTGCTGGCAATCGAGTTGCAGCCCGGAGCGCTTCAGCGCTATGGCGGAATGGTGGCCGGGGACCGGCCGTAAGAGGCGAGGAAAAACAGATGGCCAACAGCAATCTGCGCGTCGACGGGGCACGCCTTCTCGCGCGGCTCGAGGCATTGCGGCTCGTGGGCGACACCGGTGACGGCGGCTCGCGCCGGATGGCTCTCACCGATACCGACAAGGCCGGCCGGGATCTGTTCGTCTCTTGGTTGCGGGACGCAGGTCTCGAAGTGCATATCGACAAGGTCGGCAACATCGTCGGCGTCCTCGCCGGAGCAAACGATGGCCCGGCCCTCATCATGGGTTCGCACATCGACACGGTGGGAACCGGCGGCAAGTACGATGGCGCGCTCGGCACGCTCGCTGCGCTGGAAGTCCTCCAGACGATGCGCGAGGCTGGCGTGAAGCCCCAGCGCCCGGCGGCCGTCATCGCGTTCACGAACGAGGAAGGGGCCCGGTTCCAGCCGGACATCCTGGGATCATGCGTCTGGACCGGCGACATGACGCTGGCGGAAACCTACCCGATCAAGGATAGGGAGGGGGCGTCGGTCGGCGCCGAACTCGACCGCATCGGATACAAGGGCACCGCAGAGCCGGGTTTCCTGAAGGCGGCGGCCTACCTCGAACTCCACATCGAACAGGGCCCGATCCTGGATGCGGAGGGCGGCGGCATCGGCGCGGTGACCGGTGTGCAGGCGATCTGGTGGCAGGAGATCACCATCACGGGCGAGCCCAACCATGCCGGAACCACGCCCATGAAGTATCGGCGCAGCGCGTCGCTTGCAGCTGCGCGCCTGACGGTATTCGCAGATGAACTGACCCGCCGGATCGACGGCCTCGTCGCCAACGTCGGCTCGATCGTGACCGTTCCCGGCAACGTCAATGTCGTCCCCGGCCAGGTGATCATGACGCTCGACATCCGCCATCCGCAGGACAAGCGCCTTGCGGAGGCCGAGGCGCAGCTCGCGAAGTTCCTCGAAGAGTTGCGCGGGGCGGCGGGCGTGTCGATTGACTGCCGCGACCTGGCGAAGTTCCCGGCTCAGCCTTTCGACGAGGGGATGATCGGCATCGTCGAAAAGGCGGCGGCGGAGTTGGGACACAAGGTCCGCCGCATGCACTCCGGCGCCGGCCACGACGCGCAGATGATGGCGACGATCGCACCGACGGCGATGATCTTCGTGCCTTCGGTCGGCGGGATCTCGCACAATCCCAAGGAGTTCACTTCCGATACCGACGTCGTCGCCGGTGCGAATGTGCTGCTGTCGGCGGCGCTGAAACTGTCCGGATCCGCAGGAGCCTGATCCGCCGCAGCGGCTCAGCCGGCTGCCGCGAGGGCGGCCGGCAATGCGGCTTCGAACACCGACAGATCGGAGTCCGTTCCGACCGAGACGCGGATGCACCGGTCCAGCGGCGCCACGCCCGGCATGCGAACGAACACGTCTCGCGCGATCAATTCCGCCAAAACCTTACGCGCGAACGCACCATCCCTGCCGCAGTCTATGGTCACGAAGTTCGTCGCGGACGCCAGCGGCTTCAAGCCGTTCGCGCGGGCGATGCCCGAGATCCGCGCCCGGCCTGCAGAAACGCGACGGATCGCGTCCGCGAGATAGGTCTCGTCCGCGAGAGCCGCAAGCGCCCCTGCCTGCGCGATCCGGTTGACCGAAAAGTGGTTGCGGATCTTGTCGAAGCTCTTCGCGAGGTCGTGCTGGGCGACGGCATAAGCGATGCGCGCGCCCGCCATGCCGTAGGCCTTCGAGAAGGTGCGGAAGCGGATCACGTTCGGCCGGTCGACTTCGATCGGAGGCGACGTGCCCGCCGGGGCGAACTCGATGTAGGCCTCGTCGAGAACGACGATCGTATCGGTGGGCACACCGTCGATCAGGCGCTGGACGTCGGGAGCGGACCACCATGAGCCCATCGGATTGTCGGGGTTCGCGAAGAAAACGATCTTGGGTCGCTCGCGGCGTACCGCGGCGAGAAGCGCATCGGGGCTTTCGCGATCCGCTTCATACGGCACAGTCACCAGCCGGCCGCCGTAACCCGCGACGTGGAAGTTGAAAGTGGGGTACGCACCCGCGGACGTGACCACGGCGTCTCCGGGTTCCACGAACATGCGTACGGTGTAGCCGAAAAGAGAATCGATCCCTTCGCCGACCACGACGTTCGCCGGCGAGACCGAGAGATGCCGCGCGAGCGCCTGTTTCAGATCGAAATTCTCCGGATCACAGTACATCCAGCAGTCGGCGGCGGCGCGTCGCATGGCGTCGATCGCCGCCGGCGATGGTCCGAAGACGCTTTCATTGGCGCCGATGCGTGCCAGAAAGGGCCTGCCGCGTGCGCGCTCCTGCGCTTCTGGCCCCACGAACGGCACCGACGACGGCAGCGGTCCCACGACCGCCGTGTAGCGAGGTGTGCTCATGGCAGGAGAACTCCGCGGAAGGGTTGAATGACCTGCCTGCCATAACCGAGGCGCGGGCCAGTGAAAAGCACCGCGTGTTTTTCTAACGTCTGACCGGGGTCCCGAAGCCGAACAGCCTGCCGTCGATCACCAGGAGCGATAGCCCAATGACCGCGGCGCCAACCCCTTGCCGCATGGACAGCGTCTCGCCGAGGACCAGATACCCCAAACCCACACCGGTAACCGGGATCAGCAGCGTGACCAGCATGACATTCAGCGAACCGGCGGCGGCCATAATGCGGAAGAAGAGGATGTAGGCGAGCGCCGTGGACAGCACGCCGAGGGCGAGGACGGCCATCAGGGCCGTCAACGAGGGAACGGGCAATGTCCAGAACCGCTCCGCAGCCGCCGCAAGGGGGAGGAGCATGAGGGTGGAGCACGTCAGCTGCGAGGCCGCCGAAACCGGTGCCGGGAAGGCACCGAGGCGTCTCCCCCACAAGCCCGAAAGTCCGTAGCAGAACGTGGCCGCAAGAATTGCCAGCATCCCGACGAGACCGCCTTCTGCCGAGGCGCCGGAAGCTTCCGATCCGACCAGAAGGCCTACTCCGGCGATCCCGATCAGGACACCCGCCATGCGATGACCGCCCAAGGCCTCGCCGGCCAGCGCGCGCGCCACGAGCAAGGTCATCAGAGGAGTCGTTGCGTTCAGCACCGATGCCAAGCCTGCCGGTACGGACTTCTGAGCCCAGAAGATCAGCGTGAACGGCAGGACGTTGTTCAAGACGGCCATGACCGCAAACTTGCTCCAGTCTTCGGCAGTGCGCGGCAAGCGATGCCCGAGCAAGGCAACGACGGGAACGAGCACCGCAGCAGCGATCGCACACCGCGCAAGAACGATCGTCAGCGGGGGAATCTCCCGCAGAGCCAAGGCCGCGAACAGGAAGGTGCCGCCCCAAAGTATGGACAACAGCACCAACAGTATCCAATCCTGCGCTCTCAAGGCCGCCTCCTGCATGTCTCGAGGGGCTATAGCCGCGCAGCGCGGCCGGGACGACCCGAATTTTGCGCGGCAAGGCCGTTGACGCGTCAGGCATGCACAGGGAGGTGAGATCGTTGAGGGAGCTTCTGGCGGAGGTGGAACGGGCTGCGGTGCGGGGTTGGCCGGCGCTGACGGCGCTGCCCGTCGACGGTTGGCTGTGCCGCCTCACCAGCGGCGGCTCGATCCGCGCCAATTCGGTTGCGGCGCTCGACTACAGCGGGACCGACCTCGACGCCTCGATCGCAGCCGTGGAGCGCTTCTACGAGGCAAGCCGGTCGCCGGTCGTGTTCACGATCAGCGAGGTCAGCACGCCCGCCGGTCTCGATGCTGCTCTCGAGCGACGCGGCTATCGCCGCAGCGGCGATCACGTCACGATGGGGAAGGCCGTTCCGATACCACCGGCCCAGCTTCCGCCCGGTGTCACGATCTCCGACCATCCCGACGCCGACTGGCTGCCGGTCTATCTTTCGGGACTGTCCGCCGATCGGCGCGGGATCGCGCCGCGCATTCTCGAAGGCCTGCCGCCGGGTCACTTCATCTCGGCTCGACGGGACGGCCGCGTGGCTGCCAGCGGACTCACCATTCCCGACGGCCGGCTGGCCTCCGTCCAATGCATGGCAACCCTGCCAGAAGCACGACGCCGCGGCGCCGCCGGCGACGTGCTCACAGCGATCGAACACGTGGCCTCTCAGGCAGGGGCGAAGAGCCTCTATCTTCAGACGGATCGCGAGAATACCGCCGCTATAGAACTCTACCGCCGGCAAGGTTTCGAGGTGATCGGCCTCTACCACACCCGGATCAAGCGGTGAGCGAAGAGGCGACGACTGCCGACGGGAACAAAAGCGAAACACTGCTTGACCTGTCCAGGCAGCATTCCTACTTTCCCTTCGACTCGACAATGCACCCTGGAACCCTGCCGGGGTGCCACAACACAATGGAGATGATTCATGGCCGGGCCTGACACGCGCATGGTTTCCGACGCCAATTTCAAGGCCGAGGTTCTGGATTCCAAAGAGCCGGTGCTGGTCGACTTCTTCGCGACCTGGTGCGGGCCCTGTTCGGCGATGGCCCCGGCGCTCGAACAAGTGGCGAGCGAGATGAAGGGCAAGGTCAAGGTCGCGAAGCTCGACGTCGACCAGAGCCCGCTCACGACCCAGCAGTTCCGCATCCAGGCCATGCCGACCTTGATGATCTTCAAGGGCGGCAAGCCGGTGGCGCAGCACGTCGGAGCGATGGTGCAGAAAAAGAAGCTCGAGGATTGGGTGAAGTCCTCGATCTGAGTTCTGCGTCGACCTGGAGCCGACGCGGATCGACGGCGTCGCCGAGGGCGACGCCGTTGCCTTTCGCATGGTATCGATCGGGCGGGTCCATATCCGACAGTGATCGATCGAATGAGCGTCGCGAGCCCAGAAGAAAGTGGAAGCGTCGTCCGAGTGCCGCCTCGGATGCTCGAGGCTCTGTGCAGCGGCCTTTTCGAGAATGCGGGAATGCCCGCAGTGGATGCCGCGATCGCGGCGTCCGTGCTGGTCGAGGCCGATCTGCGGGGCGTGTGGTCGCACGGTGTCGTGCGCATGCCGATGTACCTCGAGCGCTTGCGGAAAGGGGTGACGAATCCCCGGCCGAACATCCAGGTTCAGGAAGTGGCAGCCGCGGCCGTGCTCGTGGACGGCGACAACGGCAGCGGCTTGGTCGTGGCGACGCGCGCCATGACCGAAGCGATCGCCCGCGCCGGCGCTTGCGGTATCGGGCTCGCTGGGGTGCGCCACTCCAATCATTTTGCCGCGGCTGCCACATATGCGCAAATGGCCGCGCGCGCCGGATGCTTCGGCATGGTCTTCACGAATGCGTCGCCAGCAATGCCGCCCTGGGGCGGCGCGCGGCCCATGTTCGGCACCAGCCCGTTCGCGTTCTCGGCGCCGACAGAACCGGATCGCCCGTTCACGATCGACATGGCCATGTCACACATCGCGCGCGGCAAACTCAAGTTCGCCGCGGCACGGGGGCAGGCCATTCCCGAAGGCTATGCGCTCGACAACGAGGGCCGACCGACGCGGGATGGGGCCGCGGCGTTCAATGGCGTGATGTTACCGTTCGGCGAGCACAAAGGCGCAGCACTGTCATGGATGATGGACGTGCTGTGCGGGGTGGCAACAGGTGCCGCATTCGGCGGAGATGTCGCAAACCCGTTCAAGGGCATGGACCGGCCAGCCGACGTCGGCCACATGTTCATCGCCATCAAATCGGACCTGTTCGTCCCGGAAGGCGACTATTCGGCACGTATGAGCGAACTCGACCGGCGAGCGAAGAGCGTGCCGCGTGCGCAGGGCTTCGACGAAATCCTAGCTCCGGGCGAGCCGGAGGAACGACGCAGGCGCGCCAGTCTCGAATCCGGCATCGCGCTGCCACCAAACGTTATCGCCGATCTGCGACGGGAAGCCATGGCAGCCGGAATCGACTGGACGATCGATGATCCAGGAGCACAGCGATGAGCCAAGTCTCCCCCTCGGCGGAAATCCCTTCGGACGCGCGAGCCGTTCTCACGATCAAGCTCGATGCGCTGCGAGGGAACTGGGCGATGTTGAATCGCGCCAGCGGCAAGGCCGAGTGCGCGGGCGTCATCAAGGCGGACGCCTACGGCCTCGGTCTCGACGAGATCACGAGCGCGCTCAAGGCGGAGGGCTGCAGAACATTCTTCGGCGCAACATTGAACGAGGCGCGCAGGGTGCGAGCGGTCGACCCTGGCGCGATCGTCTATGTCCTGGACGGACTGCTGCCGGCCGCGGCGGCCAACTACGTCGGCTTCGATCTGAGGCCCTGCCTCGGCAGCATCGCGGAAATCGCGGAATATGCTGCCTATGGTCGCGCGATCGGCCGGCGGCTGTGCGCGGCGATCCACGTCGACACCGGCATGAACCGGCTCGGTCTTCCGCCTTATGAGGTGGAGGCGCTCGCTGCGCAGCCGGATCTCCTCTCCCAGATCGACTGTACGCTGGTCATGAGCCATCTGGCCTGCGCCGACGATCCCCAGAACCCGATGAATGCCCGCCAACGAACTCTGTTCGATCGATTGCGGGCGATGCTGCCGCCAGCCCCAGCCTCGCTCGCGAATTCCGGCGGCGTGTTCCTGGGGCCGGAGTTCCACTACGACCTCGTGCGGCCGGGAATTGCCCTCTACGGCGGCCGGGCGCTGGATTCGCGTCCCAATGCGATGAACTGGGTTGTCCAGCTGCAAGCCCGCATTCTACAGGTGCGGGAGGTTTCGGCCGGCGAGACGGTCGGTTACGGCGCGACGTTTCATGCCGATCGCACCCTGCGTGTCGCGACGATCGCATCGGGTTATGCCGACGGATTCCTGCGTGCGATCTCGCGCCCGGACAGGGCAGCCGGCGCAGTCGGTTACATCGGTCCTCATGCTGTGCCCGTCGTCGGCAGGGTCTCGATGGACCTGATCACCGTAGATGTCACGGACGTGCCGAAGGACGCTGCAGTGCGCGGCGCATGGGTCGAAGTGCTGGGTGCGCGAACAACGATCGACGATCTGACGGACCGCGCGGGCACGATCGGTTATGAATTGCTCACGCGGCTCGGCCGGCGAGTCCATCGCGTCTACACGCAGTCACCGGCGGAGAGCCGATAGGCGTATCGCGGGCTTACGAGGGCGGCGCCGAGAGGCCCACGACTGCCTGAGCACTCTTGACCTGGTCGCAATCCATCGCGACGAAATCGGCTGCGCCAGCGTCAACGAAATCCGCGCAGGCTTTCCAGAAGCCTTCCGCAGCGTGGGCCAGCGTCGACGTCTTGCTCATGTGCACGATGAGAGCCCGATACGCGATCCGGGCCAGCTTGACCTGACCGATGCCCTTGACGACCTGTCCCTCGATCCGACCGCCCTCGCTGATCAGATAGGCGAAGCGATTGAGGATACCGCTATTGAAGTGCACGCAGCCGTTGTACATGTCGCTGGTGCTGTTGCAGAGCGGATCCTCGCGGCGGAGGTACTCGGCGTAGCGCGCCGGCTGACCGCGATTGTCGGCAGCATAATCTCGGCGTGGATTGAAGAGCGGCTTGCCGTTGATGTCCGACAGGTTCGGGTCGACCAGGCTGCGCATCGGGTTATCCACCGAGCGACCCGGCAGGCCTTCGCCGATCACCCAGTTGCCGGCGCCGCCCTTCGCATACAGCTCGATCAGCGTTCCGAAAATGTCGGCAAGCCCCTCGTTCACCGCGCCGGGCTCGTCCGCATAGATCAGTGCCGCTTCCTCGGCGATGATGCCGTGCATGATCTCGTGGCCGACGATGTCGAGAGCGCTCGCATAGCCGGGACCGTAGACCATCACGCGCGCCGCAGGACAATCATACCCTGCGTCCTGACACCAGAACGCGTTCTTCATCTGCCCGAAGCGGACGTAGGACACGAAAGGGACCTTGTCGGCCTCATCCCGCGTCAAGCCGGGCCGCTTCAGGACCTTGGCGAAGAACTCCTGCACGACGCCGCTGTACGAGTAGGCCTTCTCGGCATCGGCAGGGAGCGGATCGACGCGTGTGTTGTCTGCGTCGTCCACGACCTTCTTGCCGGGAAAGGCTTCCGCACCTGCGAGATCGAACACTCGCCTCAGAGCAGCCGAGGGATTGTCGCGGAAGAAGTAGAGGACACTGTTGGTCTGAGCGTCGACGAACAGGCGCATCGTGTCGATGCTGACGAGCCATGCGAGCCGGGTCGGCCCGGCCTGAGCTCCGCGCGACTTGAGCACCTGGGGGTCGTAGACGACGAGTTCGGTCTTCGCCGGCGCATCGACGTTGATCCTGAAGGGGTGGAAAGTCGCGTCTCGAGTGCGAACCGTCTCGAGTTCGCGCAAGCGGGCCCGGGCCGAGGTCACCGCCTGATCGGCCGTGGTCGTGGGATTGGTCGATGCGATATCGACATCGGAGAGAGCGACCGTCATCTGGGTGACGGTGAGGTTGGGGGAGACCACGACCTTCGCCGCCGCGCCAAAAACTTTCACGCCGCCCACGCTCTGCTCGACCTGCACGATCTTCTGGCCCGGGATATCCGGATCAGACCGCACGGCGGTGCTTTCGTACTTGTTTTGGGCGTTCTTGGTGGGGAACGCGGCTGCGATCGAGCTCGAGGTGAAGGCCGCCAGCGCGGCCGTGCGCGCCTCGTCGTCGGTGGGCGGACGCTGGTTGGAGCCGGCGGTGATCTGCACACCACCAAGGGATGGCGGAGGCGGGATGCGCAGTCCACGGAGACTGATCGGCCGGCCGGTCTGGCCGTCGACCGTCACGCTGAGATTCGGGTTCGCGCGCTTGGCCTGCTCGATCGCCTGCTTCGCCGAATCGTTACCCTGTTGGGCCGCCGCCGGCGAAGCTACGGCGATGATCACCGCAGCCAAGGCCGCCGCTGATGCTCCAAAAGGGGCGCGTGGGAACCGGACCATGTTTGACTCCTCGCTTCTCGTTCGAGCGGCGACAGGCCGTCGCCGTCGTGCTTCATGCGTCAGATCGCCGAGCAAGGCTCAGTTGCAGGGCGGGCGCACGCCGGGCTGAGCCGCCGCCGCGACGATCCGAGTTTCCTGCCAAGCGCTGATCAGTTCCTCCAGGCCGCTGTCGGCCATGGCCTGCTTGAACGATTTCGTGGTGTCGGTCCAAGCCAGCTCGATCACTTCGACGTCGCTGCGCATCACTCCGTCGATTGGACGCTTGTCGTTGGGATCATAGCTCGCACGACCCGAACCGTTGAGGTCAATCCGCGGGAAGCAGGCTTCGTTGCGGTCAACGACGCCGTCCCCGTTGAGATCGATCTTGTAGGGCTCCGCACCATAACGCGCTTCCTCGATCGCCAGCATGTGGTCCCTGAAGATCTCGAGATCCGCCTGATCGACTTTGCCGTCCTTGTTCAGGTCGGCAAGGATCCGGATGGAGCCCGGCACAGCCTTCAGGACGGCCGAGAGCGCATCGACCATCGGAGCAGCAACCGAGTCCGCGCCCTGAGGTACGGCGGCGGTGGTGCGCAGCAGTTCCGCGACCTTATTGGGCTTCATCTCGGGAGCCACTTCGAAGAGTATCGCCGCCAGTGAGCTGACGTGCGGCGCCGCCTGCGAGGTCCCGTCGCAGACGCCGAACGGCCTGCGGTCGGAGTTGAACGTGCTCATGATGTCCACGCCCGGCGCGGAGACATGGCCGCCGACGTTCGAAAACGAGGCGCGGGCACCATTCCGGTTCCTGGCCTCCACGACCAGAATGTTGGACGCGGGCGGCGTGAACTCCTTGGACTTCGCGTTTGCCGCGAAAGCGAACGGGGTCGCGAGATCGGCCGAACTCGGCGCTGCCGCTCCATCGCTGTCATTGCCCGCTGCAACCACGAACAGGACGCTGTCGCGGACCTGATTGACCATCCGGTAAATCGTTTTCGCATGCTCGCGGACGTGGCTGCGAACGGCGGCGAGATCTGGTGGACGCACCTTGTTCGACCCGCTCACGCGGCCCCAGTTGTAGGCCAGCGAGATATTGACCACATGGCGGTGGTTGGGAGAGAGCAACTGGCGCTCGCGAAGGCTGTCGACGTAGTCCTGGAGATCCAGGATGGCCTGGAAGAAGTATGTCGTCTGAATCCCGGTGGGATCTTCCAGTCCGTCGCCGAGCGCCTCTTCCAGCAGACCGCTCTTGACCGGAACGGCTGCAAGGCGCGCGCCCGGCACCATTCCATCGATGCCCTTGCCTTGTCCGAACGTCGCCCCGACGATGCCGGCGACGTGCGTACCGTGGCTGCGTCCACAATCCGCGTTGAGCGCGCCGGCGGGAAGATTGCCCTGCACCTCCGCAAAGCTCAGCTGCGGGTGAGGACCGAAGCCGACATCGAGAAAGATGATCGAGGCGGGGCGGCTCTGAACGCTGCTGGCGCGCACCTGCTTGAGGATCGTCCACACGGGCGGCATGCGCATCGCCTTGTGGCCCCAATTGCCGTCGTCGGTCCCATCCTGCCAATGCCAGCGCAGGGTCTGCGAACCCTTCTGATTGGGGGCCTTCACGTCGCTGCCGCGCGGCACCGACTTGGTATTGATCGAGGAGTTGACGTAGGCGCTGTCGACGATCGGCTCCTTGCGCAGATCGACGATGATCCGCGGCTCGAGCAGGCTCTGCAGCGATTCCTTGCCGACGCTGCGGGTCGAGGCCGACGGACGGCTCTTGGACCGAACGTAGAGCAAGCCCAGCGACGCCACGTAGCGCTCGACTTCGAGGCCATACTTCGCGAGCAGCGCGTCGATCTGAGCGCTGGTCGCGTTGAGCGAGAGCTGGATCACGTAACTGTTCTGGCTCACGACCTGCTGTTGCCCTGCCTGGGCAAGGACGAGCGGCAACTGGGGTTGGGTCGCGGTGTCCGCATTCACCGCTGGCGCGCCTGTCAGCGAGGCCGCGAGATTGACGCCGCCGCGCAGCGTGCCGAGGTCAGACCTCTGATCGCGGCCGGTTCCACCTGGCTTCTGGATCGTGCCATCGGGAAGAATGATCCGGATATCGTCGTTGTTGTTGCCCGACGACCGAGGTGATCCGAGCGAGCGGGTCGCCGGAGCCGGCTGCCGATTGCCGTACTTCTCTTCGAGCAGGCGCCGCAGCGACTCCTGCTGGTTTCTTTCGGCTTGGGACTGGGCCAAAACCATCTGCGGGGCCAGTCCCAGGCCGACCGCCAGCATCACGATCAGTCGAAACGAACGCATCGCGCGTCTCCCAGGGTGCCCGGCTCCGACGGCCGGGCCACTCGTCAATTCTCGCCGAAGATTGCGGCGAGGTTGGTCACTTCTTCCAGCCCCCCCACCAGCCGCTGACGGTATCCCAGGCGCGGCTGTACCAGGCCTTCTGCTCGGGCGCCGGCTGCGGCGTAGGAGCAGGGGCAGGAGCCGGAGCCGGAGCCGGAGCCGGGGCAGGCGCCGGTGCTGGAGCGGGGGCGGGTTCTGGTGCGGGCGCCGGTTGCGGGGGCAACGGCGGCGGCAGCGGCGGTGGTTCCGGAGCAGGCGCAGGTGCCGGGGTGGGCGCAGGTGCCGGGGCGGGCGCCGGATCGGGCGTGG
>CAYMEB010000046.1:0-24901 GCA_964389095.1 uncultured Hyphomicrobiaceae bacterium
CTTTGACATCGTGGGTCGGGTGACCTATTTCGAGCACGACCGGGCCGAGTGCGGCCCCCGTCTTTCGAGCACCGGTCCTGCCGGACGAGGCGGGACGACGTCGAGGAAACAATCATGCAACTGAGCACGAGCACGCGCTTCGCCAAAGCGGGCGAAGTGGAGAAGAAGTGGGTGTTGATCGACGCCCAGGGCCTTGTGGTGGGGCGACTTGCCTCCATCATCGCCATGCGCCTGAAGGGCAAGCATCGCGGGGCCTACACGCCGAACGTCGACTGCGGGGACAACGTCATCGTCGTCAACGCGGACAAGGTGGTCTTCACCGGCCGCAAGAAGGACGACAAGGTCTACTATTGGCACACCGGGCATCCCGGTGGCGTCAAGGAGCGCACGCCGCGCCAGATCCTGGAAGGCAAGTTTCCGGGCCGCTTGATCGAGAAGGCCGTGCAGCGGATGCTGGCGCGCGGCCCGCTCGGGCGCAAGCTGATGGGCAATCTGAAGGTCTACGCGGGCGCCGCTCATCCCCATGAGGCGCAGCAGCCCGTGAAGCTCGACGTGAAGTCGATGAGCCGTAAGAACGCGAGGGACTGACGTATCATGGCAACCGAAACCCGTTCGCTCAGTGATCTCGGCACGTTCCGCGCTTCGGCCGCGACCGATCCGGCCGCTGCCACCCAGGCAACCGCTCACACTCAGAAGCTCGACCGCTTTGGTCGGGCCTATGCGACCGGCAAGCGCAAGAACGCCGTCGCCCGCGTTTGGATCAAGCGCGGCAAGGGCGTGATCACGGTCAACGACAAGGACTACACCAAGTACTTCGCGCGCCCGGTGCTGCAGATGCTCCTCCAGCAGCCCATCAAGGTCACGAACCGTGAAGGCCAGTACGACGTCATGGTCACGGTCGTGGGTGGCGGTCTTTCCGGACAGGCCGGCGCGGTGCGCCACGGCATTTCGAAGGCGCTCACCTACTTCGAGCCGGATCTGCGTGGCGTACTCAAGAAGGGCGGCTTCCTCACCCGCGACAGCCGCGTCGTCGAGCGCAAGAAGTTCGGCCGCATGAAGGCGCGCCGCAGCTATCAGTTCTCGAAGCGCTGACACGCATCGGTTTTTCCGATCGCTCCATGGCCGGCGCACGCACGGGCGCCGGCCTTTTTTGCTTTTAATCGGCCTTGCCAATCAACCGACCATACTCCAAATGAGCGACCGACGCGGACGTCATGGTCCGGCGCTCAACCCGCAGCGCAATGAGCGGGCTCGGAATGTCTCTGGGGATTGAATGATCTGGGAGTGGTTCGCAGCCAATGGCGTGGCGTTGGTCAACGTCATACTGATCGACGTCGTTCTTGCCGGCGACAACGCCATCATAGTGGGGCTTGCGGCTTCGCAGGTGGCTCCCGAGATGCGCGCGCGCGTAATCTTCTGGGGGATCGCCGGCGCGGTCATCCTGCGCATCGCTTTCGCTGCAGTGACGGCGCAGCTCCTTGCAATCGTCGGCCTTACGTTTGCGGGTGGTTTGCTGCTGCTGTTCGTGTGCTGGAAGATGTACAAGCAGATCCGCGAGGGCCAGCACAGTCCGGATGAGTTCTCCGAGGAAGCTCTGGCAAAGGCCGGAGCGCCGGCGAAGCCGATGTCCTTCCGCTCGGCCGTCACCCAGATCGTTCTGGCCGACGTGACCATGTCGCTCGACAACGTTCTGGCGGTGGCCGGCGCCGCCAAGGGCTCTCCGCTCGTCCTGATCATCGGTCTGGCCGTCGCGGTTGTGCTGATGGCCGTGGCCTCTCACTACATCGCGTCGCTGCTCGCCCGGTACCCGTGGATCACCTGGATCGGTCTGATCGTTATTCTGTGGGTCGCGCTCAGCATGATGTGGGACGGCTGGAACCAGATCGAGCGCTCGTTCCCGAGCCTGTGGTCGGGCCCAGAGATCGTAAGGGCGATAACAGGAAGAATGTAGCCCGCCGCTTCGGCGGGTCTGGGGAAACGAGTGCGAAGAAGAACGAAGCGCCGGTCCCGGGACCGGCGCTTCCTTTTTGACTTCAACCGACCGTGAGCTTCTGCAGAGATACCAGTTCCGTGATGCCCTTGCGCGCCAGCCGCAACAGGTCGTCGAACTGCTCCTGCGAGAAGGGCGTGGTTTCCGCCGTGCCTTGAATCTCCACGATGCCGCCTGCGCCGGTCATGACGAAGTTGGCGTCGGCGTCCGCCTCGCTGTCCTCGGCATAGTCGAGGTCGAGGACGGGCTGGCCACCGTAAAGGCCGGCAGAGATCGCCGCGACCTGATCCCGCAGAACGCCTTCCTTGACCATGTCGCGGGCGCGCATCCACTTGATGCAATCGTGCAGTGCGACCCACGCACCGGTGATCGCCGCCGTGCGGGTACCCCCGTCGGCCTGGATCACGTCGCAGTCGATCGAGATCTGCCGTTCGCCGAGCGCCTTCAGATCGACGACCGCTCTCAAGGCGCGGCCGATCAGGCGCTGAATCTCCTGGGTGCGACCGGACGGGTGCCCGGTGGTCACTTCGCGACGGGTTCGATCTTTGGTCGCGCGTGGCAGCATCGAATATTCGGCTGTCACCCAGCCCCTGCCCTGCCCCTTCAGCCAGGGCGGAATCCGCTCCTCGAGGCTGGCTGTACATAGCACGTGGGTATTGCCGAACTTGATCAGGCACGAGCCCTCCGCATGCATCGATATCGCGCGTTCGAAGGACACGCGTCGATGCTCGTCGGGACGGCGTTTTGAAGGGCGCATGAACGTGTTCCGGGGGCGGCGTAACAAAGCCGGTGATTTCGGAGAAAATCTGTGATGGAGCGCACCCTAAGCGAGCCGGCACCGAGCATCAAGCGCACAGACGCCATTCCGGGCGGGAACTAGGGTGCGGTCTTGGGCGCAACGCGAACTTCGCTCGACCATCCGGAGGAGACTTCGGGTTTGGCCGCGGGTTTCGAAGGCGGACGTGTCGTAGGTGCCGGAGGCGAGGTTTTTGTTTGCGTTGCCGGCGGTGGCGTTGCAGGTGCAGGGGCGGGTACGGCCGGCGTGCTGGAGTTGCGCACGGTGCGCTCGGAACGCTTCGGATTCGCGGCGACAGGCGCATCGTTCCGCGGCACCACGCGGAACTGTTCGGGCGCCATCTGGAAGATTTCACGAAAGATGCCGGGCGTCACCAGCGAGAACGGATTGACGACGACCTGCGGCGCGCTGAGCGAGCCCTGCACGGCGAAGGTGATGCCGAGCACGCCTTCGCCTTGGGGACCCGCAAGCAGCAGACCGATCACCGGAATTGCGCCGATAGCCGAGTTCAAGCCCGAAAGCGGAATGTAGGTGCCGCCGATGTTGACGGACTGCTGGCGAAAATCGACCTTGCCGCGCATCGTCGCCCCGATCAGCGGACCGCGGATGTAGGCGTCGTTGAAGACGAACTGACCCGAACCCACAGAAAACGGAATCTTGAGACGCTCGAAGTCGAACTGCTGGCGGACGACCTGCCGCTTGGGAGCCGCCGCCGGTTGCGCGGTGGACTGGTCGGCGTTCTGGAGAACTTCACTCACCACCGGGTCGCCCAGGATGGCGAAATCCTGCGCCCACAAGATTCCGGTTCGCTCGTTGGCGCCGCTGCCGTCGAGTGCGACTTCCAGATTCATGCTGCCGCCGGAGGCGTTTGGATAGAAGCCGACGATCCTGAAGGTGTGTCCCGCATTCTTGCTTTCGGCGAGCAATGTGCGGCCTTTCGTTCCCTCGCTGCGGATCACCGCCGCGAAGAGCTTCCCATCCTCGTGAGTGGCACGAGCGTCGAGGGCCACGAACTTTTCGTTCCTGCGGCTGGCGCTCAGTTTCAGCCCCTTGAGGCTGGTGTCGGCGAAGCCCACTACGGTGTCGACTTCGGCGACGAGATCGAGGCCCGGCCGGACTTTCCCGGAGGTCCTTTCCGCCTGCCCGACGTTGAACAGCGACCTGAAGAGGTCGCGGCCGTCGAATGTCGGACCTTTTGCGCGGACTTCCCAAACGAAATCGGGGCGCAGCTTCCCTTGGACGTCCACCCGCGTGATGACGTTCACCGAGAAGTCGTGAAATGCGAACTCCCGCAGCTTGTTGTCGGGACCGACCACCATGGACCCCTCGACGGCGACGTCGTCGCCGACGAGCCGGACGTTTTGCAGTTCGATCCGCTGGGGCTGGCCGGGAGGCTGAACGCGGACGGGGTCGAATTGGAAGGTTGCCGCGCGTCCGGGCGGTTTCTTCCAGGCGATCGTATCCAGCCTCAGCTCGCATTTCGTCAGATCGGCGCGGACGCGGGCCTTCAGACCGCCGGCGCCGTCCCGCTGCACGGTCACCTCGATCGGCAGGTCGCCGAAGACCTCGTCGTTGACATCGATGCCGAGCTGGGTCCTGTCCGTGGCATCGAGCGTGGCGGTGAGCCGCAGGGGTGGCTGCTGATCTGCCGGGGCATCGAGAAGGTACTGCCAGTTCAGCTTGCCGTTCACGCCGCGAACAAGCAGATCGCCGCGGATATCGATCGCGCGTTCGGCCAGGTCGATGTTGAAGGTGCCGCCGGAGACGTCGTAGGGCGCCAGCACGTTTCTGACACGCAGATCGGAAATTCTCAGTTTCCCGTCGGAGCGGATCTCGGATGCCTGCACGTTGTCGGCGAGCGGCAGCACCAGCTTGATATTGCCCTCCACCTTGCCTTCCAGAGAGGAGGGCGAAATCTGATGGCTCTTGAGCAGCGACAACGGCTCCCGGTCGAGCAGGTTAGCGATCGCAGTCAGCGAGCTGGACACCCTGAAAGCGATCTCGCCGGTCGGTTGTTCCCCGGCAGCCGTGTCGACCGAGGTGAAGCGCATGCTCCGGAACTGCACGCGTCGCCCGTCCTGGGCGGCAATGGAGGCGTCGGGAGCCGTGACCTCGGATGTTGCCCCCTCGAGGCGGACGAGCACCCTCGGCGCTTCGAGTGCCGGCATTTTTTGGGCGAGCCGCAGCTCGACATTGCTTCCTTCCAAGGCCAGCGAGAAACGCGAGGCTGGCTCGCCGGTTTCACTGGCCGCCGGCTGCGAACTGGAGGCGAGCTTGAAGCTGCCGCCCGTCACGTTGCCCTTGGATACGCGGTCTGCGATCCAGGCTCTTGCGCCTGGAGCAAGTGTGCGAGGCCAGAGCGCCGTCAAGGTCTTCGCGGACATCGCGCCGATCTTGCCTTCGAGGACGCCCTGCAGGGGTTGCCCGATCCGACGTGCTATGCCCGCAGCCACGACGTCGCCCTGGGCGGTGATCTCGGTGCCCGCCGCGCGGAAAACGAGTTCGGCCAGCGTGAGCCTCCCTTCGACCGGCGCAGCCGTGCCGCGAACCCGCAGGAGATCGACGGGGATGACGGCGTTGCCCGCGGTGTCGTCCGCGATCGCGCCGCCGAGGGAGCGGATCTCGTATGTCCATTCGGCAGGCGTGCGCGAACTCGTCGGCGAATGCTCTGCGACGCCGGTCAGCTCGATCCGGCTCTGACCGAAGCCGACCATCGCACGTGCGATCGACAGTCGCCCTGCCGTGCCGTCGTAGGAAACGTCGAGGTGGCCGCGATCGATGGCGATCGAGGCGCCCATCCCGGGAGCGAAGACCCGACCAGCCGAAGCCTGCAGCCCCAGGCTCGCCGACCGCACGAGACCTTGCCGTGTCAGCTCGATCTTGGCTTGGCCGCTCAAGCCGATGTCGACGCCCTCGTAAAGCACGAGTGATGGCACCAGCCGAGCGAGCCCGCGCGGGTTGAGGCCGGAGATCGTCAGCGAGATGTCGAGAGAATCGGAATCGACCGGTTCCGTCAGCGAGAAACCGACCGTCCACGGTCCGGTCAGCGACTCGACCGTGGCTCCCCCGGAGACCCGCGACCCGCTGGAGCGGTGGCGCAGATCGAGCCGGAACTCGGGTACCCTCCAGATCGACTTGCGGGACCCGCTGTCGACCAGGATCGTTGCTTGCCGCATGCCGATGGATCTCAGGTACGCGGTCGACGTTTCTCCGCGGCGAGCCCGCTCCGAGATCTGCGTCATCACGCGGACAAGGTCGATCTGCTGCCCCTCGCGGAAGGCTTGGGGTTGTGATGGCGGCGGCGGCCGGCTCGGCTCCCCGCGTCCCGAGGACGTGGACGAGATTTCCGCCGTATCTGGACCTCGCGCGAAGCTGAGCCTCGCCGTGCCGTCATCGAGCAGCATGGCCTGCATCCGCGGCGAAACAAGATCCACTCGCTCGATTGCGATCGTGCCCGAAAGCAGCGCGCGCCAGCTCGGCGTCACCCCGGCCCGCGGCACCTGGACCAGCGGCTGCCCTGCGTGATCGAGCACGAGCAGGTTGGTCAGGCCGAACCCGAGCCGGCCGCTGTCGTTGAGCTGCAAGTGCAGCGATGCGACTTTGACACTGCCGACCCCCATCTCGGCCGCGATCTGCCGCTCCAGCATGGGAACTGCAAAATCGATCCCGATGGGACCACGAGACAGCCGCAGGTAGAGTGCTCCGGCAGCGGAGCCGATGATGATCACCAGCACCAGGAGCGCGACGGCAAACCTGACGAGGCGACGCGTGCCGGTTCTACCTCCGGCGCTGCGGCTGCCACTGGCTTTGCTGTGCCTCAGCGGAACCGTGGTGGTACGAGGACGGGACCGAGGTGCGACACCGCGATCGCCAGACCTGCCCGTTGCAGAGGTCCGCGGTACTCCGTCGTCTCGATCCTGGGCATCGCCCGTCGTCAAATGCCCGCCTCGCCTACGGCCTTGCGAACGCCTCGCGTTTGAGTCAGGACGCCGAAGCGACCTCGTCCAGCGCTGACAGCGGCCCATCCGGGCCGATGTCTGCCTCGACTCCTCGTGTCAGAATCGATGAGCCGAGCCAACTGATACGGCAAAATAGTCCAAAGGAAGGCACCATGACGGACACTCTCCTGGGAAAAAAAGCGCCTGCCATAGATTTGCCCACCGATGCTTGCGACCGCTTCGTTCTGTCGTCCCACAAAGGGCACCCGGTGGTGGTCTATTTCTACCCGAAGGACGACACCTCAGGCTGCACCACGCAGGCCCGAGAGTTTTCCCGGCTGATCGGTGATTTCCGGCAGCTCGGTGTCGCGGTGGTCGGCATCTCGCCCGACCCGGTGGCCAGTAAGGCTCGCTTCCGCAAGAAGCACGATTTGCTGGTGGAACTGGCCGCCGACGAGGATAAGGCGGTCTGCGGGAGCTACGGGGTTTGGGTCGAGAAATCCATGTATGGCCGCAAGTACATGGGCGTTGATCGTTCGACGTTTCTCATCGACGCCAAAGGCAAGGTGGCCGGGGTCTGGAGGAAGGTCAAAGTTCCCGGCCATGCGGAGGAAGTCCTTGCCGCCGCACGAGAAATAAAGGGTTGAGCCCGGCCATGGCCATGCTGGAGCCGGCCAATGGCGTTCCCGTCAGCCTCGCCGGGGCGGCCCGGGCCATCGTGTCGGCGACCGCTACCGCCGAGAAGGTCCGGCTGGCTCGGGCGGCCGCCAAGGACTGGTTCGGCGGCCGCTTGTCCCTTGGAAACATGAGCGATCCGGCGGGCATGCCGGATCGTCCCGGCCGGCCGGATCGGCCTATCTTGCTCCCACCGCGCGAGATGCCCAAGCGATCGACGGGCGAGCGCGGCAGGATCGCGTTGCTCCACTCGTTGGCGCATATCGAGCTGAACGCCATCGACATGACCTGGGATCTCGTCGGCCGGTTCTCACGCGCGCCGGTGCCGGCCGCGTTCTTCGACGATTGGGTCCAGGTCGGATTGGAGGAAGCCAAGCATTTCGATCTGCTCGATCGCCGCTTGCGCGAACTCGGCGCCGCGTACGGTGATCTGCCGGCGCATGACGGCCTCTGGCAGGCCGCCCGCGAGACCGCCGGCGATCTCATGGGCCGCGTCGCCGTGGTTCCCCTCGTTCTCGAGGCCCGCGGGCTCGACGTCACCCCGTCGATGATCGAGAAGTTGCAGGTGGCGGGAGACAGTGCGTCGGCAGCCATTATCGAGATCATCTACCGGGACGAAAAGCGCCATGTCGCCTTTGGCGCGCGCTGGTTCCGCTTTCTGTGCGAACGACAAGGGCTTCCGCCCGAACCCACGTTCCACGCGCTCGTCCGGCGCCACTTCCGGGGTTCGATCAAGCCCCCGTTCAACGACAAGGCGCGCTCCGAGGCAGGGCTGACGCCTGGGTTCTACAAGCCCTTGTCGGCACTCGGTGTTCCCCGCTAGCGTCATCGCCTCTGTCTCGAGCGGTCGTGGCGTGTTCGCAACATGACGTGAGCGGTTCGAAACGAATGGCCCTACCAGGGCCGAAATGTTTCGTGATAGACCCGTTTCTGCCTGGGGTTGGGGGAAGCCCGGCTTCAAGATCGCAGTATGTTTATGGGGCTCGGGAGTGCGTCGCCCGGCTCGTCATGTGTGGAGGTATGCGTCATGTTCACCAAGAAGACCGAGCCCTCGGCTGATCCAGTACGGACCACTGCGCCGATCCCCACGCCGAAGCCCGGCCTTCCGCCTCAGGGCAATCCCGCCCCCCGCCCGCTGATCGGCGCCACGCCGCCTTCCTCTTCCGCGTCCGTGATCGGCCCGGATCTGACCGTCAACGGCAACCTCCAGTCGAAGGGTGAGGTGCACATCGAGGGCACGATCCAGGGGGACACGAACGCAAGCCGCGTCGTCGTGGGTTCGAGCGCCAGGATCACCGGCGGCATCATTGCCGATGACGTGGTGGTCAAGGGGACCGTGATGGGATCGATCCGCGGCAACCGCGTGACGCTGGAGTCGTCCAGCAAGGTCGAGGGCGACATCTTCCATCAATCCCTGGCGATCGAGCAGGGTGCGTTCTTCGAGGGCAAGTCTCGGCGTTCCGAGAATCCGCTCGCCGATGGCGCCAAGGCGTCCGGCGGGTCGGGACAATCCATGCCGCCGCTGTCCAGCTCGTAATCTGACATCTGGCTGCCGAACCTGGCCGCCTCGCTCAGAGGCGGCCACGTCGAATTTCATAGATCATCAGCGCGGTCGCGACAGCCAGATTGAGGCTGTCGAGCGTGCCCGCCATGGGAATGCGCACACGCCGTTTGCACGCCTGGGCTGTGTCCGGTCGCAGACCCGGCCCCTCGCTTCCCATGACCACCAGCTCCGGACCGCGAAATCTGCCGGCGCGGAAGTCCGTGGTCGCTTCCAGGTCGGTCGCGACGCTGTCCCCTGGCCAGTTGCCGAGGAGCGCCAGAAACTGCTCGGGGGTGATCCGAACGAGCGACGCCGCGAAAATCGAGCCCATGCTCGCGCGCACGCACTCGCGGGAGTAAGGATCACAGCAGTTGCCGACCAGAAGGATGCCCGCAACACCCGCGGCGTGAGCGGTCCGAATGATGGTTCCGAGGTTTCCGGGGTCTCGAACCTCCTCGAGCGCGATCCAGGTTTGGGCCGGCGCGAGCAGTGATGGAGTGGGGGCGATCCCGAAGCGTTGTTCGAACACACCCAGCATCGTCTGGGGATTTTCCTTGGCGGCGAGCTTCCCAAGCACGGGGCCGTTGACTTCGATGATGTCGGAGCCGCAGTCCTCGGCCCAGGAGACCAGCCGACGCGCCATGCCGTCTTCGGCGGAACCTGCGAGCAGGACCAGCGTTCGGGGCGGTACGCCCTGCTCCATGGCCATTGCGAGGACGGAGACACCTTCGGCCACGAACAGCCCCGTCTCCTTCCGCACCTTGCGCATCTCGAGCGCGCGGATCGCCTTGATCCGATCGTTCTGCAGGCTCGATATCGCGACGCGGTTCGCCATCAAGCCCACCATTTCGTGTAGAGCGAGGTCGGCAGCAGTCGCCCGGCTCCTTCTTCCTCGATTGCGAGTTCTCCCGATTCGAAGGCCCCACCGCGCTGGCCGAGGAGGTCCCGCACCAGACCGTCGATGGCGAGTGACGACGCCCGAATCGCGTAGGATGTGAGGATCAGGGCGCTGTTCTGCGGCGCCAGCAGGCTCGCGCAGTCGCGAACGAGATCGGGCGCGTGCTGGAAGAAGTCCCAGACTTCGCCGTCGGGGCCGCGGCCGAACTTCGGCGGATCGACGAGGATGACGTGGTAGGTGCGGCCGCGCCGAACCTCGCGCGCCGCGAACTTGCGCGCGTCGTCGAGGATCCAGCGGACGCCGCTGCTGCCGAGCGCCGAGGCCGCCTGGTTTTCCTTGGCCCAGGCGATTGCCCGCTTCGACGCATCGACGTGGGTCACTTCAGCGCCTGCTTTTGCTGCTATCAGCGAGGCGGCGCCGGTGTAGGCGAAGAGATTGAGTACCCTGGGGCGCTCCTCTGAGATCAGTTTGAGACACTCCAGCATCCATTGCCAATGTGGGTACTGCTCGGGAAACAGCCCGAGGTGCCGAAACGCCATCAGGCGGCACAAGAGCGTCACCCCGAGCACCTCGACCGGCCATGAACCGGGGATGGGTTTTTGTTGATGCCATTTGCCTGAATCACCATCCTCGTCGCTGCTCTTGAACGCGGCATCCGACTTGAGCCAGGCACTGGCCGGCAGGCGCTGGCCCCAGAGCGCTTGAGGCTCGGGACGGTCGAAGACGAAACCCCCGAATCGCTCGAGCTTGCGTCCGTGGCCGCTGTCGAGCAGCGCATAGTCGGCGAAGCCGCGAGTCGTGGTCAGCGAAATGGTGGCGGGAGGTTTCACCACGGTGTTGCACCGCAAGAACGTTTCGAATCCAGGCTTCTAATGGAGGCGTGAGCGCTCGATGTCCAGGGCGGGAACGGCCCAGGCGCCCGTCGCGGCCTCGAGCTGCAATCGCCAGGCACCTGAAACCCGTGGGTAGCCGGGGCGTTGCCTTGTGCACGACAAGGACGATTGGCAAAGTCCCCTCTCGAACGGCTGGCGCTTGCAGAAGGGGACACACGATGAGGTCGGTCTTGTCCTTTGTCTGTGTTCTGATCGCGATCCTGGTTTCGGCTGCGTTCGCTGCGGCAACCCCGTCGAGCGCACAGGCCGTGCGGATCGACGTCGAGACCGAAGTGTTGATCGGCGCCGACGCGACCGGCGTGACCCGCCACACCTCCCGCATCCTGGTCCGTTCCGAAGCCGGTATCCGCACGGCATCCCATCAGATCGTGACGCACCAGAAGGTCGTGGAAGCGCTGGAGATCGCCGAGGCGTTCACGCAGAAGCCGGACGGCCGCAAGGTGCTCGTCGCGCAATCCGCCATCAGCACTCGTGAAGTCGCGTCCGATCCGGGAGGCGGTGCGGTTCGAGAAAGCGCAGCTACGACGGTGGCCTTTCCCGACGTTGCTGTCGGCGACACGCTGGTACTGACCACGGTCAGGCGCCAGCTCCGTCCGGTCTTTCCCGGCCATTTCGCCTACAACTCCGTGTTTCCTCGCAATCAGCCTTGGGGCAACGTTTCACAAACCTTTGTCGCCCCGAATGGCATCGTACTTCATGTTGCGATGCGCGGCACATCAGTCTCCTACGCTAGTGAAAACTCGGGCGAATCGGTGCGCCACCGCTTCACGTACGCAGGTGCCGCAGCTGCGTTGGCCGAAGAGCCCGGTGCGGTTGCCGCGATTGATCGCGAGCCGGGCTTCTCCATTTCCACATTCGACAGTTACGAGGAGTTCGGCGCGCTCTACTGGCGGGAGGCGGCCCCGCGAGTGAGCGCAAGTGATCGCATAAGATCCTTGGCCGATGAATTGACCTATGGGTTGACGAGCAAGCGTGACGAAGCCGAAGCGATCGACCGCTGGATGAAGCGCTACGTCCGCCATGTGGGCAGCGAGATCATGCGGACGCCGTGGGAACCGGCATCGGCGGATCAGATTCTGGAGCGGCGCTCGGGCGATTGCCGTGATCTGGCCGCCCTGGCCTCGGCATTGCTTGAAGCGAGAGGTATCCGCGCTGAGCATGCGCTGATCAACCTTGGGACGTCCTACGAACTCGGCCGATATCCTCCCGGCAACCTGAACCATGTCATTCTGCATCTTCCGGACCTGGGTGTTTACAGCGATCCATCGGCGGCGTTCACGGCGTTCCCGGTATTGCCGCAGGAGCTTTACGACAAACCGGTTCTTCTCGTGTCGAAGGCTGGTGTCAGGCAGGCGCGAACGCCGCCCCTAGCGGCAAGTGAGCATGGGCTCGTGACCACCTCGCGCATTGCGATTGCAGCAGACGGCAGTGTCTCAGGTTCGACAACCCAGGCTGCCACGGGCTTGTTCGCCACGGCGCTGCGGACTGCCGCCTTGCGGATCCAGGCCAGTGGCCCCGAGAAGGCTGCGGAAGCCCTCTTGAAGGCCCAGCGCACGCCGGGAACCGGAACCTTCGAGGTGGCGAGCCCGTCCGAACTTCGCGAGCCCTACACCGTGAAATCGACTTTCACATGGACAGAGAAGCTGGCCGTGCCTTTGCGCGGCAATCGGCGCACGCCGTTCGGCCTGCCGGTGCATTCCAGGCCAGGCACATTCCTGTTGGGCCCGCGCATCGAGGCGCGCCGCGATCCGTTCGTGTGTCTTGCAGGCAGGCAGGTTGAGGAGATCGAGATCGAGTTCGCGCCGGAATTGACCTTGCCGCGCCGTCTGCCCGTGCGCTCGATCGAGACGCCCTTGATTTCGTTTTCGTCGAACAACTGGCTGGAGGGGCGAACGCTCAAGATCAAGCGCGAGTTCAAGAGTACCGTCCCTGGTCAGGCCTGTGAGCCAGAGACGGCGGAAACGTTGGCCAAAGACATGGATCGCGTGCTCGCCAATGTCGGCGGCATGCTGTCGTTCGGCAATCAGTGACGTTGCGGAACGTCCGGCGGCTCTTCGCTCTTGTAGGCTCACGCGAGCATCGACCGCCGGGCCGAGCCTAGTGCTTGGTCTGTACCTGCAGCTTGGTGATCTCGTCCTTGAGCTTCAGCTTCTCGCGCTTCCAACGACTTATCTTGGTCTCGTCGGCGCCCGGGCGGGCCAATTCCTCTTCGATCTTACGCTGGAGCGACTGGTGCTTCTCGGCCAGTTCAGAAAGATGTGCACTCAGCGACATCTAACCCTCCGTGTCGACAGTTAACGACGCTGAGAGTGTGTCACGGTTGTGTCACTCTGTCCAACGGGCGGCAGGACGAAACTGACGATCGCAACAGGATTTGAACAGCGCGCTTCAGGCATGCCAGGGCGTGCGGTTCCCTCTGATGCGTGATATGAGGGGATCAAGAGCTTCGATTCCTTACCTGCAACGGCCCGATGGGAGCGAACTACCGGCCATGCAACGCCGCGACGACACCGAACTCAGGGAGACCTTGGCGCGTCTCCAGTCGGAGCACCGCGAGCTCGATCAGGAAATCGTAGCCCTGGAAACCACGGTCGGAGCTGATCAGCTCCAGATCAAGCGGTTGAAAAAGCGCAAGCTGATTCTCAAGGATAGGATTACGTCCATCGAGGACCAGCTCCTTCCGGATATCATCGCGTGACGACGTGCATCCACTGTGACGATGCGGTCTGGCGACCAGCGGCCACTTCCATGGTGGCCGGGCACTTCGAGTGATCCCATGCAGGCAAGAGGCGACGTAAAGGCTCCTTTGGTGGGCATTATCATGGGAAGCATCTCGGATTGGCCCACGATGAAGCGGGCCGCCGATATTCTCGAGCGCCTGGATGTCGCGTTCGAAGCCAAGGTCGTGTCCGCCCATCGCACTCCCGAGCGGTTGTACGAGTATGCCAAGACCGCACGCGCTCGCGGTCTCAAGGTGATCATCGCGGGCGCGGGTGGCGCGGCACATCTGCCGGGGATGACCGCGTCGCTGACGAGCCTTCCCGTGCTCGGCGTGCCCGTTACCAGCAAGGCGCTCTCCGGGCAGGACAGCCTGCTCTCGATCGTGCAGATGCCCGCAGGCGTGCCTGTCGGGACGCTCGCAATCGGTGATCCGGGCGCGACGAACGCCGGCCTGCTCGCCGCTCAGATCCTGGCCATCTCCGATCCCGATCTTGCGCAGCGCGTCGAGGCGTTGCGGTCTGAGCAGACGAAGTCGGTCCCGGAAGCGCCGCAGTCCGATGGTTGAGCGATCCTTGAAAGCCGAACTTTCCCCCGGTTCCACCATTGGCATCCTGGGTGGCGGACAGCTCGGCCGAATGCTTGCTGTAGCGGCATCGCGGCTCGGCTTGCGCACGCATATCTACTCTGACGCGCGAGGCCCGGCGTTCGACGTGGCGGCTCACTGCGTGGTTGCTGACTACGCGGACGAGCCGGCTCTGGTCTCGTTCGCCCGCAGCGTCGAAGTCGTCACTTACGAGTTCGAGAATGTCCCTGAGGGGACGGCGCGGATCCTGGCCGAGCACGTTCCCGTGCGGCCAGGCAGCGCGGCGCTCGCCGCGGCCCAGGATCGGCTGGCGGAGAAGCAGCTCATCTCCGGGCTCGGGATTGCGGTCGCGCCGTTTCATCCCGTGTCCGATGGGGCCGACGTCGCGCGTGGGCTGGCATCGATCGCGGGGCCCGCCATTCTGAAGACGCGGCGCCTCGGGTACGATGGAAAAGGCCAAGTCGCGCTCGCGCCCGGCCAGAACACCGATGCGGCGTGGAGCGCGGTCGGCCGGGCGCCGTCGGTGCTGGAGGCGCGTCTCGCCTTCCATCAGGAATGCTCGGTCATCGTCGCACGCGGCTGCGACGGGGAGACGGCCTTCTATGACGTTCCCCAGAACCTCCATGCGGGGGGCATTCTGCGGCGATCGATCGTGCCTGCTCCGCTGCCACATCCGGCGGTCCAGCGCACCCGCGAGATCGCGGCCACCATAGCCGAGGCGCTCGGATACGTCGGTGTTCTGGCCGTGGAGCTATTCGATCTTGGGCCGGATCATCCGGTATCGAGCCGTTTCGTGGTGAACGAGATTGCACCTCGCGTGCACAATTCGGGACACTGGACGATCGACGCGTGTCCCGTCAGCCAGTTCGAGAACCACATCCGCGCGGTCGCCGGCTGGCCGCTGGGGTCGACGCAGCGCCACAGCGATGCCGAAATGCGCAACCTGATCGGGGAGGACATCCTCGCATGGCGCGATCTCGCTGCGGACAAAGAGGTTTGTATTCATTTGTATGGCAAAGGAGAAGCGCGGGACGGCCGGAAAATGGGCCATGTCACGCGCCTCTACCCGCTCGGCACCTATCCTCAGTCCTCTTGAGCGGTGCGAAAAATCGCCTTGCGCGGACGAGTGTAGCGACTTCGGTTATCAAGTCATTCCCGGTTTACCAATGCGCTTAAACCGTACTTAGCACCTCTCGCGTACTGTCGCAGACAACCCGGAGAAACCGGGACGCGTCAGACAGACAGGCGAAACAGGGCAAGGTCCACAGTATGAGTATCGCGTACGATGCGCTGCGCAACCGCGCGCCGGTCCAGCAAGCTTCCGCCGCCACCGGCGTGGAAGCCGAGTATCTCCAGTCGCTCCGCCTGATCGAACGGCTGCATCGGCTGCTGCTCGACGTCATCAAGGACGAGTTCGACCGCAGCGGCGGCGCAGAACTCAACAGCGTGCAGGCGCTGCTGCTTTACAACATCGGCGAGAACGAGCTGACGGCAGGCGAGTTGAAGACGCGCGGCTATTATCTCGGCTCGAACGTGTCCTACAATCTGAAGAAGCTCGTGGACATGGGCTACATCCACTACAAGCGGTCCGACGTGGACCGCCGCTCCGTCCGCGTCAGCCTGACGCCGAAAGGCCAGCAGGCTCGCAAGGTGATCGAGAAGCTGTACCAGCGTCAGCTGAGCACGGTCGAGCAGGTCGGCCAGATCACGGGTGAGGAGTTCAAGAGCCTCAACAAGGCACTGGTTCGCCTCGAGCGCTTCTGGACGGATCAGATCCGGTATCGTCTCTGACGGCGGGCGGTCGGTCTCCCGCCGCCGATCGGGACAGGGCGTCGCGCCATGCGCGGCGCCCTTTTTTCTGTAGCGCCTGCAGAGAGGCGAGACCCGAGGGGCCACCGATATCCTGAACCGCCGAAATGCGCGCCTGATCAGACTCCGGCACGCGGGGGCGCATCGGGCAGCCGGCGTGGCGCCGCCGATCCAAGCAGGCGCTCCAGAGTCGAGAGTGTGGACAGGTCCACCCGCCCGTCGCAGCAGGCCGGGCGGAAATGGCGCTGGAAGGCGGTGACGACCTTGACGAACGGGGCATCGAAAACGCCGTCGAGGGCGGTTTGATAGCCATAGTCGGCGAGCAGTGCCTGCACGGCAGCGACCGACGGACCGCAGTCGCCCGCGCCGAGCGCGGCGGCGCCTTCGCGCCGAGGCGATGGCGCGACCCAGTGACCAATGCCGTGCGCGGCGAGGCTGGCCCACGGGAACTTCTCGCCTGGATCGATCTTCCTCTGCGGGGCGATGTCGGAATGAGCCAGAACCCGGCATGGCTCGATTTGGTGCCGCCGGCAGATGTCACGGCAGAGCGCGACGACGGCCTCCATCTGCGCGGCGGAGAAATCCCAGTAGCCCAACTCATGGCCGGGATTGTGGATTTCGATGCCGATCGAGGCCGAGTTCAAGTCGGTCTCACCGCACCAATAGGAAACTCCGGCGTGCCAGGCCCTGCGGCTTTCCGGGACGAGTTGAGTCACCAGACCGACCTCGTCGACGACATAGTGGCAGGAGACGCGGCTTTCCGCGGACGCGAGCCAATGCACCGCCTTTTCAGCGTTCAGCATACCGGTGTAGTGCAGGACCAGCATGTCGGGTGCGCCGGCGAGCCGCCGCGGCTCGTGATTGGCGGCTGCATAAACACGATCGACGAGCGCGCTGTCGGGCTCGAAAGCGGGCTTGTCGCTCATCATGTTCTCGCGCTCGTCTCGGCGCGCGTGAGGCCGCGTTCGGCCGCGATCTCGGCATAGGCTGCGTTGATGGCCGCCAGTTTGCGATCTGCCACGACGACGAGATCGGGCGAGACACCCTGTCCGGCCAGAACGTCGGGGTGGTTCTCGCGCACCAGCTGGCGATATCGCGCGCGTAGCTCTCCGTCGCTGACTTGGGGCGACAGCCCCAGGACGTCGTAGGGGCTGCCGGGATCGCGGACGAATTGCGCCCGCACATGACGGTAGGTGCTGGCGCTCATCCCGAAGATTTCCGCGACGCGCCTGAGAAACGCGTCCTCAGCCGGATGAAGCGCGCGGTCCGCGGTCGCAATGTGGAACAGGCTCTCGACGACCATCGTCAGGATGTGCGGCCTATCGGCGAGAAGTCCGGCAATCTGGTTCGCATAGCTCTCGAAGCCGGCGACGTCGCGTTGCGCCAGATCGAAAAGGGCATGGACGCGTCTGGCGTCTTCACGCGCATGGGAGAAGACGTGGTCGAAGGCTTCGACCTCCACGCCTACGACGACGCCGTCGGCCTTTGCCATCTTCGCGCCCAGAGCGATTACCGCCATCGTGAATGCAGCGTTCTGCTCGGGCGGCGTATTGCACTCGCGCGAGAACACGGAGGAGATGAGCGCAGCGCCCTTTTCGGCGAGCTTGGCGAACCTGTCTACGAAAACCTGCCACATGTCCGTTCCGCCAGCCTCCCGATCGTTCGTCTAGGGCTCGGGCCTTGCGACGTGTCGGAGCAGCCTATAATCGAATTCGCATCTCTTGTCCCGCCAACGAAGGGACGGCTGTCCGGCCGTCAAGTCCGAATGACCGACGCAAAGGGAACCGCAGCCGAACCCGAGATCGTCATCGGCCGGCAGGGCCGCGCTGGCCGGATCACGCTGAACCGGCCCAAGGCGATCAACGCCCTGACCTGGGGAATGGTCAGGGAGATGCAGGCCGCCCTCGATGCATGGCGCAACGACGCGGGCATAGCCGTGGTCATCCTCGACGGTGCCGGGGACCGGGGCCTGTGCGCGGGTGGCGACGTGCGCTGGCTCTACGAGGAGCGCAAGAGTGGCCTCGCGGCCGCGGCGGAATTCTGGCGCGAGGAATACATCCTCAATTCGACGATCAGCCGTTATCCCAAGCCGTTCGTGGCGATCCAGGACGGCATCGTCATGGGTGGAGGAATTGGCCTGTCGGCGCATGCGCGGCACCGGATCGTGACCGAGCGGTCGCAACTCGCCATGCCCGAGACCACGATCGGCCTCATCCCCGATGTGGGTGGCACATTCATCCTGTCGCGATCGCAGGGGAAGCTCGGGCTCTATCTCGGCCTGACGGGAGCCCGCATGGACGCCTCCGATGCCATTCAGGCGGGCTTTGCCAGCAGCTTTGTCAAAGTCGCAAACCTGCCGGCGTTGCTCGAGCGACTTTCGACCCCAGGGCCTGAGACCATCGAAGAAATCGTCGATGAGTTGAGCGATCCCGTGCCGCCGTCGAAACTGGCGGCCGCGCGCCCGGTGATCGACAAGCTGTTCTCGGGGCACGGCGTTGCCGCGATCCGGGAGGCATTGAACACGACGACCGACGAGTTGGCGCAGAAGGCCCGGGCCGATCTGGACACGCGGTCGCCCAAGGCGCTGGCATTCACGTTCGAGGCGATCAGGCGCGCGCGCGGGTATAAGCGCCTGGAAGAGGCGCTGACTGTGGAGTACCGCCTGTGCAACCGACTCTACGAGGACGGCGAGTTCGTCGAAGGCGTGCGCGCGCTTCTGGTCGACAAGGACAAGACCCCGCGCTGGTCGCCACCGCGGCTCGAAGACGTGACGCCCGACCTGGTGGAGCGATACTTCGCGCCGTTCCCGGCCGGGAAGGACCTCGTCTGGCAAGTGATTTAGCGAGGCGTTAACACCCCTCGCCCTAAAGTGCCTCCAGCGACGGCGCACGTGCAGACTTCGGCCTCGCGCGTGAGGCTGGAACATGGATTTGCCGCTCGACCTGCTTGGTGCCGCGTGGGGGCTTGTCTGGGGCGTGCTTGCACATCCCGTGCATCCCATCGGCTACGTGGGAACGATCCTCACGTTTCCCGTCATCGCTTTCGCCTACCTCGCACTGCTGAGCAGGTTCAATGTTCGAACCTACCGGTACTGGAGGGTGGCCCGCCTCTACTTTGCCGCCCGCTTCTTCCGCCAGCGTTCGCATCTTCTCGACGTCTTCATGACGATCGCGAACACGTACGTGTTCGCGGTCCTGCTCGGCTGGGCGATCCTGTCGAGCCTGACGATCGGGCAGCAGACGTCGTGGCTTCTGGCTCACGCATTCGGCCCTTCGGGGCCGACCACGCTTTCGCCGTCGGTCGTGATCGCGATCTGGACGGTGGCGCAGGTGCTGGCGTACGAACTCGGCTATTGGCTCGATCATTATCTGTCTCACCGCGTCCCGCTGCTGTGGGAATTCCACAAAGTGCACCATTCCGCGCAGGTGCTGACGCCGCTCACGGTGTTCCGCGTCCATCCGGTCGACACGCTCGTCTACTACAACATTCTTGCCATCGTCATGGGCATGACCATGGGTTCGCTCACATACGTGTTCGGCGACGCCAGCGTCCTGGAAGCGGCAAACCGCTATCAGGTGCTCTATGTCGTGATCGCCATGCATCTGGTAGGGCATTTCCAGCATTCCCAGTTCTGGATTCCGTTCACGGGCTGGCTTGGTCGCCTGGTCCTGAGCCCGGCACACCACCAGATTCATCATTCCAACGACGCGCGTCATTACGACCGGAACTTCGGAAGCTTCCTGGCGATTTTCGATTGGATGTTCGGGACGCTCCACGTGCCCTCCCGCAAGCGGGAGAAGCTGACGTTCGGGGTCACCGGCGTAACGGAGCATTCGTTGACCGAAGGCCTCGTGCAGCCGTTCGGAGACGCCGCCCGGCATCTCCAGCCGCCGCCCGCGCCGCGAGTCGCTTGACCTCGTCCCCGGGCTTCGGGGTGCAGCGTCGATCCGTCCGGTCATCCGGCGGGACATGATGTTGAGCCCGCACGGCTGTACTTCGCGGCCGACCGTTGACATTGCTCCGAGGTCCGTCACTGTGCCCGGCGTTCCACACAGCAGCAGGATCGCTCGCCATGAAACGACAAGGCCCGCTCGCAGGGGTGAAAGTGATCGAGCTGGCGCACGTCATGGCCGGGCCGGTGTGTGGCTTGATGCTCGCCGACATGGGCGCCGACGTGATCAAGGTCGAGAAGATCAACGGCGGTGACGATGTGCGCCGCTCGGTTCCCCCGGCGATCAAGGGGGAACCGGCGTCCTTCATGATGATGAACCGGAACAAGCGCGGCATCGCCCTCGATCTCAAGCATGAGAAGGGTAAGGATGTGCTGCGCCGGATGGTGGTCACGTCGGATGTTCTGATCGAGAATTATCGGCACGATACGATGGATGGCCTCGGCCTCGGGTACGAGGACCTGCGCAAGATCAACAAGGGACTGGTCTACGGCGCCATCACCGGTTTCGGACGAACCGGACCGCTCCGTGAGCAAGGCGGATTCGATCTCATCGGCCAGGGCATGTCGGGTCTGATGTCTGTGACCGGCGAAGGACCGGGGCGTCCGCCGGTGAAGGTGGGGCCTCCGGTCTGCGACATTACTGCGGGGATCCTGCTGGCCATGGGCATCCTGGCCGCCTACACGCGGCGACTGAAGACCGGCGAAGGCCAGATGGTGGACACATCGCTGTTCGAAGCCGGAATCACGCACACTTATTGGCAGTCGGCGATCGCATTCGCGACTGGGATATCGCCAGGGCCGATGGGTTCGGCTCATCCGCTCAATGCGCCCTATCAGGCCATCGAAACGAAGGATGGCTGGATCAACGTCGGAGCGGCGACACAACCGACGTGGAAGCTGTTCCTGGAGGCGATCGGTGCGCCCGAGTTGGGCGCCGATCCGCGCTTCGCGGAAAACTCAGGCCGCATGGCCAATCGCGAGACACTGATCGCGGAGCTTTCCGCACGGATGCGAGGCAAGACGACGGACGAATGGCTGCAGATCCTGGCTGGGACCGGCTGTCCGGCCGGACCGGTGTTGTCCATCGCGGAGATGCACGCCCATCCCCAAACCCTGGCGCGCTCGATGGTTCCCATCGTCGAACATCCCGTCGCGGGGCCGGTGCAGACGATCGGTCTGCCGGTCAAGTTCTCCCAGACGCCGGGAGCCGTGCTGCACGCGGCGCCGCTGTTCGGCCAGCATACCCGCGAGGTGCTGGGCGAACTGGGTTATGACGGCGGTCAGATCGAAGCGATCATTGCGGCCGGTGCAGCGCGCTGCCCTACCTGACGCGCGTCACATGGGTCGCGGCGAGCCAGGGAGGTTCGGACATGAGCAGGAAATTGATCTTCGCTTTCGATGCCTACGGAACCCTTTTCGACGTGCATGCGGCCGCGAGCCGGCAGCGTGACGCGATCGGCCCGCATTGGGACCGCTTCTCTCAGGTCTGGCGAAGCAAGCACCTGGAATACACCTGGATTCACGCGCAGACCGGCCGGGACACGACGTTCTGGACGTTGACCCAACGCAGTCTCGACTTCGCTGCCGCGACGATCGGTGGAGTATCCCCCGAAGCGCGCGCCGCTCTGCTCGCGGCTTATCGCAAAATGGCTGCCTTTCCGGAGGTTCCGGGCACCCTTGCTGCATTGCGCGCCAAGGGACATCGCCTCGCCATTCTCTCAAATGGCGATCCCGACATGCTCGTCGACGCGGTTTCCGGAGCGGGTCTCGCGGACACCTTCGACCATGTGCTGTCGGTTCGCCAGGCCGGCGTCTTCAAGCCGGCCATGGCGGTCTACAAGCTGGTCACCGATGCGTTCGCGTGCGAGCCCGCAGACGTCCGCTTCTTCTCGTCGAACCGCTGGGACGTAGCGGGCGGAACGGTCTTCGGATACCGCACGATCTGGGTGAACAGGTCAGGCGCTCCAGACGAGTATCCCGACATGCCTGCGGGCAGAACGGTCCGCGATCTGCGCGGCCTGACGGAGATGGATTGGGCCTCATGACCACGATCGACTACTACATCACCCTCAATTCGCCGTGGACCTATCTCGGCGCCCGGCGTTTCCACGACATGGTCCAACGCCATCGTGCGACGGTGCGCGTGAAGCCAGCGCGGTTCGCCGAAGTGTTCTCCCGCACGGGCGGCCTTCCCCTTCCCAAGCGCGCACCGGAGCGCCAGGCGTACCGCCTCATGGAATTGCGGCGCTGGCGGGACCATCTGGCCATTCCCATCGTCATCCAGCCGAAGCATTTCCCTTCCGACGAGATCATGGCGACACGGCTGGTGATCGCGGCCGGTATCCAGGGACGCGATACCCTCGCGTTTTCGCACGAACTCGGCCGTGCGCTCTGGGAAAGAGAGGAGAGCCTCGCGGACGAGGCGGCGATTGCTGCCGCGGCCGTGCGAGCCGGACTTGACCTGCCGACCGTGCGTGCATCGATGCCGGCGCCGGAGGCCCTCGATGCCGCCTGGGACGCCAATACCGCCGAGGCGGTCGCCCGGGGTGTATTCGGTGCGCCCAGCTACGTGTTTCCCGACGGCGAGATCTTCTGGGGCCAGGACCGCGTGCAGTTCGTCGAGGCCCGGTTGTCCTCCGGGAAGTGAGATCGTGGGCAGTCTCGGCGCGCCGAGGCTTGCCACGGGGCTTCCTCTTGATCCACACTTGGAGAGGGGTGGAGGCGCTATGCGACTGCTGCAGCACGATACCCGACAGACGCCTTCGGCGGACCGCTTTGAAATCTGGTCTTCCGTGATCGCGACGGCGTTCGGTCCCTTCGAGATCTCTCGTCCGGACCCGGAGGTCTTCGACGGACAGATGAAGGTCGAGCGGCGCGCCGATATCCGTTTCATCGAACTCGACTACGTGGGGCATGGGTTTTCCCGTCGCCGACGGGACGTCTCGCGCATGGGCGAGGCCTACTGCAGCCTCATCTGCCCTACGCGCGGCCGTTTGCGGCACAGCCAGAATGGGGAACCAGGATCCTGGAGCCGGGGCATTTCTACGTCGTCAATCACGCCGTGCCGAACGACACCTGGCCCGAACTGGCCTACGGCACCCAAGCTATTGCATTCCCACCGTCTGCACTCGCCTCGCGCGTCCCGCAGTTGGCGGATTTCTATGCGGTGCAGGCACCGCTGCATTCGCCACGCTGCTCGCTTCTGGGCGCATTCTTCGAGCACTTCGTCGCAAACCGGGAGAATTGGACCGAGCGGGAGTTCGAGCGGCTCTCGAACCAACTGCTCGACCTCATCGTGTTGGCGATCATCGAGCCCGGAACGGGCGCGGCGGGCGCGGAGAGCAGTGCTCGCACGGCGCACAGGGAGCGCGCCCTGCGTTACATCCGCTCTCATCTCTCCGAGCGCGATCTGAGCCCCAGGAGCATCGCGGAAGCCTGCGGGATCTCGGGGGCTTATCTCCACGATGTATTCCGCGGCTCCGGCCAGGGGGTGGAGGACGCGATCTTCACTGAGCGACTCGGCAGGGCCCATCAGGCCCTGACCGCGCCCGAACTCGCGTGTGTCCACATCGCCACCATTGCCTACCGTTGCGGGTTTGCCGATCCGGCGCACTTCTCCCGGGCATTCAGGCGTCGCTTCGGTGCGACGCCGGGGGATGTCCGGCGCGCCCATGCCATCTGTCGGACAAGCCGGACTCTCCCCTCGGTCAAGTCCTGATCCTGTCGTTTTGAGCCGCCGGCAGTTATGACGGCCTTAGAAAAGCGGAAGCGCCGCGGATCGGCGCCATCCGTTGCCGGGAGGAAAAGTTGGATTCGGGCGTCACGCAGCACATCGATGCGCCTCGTGCGCGGTCTCGGTTCGTCGAGGTCGATGGGCACGAGATCCACTGCACCGAATGGGGCGCTGTCGGCGCCCCTCCGGTGCTGCTGTGGCATGGCCTGGCCCGGACCGGACGCGATTTCGACCCCATCGCGTCCGCCTTGTCGCCGGCCTACCACCTGATCTGCCCGGATCAGATCGGCCGCGGGTTTTCTCAATGGAGCAGCGAGCCGGACCGGGACTATTGCCTGCGGGTGTACGCGCGCATCGCCGAGGGGCTAGCCGATCGCCTGGGCTTGGCGCGATTTCACTGGATCGGCACTTCGATGGGTGGAGCGCTCGGTATGTATGCTGCCGCATCCAACCTGCGCGGCCGCATCCGTCGACTTCTGATCAACGATATCGGCCCGGTCCTACCGCAAGCCGCGGTGGCCCGCATCCGCGCATATGCCGCGACGCCGCCTGCATTCTAAAGAATGAGCGATTTCGAGGCCTGGATACGCCAAATCTACGCGCCGTTCGGTGCGCACACCGACCAGCAGTGGCGCCACCTCGCGACCACCTCTCTGCGAAGCCTTTCCGACGGGCGCGTCACGGCGCATTACGATCCCGCGATCGTCCGTCAATTCGAGCGGCAGCCTCCCGACTACGAACTTTGGGCCGCATTTGACGTCCTCGACGTCGCCACGCTCATTCTGCGCGGCGCGGAGAGCGATCTGTTGACCGGTGAGATCGTGGCTGCAATGCGGGCTCGACGCCCGGACATCCCGATGACCGAGATCGCGGGATGCGGCCACGCGCCCGGGCTCAACACGCCATCGCAGATCGCCATCGTCGGGTCGTTTCTCGCCGAGAGCCAGCCATGAATGACAATCATTCCGAGAGGAGGAAGCCGATGATCGCAACGAGACGACTGCTCGCCGTGGGCCTGACAGCTGCGGCCGGATACGCCGGACTGACCGCGCCTACCGAGGCGCGCGACATCAAGGTCTGCCTGATCGCCGGCAAGACCGGCGCGCTGGAAGCTTACGCGAAGCAGACCGAAGTCGGCTTCATGATGGGCCTCGAGTACCTCACAAAGGGGACGATGAGCGTCGGCAGCGACAAGATCCAGGTCATCGTCAAGGACGACCAGCTCAAGCCCGATCGCGGCAAGGCTCTGCTCGAGGAATGCTATGGCGACGACAAGGCCGACATCGCAGTCGGCACCACGGGATCGCCGATCGCGCTGGCGATGCTGCCGGTCGCCGAGGAGCGCAAGAAGGTCCTGATCGTCGAGCCGG